>DYIF01000022.1 GCA_020723765.1 Elusimicrobium minutum
GAGGGACTCTCCCGCAAATAAAATTCGCTCACCGCTCATTTTTTCGCGGGCCGCTACTGTGGCATAATGCTTCGCATTTGCCACGGTGCCCCAAGCAAACATAATAAGCAAAGTCCACTCGGCCTCTTGCATAGACCAATTCGGCCTGCGGACTTTCGAGTCCCACGAAACAGCTTACCGCTGTTTCTCGTAAAGCATGGGCAAGGAGGGACTCTCCCGCAAATAAAATTCGCTCACCGCTCATTTTTTCGCGGGCCGCTCCTCGGCCTCTTGCATAGACCAATTCGGCCTGCGGACTTTCGAGTCCCACGAAACAGCTTACCGCTGTTTCTCGTAAAGCATGGGCAAGGAGGGACTCGAACCCTCATGATCGTGGAGATCACAGGTTTTTGAGACCTGCGCGTCTACCAGTTCCGCCACTTGCCCGAAATCGGAGTTTGAAAGAACTAAATAATATAATATCATTTTAATGGGTATTTTTTCAAAATTTATCTAAAATTTTTTAAAAAAATTTATCTTCAAATAAGGAGTTTGCTAAAGACTAATTTATTATTTTAATCCACAACTCTCTGTTTCTCGGACCGTCAAACTCCATAAGATAAACAGACTGCCATCTACCGAGCATAATTTCGTAATTCTCTACGAACACCGATACCGAATTTCCGCATATAACCGATTTTATATGAGCGTGAGAATTACCTTCCAGATGAAGATAATTATCCTCAGGTTCTATAAATTTGTTTAGCTTATTTATAATATCTTTTTTAACCGTCGGGTCGGCCCCTTCGTTTATGGCCACTCCGCATGTCGTATGAGGAGAATAAATAAAACAAACTCCGTCTTTAACTTTCAATTCTTTTATTTTTTCGGCTATAGTATGGGTTATGTCTATTATCTCCTGAGATTTATTCGTTTTTATTTTTATTGTTTCCATATATCTTATGTGTAAGGAATGTTAATTTTAGCCGGCTCGGGCTCCGGTTTCCAGCCGAACTCGGTTTTCTGAAGCTCTATTATTATTGAAACCGTTTCCCTTATTATGCAAACAACCGGAACGGCGAACACTATTCCCCAAAAACCGGCTATCTCCCCCCCGGCCATAAGAGAAAGAACGACCACCGCCGGACTCAGATTAACGCTTCTTTTCATTATATACGGTTGCAAAAACCAATCGTC
Organism: Elusimicrobium minutum; assembly: GCA_020723765.1. Lineage (GTDB taxonomy): Bacteria > Elusimicrobiota > Elusimicrobia > Elusimicrobiales > UBA9959 > JAAYVG01. The sequence goes on from DYIF01000022.1 coordinate 1,177, forward strand.
TATAAATCTTATGGATATGAAAAAGATAATAACCTTAATTACCGAGTATATCTCGTTGTATTGAAGATACGCTATTATTGAAGCCACAAAACCGCCTATTATCGCTCCCAAATACGGAACTATGGAAGATAACCCTACTATGGCAGCTATTATCGAAAAATAGTCTATGTTTAAAAAAAACAATCCGAAAAAAGATAAAATGAAAAGAATAAAAGCCTCCGTTAGTATCCCTCTCAAATAACTTCCCAAACTCGAATCTATTCTGGAAACTATATGATAAATGACTTCCACGTATCTCGAAGGAACATTATCCGAAACTATGTCCAGTATCCCGTCGCCTTTTATAAGTATAAAAAATGAAATAAAAGGTATTATAAAAACGAGCATAAGAGAAGGTATAAAAGAAAGAACGTAACTCGGAACCGATACCATAAAGCCGAGAATCTTATCGTTTAACTTAAATTGGGATAAAAAAGGAAAAACCGAAACGAGTTTGTTTACAAAAGACGTAAAAATGCTCTCGAACTTAGAATAATAGCTCGGCCAGTTGTTTATGAAAGAATCCAAGTCTATCGTAGCCAGATTCATAACTATAAAAATAAGAAGGGCAAACAACATTCCGGCTACTCCGTATATCACGCTTACCGTATATATCCTTTTTATTCCTCTAACCTCAAAAAACCTTACGAGAGGATTTAAAAGATACGAAAAAGCCACGCTTAAAATAAGAGTAAAAAAAGTTTTCCTCGCGTAATAAAAGACCGCAACCGCCAACAACAACAAAATCGCGGGAAAGATAATTTCTCTTATCCTTATATTATTTTTCATTTGACCTTAAGGTATTTCTGAGCCTGGAGGAAAGAATTTTGGCTAAATTATAATTGATTCGAGCCGCTATTTTAGGTTTTGAGTTTATCATGTTTTCTATGTTGGTTTTATAAAGCAAAAAAACAAAAGAATCTTCCAAGCATATGGCGCTTAAGCTTCTCGGCATTTCTTCCAAAAGAGCCATCTCGCCTATAAAATCTCCGGCCTTTACCTCGGAAAACAATATGTTTTGATCCCCGTTTTTTTTGTACAAACCGATATTCCCGGAGTATATTATGAATAAAGCCCTGCCTATATCTCCTTCGTTGAAAAGAACCTCGTTTTTAAGATATTTTTTTTCGTAAAGATTTTCGAGTATATACAAAAGATCCTTTCTTCTTATGTTCTTAAAGAGAGAAATCTGGGAGAGAAATTTTATCTTCTCCAAAACCGCATGATCGTATGCTTTGTTAAAAAATCTATCCAGTATCATTGTTTTTTAAATAAAGACGCTATGGAATTTATCAAATTGGAAACCAGATTGTTTATCTGGCTGGATACTCCGTTAACCATTTTAAAAGCCGGCTCTACGTCCATAACCCTATCGTCTATGTCTTTTGAAAGTTTTTCAACCGCTTCGGATGCGGCTTTTATTTTTTTCAAAGTGTCTATGAGCTCAAGACCGACAAGTATTATTATAACCGTAATTATGATAGCGCAGGTAGAAAGAACTATGCTCATATGCCCTCCGTATACAATATTTAATTATACATAAAAAAAACTACCATTTTAAAATCGGAGCCAACCCTACCTCTTTCCACATATCTGATTCTTCCATGCAAAGATAAACTTTGTTAATATCCATTTTTTTTCTTTTAAGTAAATTTAAAATATAAAGATACGCTTCTTTTCTTAAAGAATAAGGATATCTCAACTTACCGTCGAAATCTATTATCATTTCTTCGTCCAAAATTATGTTTTCTTTGAACCTGTTTTCTATAACTTTTTTGGTATCGGGCTTAAATCTGAACGTCCCGAGACTTATCCATCTTATTTTTGAAGGCGACATCAACGAAAATATTTCGTTTATCATATCGCGATATAAATCCTTCCATCCTTGAGCGCATATTATGGGGTCTAAATGGAAACCTACTGAATAACCGTAATCGGATATTTTTTTAAGGGCGGATATTCTTTCTTTAAAAGGCGGCGTATAGTGTTCAGAATTCTTTATGATTTTATCCGGATTTAAGGAGTATGAAAAAGCGATATTGGAAGCTGGCGGGAGATTAAAAATATTATCTATGTTTAGAGTTTTTGTTTTAAACTCGAATATGATATTTTTATGTTTTGAAAATTCTTTTATTATATCGACTGAATATTCGGTTATATCGTCGTATACCAGAGAATCGGTAAATTCGCCGGTTCCGACTCTTATCGGTTTCTTTATGTTTCTAAAAAAATCTATCGTTTTTTTAAGATAATCTTCAATATTCGACTGCAAAACGATACCTTCGAAGTTTTGATAACCCTGCAAAAAGCAATACTCGCATTCCATCGGGCATCCAAACCCTAAATTTAATACGAAATAATCGCAACTCAAGCATTTTTTTGTACAGGGACATCTTTTTAAGAAATCGAAATTTTCTTTAATCACGTATAACCTTTTTGAACGTTTATTATAGCCGGCTATGTCTAAACTTTTTTTCACGCTTTTAAAGTTTTCTATATAATCGATTTTAACATCGGGATATTTCTTTATTATGTTTGAAACTATTTTGGAGTCTTTCAACGATTTTTCGGCTACAACCTCTTCTATTTTTATAAAATCGCTCTTTTCCGTAAAAGAGTCTTCTTTTTTTAAATTCAATTCGGGAAGATAGAATCTGTTTAAAGGATATTCATTAAAACTTTTAGGATATCTTACGGCTATCAAATTTTTTTTAAGCTGTTCGTAATTTTTATACTTGGGAAGAAAAAGAAAATCCGGTTTTATTCCCGATTTTAATATTTCATAAACCAATCTTACGACTTCCCTTTTTTTATTTACCTTCAAGAAAGGATAGACTTCTTCTATCTTTCTTTTAACCGCTTCAAACAAATCCAAACTCATTTAAAACTCATCTCGTCGAGCCTTACCGTTTTATATTCCCTTTTATTAAGTTCCTCTATAAGTTTTTGAGTTAAATTTAAAACTCTATCGGTTTTGTATTTCCTGTCGTGCATTAAAAATATCGCTCCCGGCTTTATGTTTGAAATATATTTGTTTACAAGCTCTTCGTCGTCTATCTTGTTCCAATCGTAACCGAAACTCCAATTATAAACCTTATAGCCCATTTTTTTCGCCATATCTATTCCGATTTTGGCGTTATATCCGTAAGGGTATCTGAGATAAACCGGTTTTTCTCCGGTTATCTTTTTTATCTCGTTTTCCGTTCTGATTATCTCATCTTCTATTATCTTTGCCATATCGGGATTGTTTTTAAACTTATAAAAATTTTTATGAGAATAAGTGTGGCTTCCTATAAGATGTCCGTCCTCTTTTATTCTTTTTAAATAACCTGGATATCTTTTAACGTTTTCTCCCAAAACGAAAAATGTGGCTTTAACGTTGTATTTTTTAAGAATATCGCACAAAGCGAGAGTGTCCGGGGAAGGGCCGTCGTCGTAAGTAAGGGCGACCTCGTTTTTCGAAGGATCTCCGTATGAATAAAAATTTTCGGCGTTTAAATTAGACGAAAAAAACAAAGCAAAGAGAATAATACATATTTTCATAATAATATTATACATTATGATTCGTGAGATTTTAGAGACTTAACCGCTCTTGAAAAAATAAAAAACGAAGATAAAAAGCTTATAATCAAAAAAACGAGTAATGCCGAATAAAGAAGAGTTTTTTCAAAAGTATAATTCGGATTATAAAGGCAGAAAAAATAGTTTCTTACCGGATATGAAAAAATAGTGGCTGTAATAACGCAGTAGAAAACAGAAGCCGCCATAAATATAAAACCTCCGTAAGAGGACTCCACTTGATGTATATTTTCTATATTAAAATCGGGGAAGATCGAACCGAAACCTACGGCGAAAACGGATATAACAAAACTCATAACGGTAATAATAAAAACCGAAAGCCTGAACATAAACAAATCGGCTTCCAGATAATAATTGGAAACCGATACGAGCACCATGGAAAACAGATATATCGGAATAAAATAAAATATCAATTTGGCAAAAAGGAAATTTTCAATTTTAACCGGGGCGGTTTTTACTATCCACCATGCTCCCCCTTCCGAACTTATGGATGTAAAAACGAATCTTAAAGATATGGCCGAGACCACAAACCCCGCTACGGTAATATTTAGAAACGAAACGAAGTTTTTCGCTTCGTAATTATCAAGTGGAAGGCTTTTTACGCTAAAAACATAAACCATGCTGAGAGCTATTATTAGTATTATCTGAGAAAAATACCTTATATCCCTTTTAACCGTAATTCTTTCCTTATAAAAAAAAGCCAATAAATCCTTTAACTCGGAAAATTTTAAAAATTTAAATTCGAACGGATTTTTATAAAAATATTTTTTTTGGTTTACGGATTGAGAACCGCTAAAAGCTTTAAGATAAGTTTTCAAACTCAATTTTAACAAGAGCCAAAACAAAAACCACGACGAACCGTATAATAGGAAAGAATAAAATAAAAAATTAGAATAATTGGAGCCCGACCAAGAAATCAAGGCTTTAGTAAACCACCAGCTCGGAAGATACGGGGCCGTCGGAGCCTGAAGATAAGAAAGGTAATTGGCTATTACTCCCAACATATCCGGCCTTAAAAGTTTTTCGGGTTTTGAAAATCTCAAAGCCACATAAACAAGCGAAAAAGAAAGGCTCGACAAAATCCAGACCGCGTCTCTGGTTTTTGAATTGGGAAAGAAATACATAAGCAAAAGACTGAAAATAACCCCTATAACCGCCGCTAAAAAAGCGTAAGGAACGACAAGAAAAACAAAAGAAACCAAAAAACCTAATCCAAACCCGTTAACCTTCATTAAAGCTAAAACATAAGGCATTATTATAACCACAAGACTCCACGAAGAATAAAAAACGGTAGAAATAGTTTTGTCGCCGAAAATATTATCTTCTCTTACAGGCAAAGAAAAAAGAAATTTAAGGTCGTAAGAATAAAAAAGAGTGGTCATCGATATTATAAGCGAAGATACGACTATCATGGAGAAACTGATGACGAAAACCATCGAAGATAACTTCCATATCAAAAGGTCTCCTATAAGCTCCACACCTTTGAGATATTTTAATATTCTCAAAAAAGAAAGATATAAAAGAATTAGCAAGAAAAAAGAAACGATGGAAAAAATTAAAGTTTTTAATCTTTTCCAGCCTTTTAAGTTTTTGATTTTATTTATAAAAGAAACAAATCGGTATCTTAATATTAGAAGCATACTAAGACGTTAATTCTAAAAAAACATCTTCCAGATTTTTGTCTTTATCGTGGCCTATTATGTCTTTGACTTTGCCGCTGGCTATTATTTTGCCTTTATTTATCACCGCGACTTGATCGCATATCTTTTCGGCCATTTCAAGTATGTGAGTGCACATAAAAACGCTGGTTCCGGCCAGAGTAAGCCTTTTAATGAGTTCTTTAAACTTCTTTACGCTTAGAGGGTCAAGCCCCACGGTAGGCTCGTCGAAAAGCATAACCTTCGGATTTCTTAAAACGACGCTGGCTATAAGGAGTTTCTGTTTCATGCCGTGAGAGTAAGAAGAAAGAAGCAAATCCGCATAATCTAAAAGTCCAAAAAAACTCAAAAGCTCGTCTATTTTGTCGTTATAATTTTCTATTTTATAAACCTCGGCTATAAATCTTAAAAACTCCCTGGCAGTAAGATAAGGATAGACAAAAGGCTCGTCCGGTATATAAGATATCATTTTTTTGGATTCTATCGGATTATTTATAACATCTATCCCGTCTATCGAAACCGAGCCCGAGGTCGGTTTTAGTATTCCGGATATTATCTTTACGGTGGTGGTTTTCCCTGCGCCGTTTGGACCCAAGAAACCGAAAACCTCTCCCTCTTTGATATCCAGATTAACCGAATCCACCGCGGTAAAGTTTCCGAATTTTTTTGTAAGATTTTCTATTTTTAACACTTTAGCTTGCTTGATTTTTTTCGAATTTTTGTCTGTAATCTTTTATCTCGACTTTGTTGGTAAGCTGTCTTAAATAGTAGTTGGCTACGTCTAAAAACTTTTCCTGTTTCAATTGAGAAACAAATTTGTTTTTGTCTTTTTCCATCTCTTTGGCTTTAGGGCCTATCATATCGGAATAAAATTTGATATCGTCCGGAGTAAGTTTTATTTCGGAATATAAAAACTGCTTAAACCTCATCGCCGTTCTTTCCTTTTTTCTCCAGTCCTCGTATTCTTTCGGAGTCATTCTATAATTGGACCATATGGAAGACACGTAAACTCTCGGGTCGAATCTTCCCTCATAAAAAAACATAGGGGTATTTTGTATTTCAACCGCGACCTCGAAATTGGAAACTCCCATATTCAATTTTTCCGCCTGTTGATATAAAAGTTCCTGTACTATCATTTCTTTAAAAACTTCCTGTTTTACCATTTTCTCTATCATATCGTTGGCTTCGGGCAGATTCTGAGTTTTCATCAGATTATCGTAAGCCATTCTAACCTGCATCTGGTATTTCTCGTAAGATATCTTTCCGCCGCCCACTTTGGCGACCACATTGCCTAAAGATATGTTGCCTATCAGCGCTCCCATGCCGAAAAATATCCCGACCACAAAAACTCCCACGGTTATCGTAAATATTATCTTCTTATTTTTATTCAAAAATGTAACCATAAATTCTCCTTTAAACTATCTCTTGGACCTCATAGTTATTTTACCGTTAAAATTTGCTCCTTCCTCTATCATTATCCTTAAAGCCGTAACATCACCTTCCACGCTTGCGCTCGACATTATCTCGACCATATCGCTTGCGAGTATGTTGCCCTTGACGTTTCCGTAAATTACGCATTTTTCTCCCGATATGTCGCCGGTAATTTTTGCCGTTTTAGATATAAAAACCTCTTTCGCCTCGCTTACCGACCCATCCACCGTCCCTTCTATTTTTATGGAGCCTTTGGTAACTATGTTCCCGGTAAAAATACAATCCGCCGATATCACGCTTTCGGAAGAAGTAAGCTCCGATATTTTTTCCTTTATTAAAGCCATAATTAAAAATCCTTGGCCAGTTTGTAATTATCCATATATTTTACTGGATTTCTGGTCACTCCGTATTCCCAGACCTCGTAATGAAGATGCGGCCCCGTCGAAGTTCCGGTGGAGCCGAGCCTGGCTATAACCTGACCTCTTTTAACCACATCCCCCTGATTGACAAGAGATTGGCTTAGGTGTCCGTACAATGTGGAATAGCCGAAACCGTGATCGATTATGACGCATAAACCGTAACCCATCGCCCAACCGGTATATCTTACTACGCCGTCCGCGGTCGATTTTATATCCGTTCCGGGAGAGTTGGATATATCTATGCCGCTATGGAAATCGTATGAAAGAGTAAAAGGATGTATTCTATAGCCGTAGCCAGACGTTATGTTGCCGTTAACCGGCCATCCTTTTGGAAGAGATTTGGAATGATTAAATCTCGTGGTTATGTAGTTTATAACGCTATCGTAAGAACCCAATCTTTTTTCCGATTCGGATTTTATGTTCTTATAACTCTCTATCACTTCTTTTTCGTTTAGTTTGGAATAATCCAGGTTCTCAAAAGCTTTTCTCAATCTTAAAGCATCCGAACTTTGAGGCCCTCCCATGCCTACGGAAACGCTCCCGAATTCTTCTTTTAATTTATTATCTCCTATTATTTTGGATATTTGAATCTGAGTTCTTTTAACCGAATCCAAATAATCTAAACTTTCGTTTGCTACGATCATAATATTTTTTATCTTTTGTCTAAGTATCTTGTTTTCTATTTTTAACGCGTAATAATCTACGTTTTTAAGATAATTAAACATCGAAAAACTTATAAATATGGTTAAAGATATAAATATGACTATAAAGCTAAAAAAGCTTAAATTAAAAGTAAAAGAAGGAAGATAGGAAGTCGGGTTAAAACTTATATATATTTTATGCCTGAAAAGGCTTTTTATAATTTTATTTAAAAAACGCATAAAGTCGCTTATAATAATAATTAAATCAATATTTACGATATAAGTCAATATCTTTTTGTAAGCGGGCATAAGGATCTCAAACAGATTTATGGTGGAAGCATCGGATGGGTTGGAGGGAATTAGAGGTATAGATGTGTAGATGTATAGAGGAAACTTTAGACATTAAACATTGAACTTGCGACTTTTTGTTCCTGTCGTACAACTTTCAACTTTAAACATGCGACATTGAACATTAAACTTTGAACTTTAAACTTCAAACATTTAACTATATTGGCAAGATGTAAGGAAGATTAGCAAGAAGAACGCCCTCAAGGGGATTCTCCCGCAAATAAAAACGCTTGCCGCTCATTTTTTCGCGGGCCGCTACTGTGGCATAATGCTTCGCATTTGCCACGGTGTCCAAAGCAAAAACAGAAAGCAAAGTCCACTCGCACCTTAACTAGTATAATTATAGCTGCGGACTTTCGAATCCCCACGAAACAGCTTACCGCTGTTTCTTAGATTAGCATGATGTAAGGAAGATTAGCAAGAAGAACGCCCTCAAGGGGATTCTCCCGCAAATAAAATTCGCTCACCGCTCATTTTTTCGCGGGCCGCTCCTCGCACCAAGCGTATGTAAACTTGGTGCTGCGGACTTTCGAATCCCCACGAAACAGCTTACCGCTGTTTCTTAGATTAGCATGATGTAAGGAAGATTAGCAAGAAGAACGCCCTCAAGGGGATTCGAACCCCTGATCTCTGCCTTGAAAGGGCAGCGTCCTAGGCCACTAGACGATGAGGGCTTTTTAAGATTTTTAAAAAACGACTTTCGAGAGAGAGCCTTGAAAGAGTCGCATTATTATATATCTTATAATTTATTTTGTATAATGTCAAATGGAGGAACGAATGGAAGAGAACAACAAAACCGTAAAATGCGAAGAAGAAAAAAATCAAATTTCAAAAGAACTGGAAGAGATAAGAAAAAGGCAAAAATTTCTTAAAATACTCGCATACGTCTTAATCGCGGTTATATTCGTTTCGTTTGCGGTTTTTTATACCGTATATTCAAATTATAAAAAAATACAAAACTCAATCCAGACCGCGATAGAAAATCCGGAGACTCAGGCGAAACTGGAAGAATTTGCAAAAAAAATGGAAGAGATGAGCCAGAGCGTAACGGTTTCCACTCACAATCAACAATCTTCCCTATCTATGATAGTTTTTTCTTCGGAGGCCGTTTCCTCGCTTACTAACGAAGAAAAAAGAAAAGAAATGGAAGAAGTCGCAAAAGATTTTACAAACGACGAAAATGTAAAAAAGTTCATGGAAACTTTCAAAAACGATCCGGAACTTAAAGAAATATTCGAATCCAACGATAAAGACAAACCGGTTAAACTGATGAAGAAAATGCAAGATCCAAAGTTTATGCAAAAGATGACCAATATCCTTCTTTCAAACCCCGAAATGATGCAAAGTTTGATTAAAATGAGCACGGATCCGAGAATGCAGAATATAATGAAATCGGCTCCAGAAGAAATAAAAAAAATAAAGGTATCGACGCAAACAAAATAAGTTACTTATTAAATTTCAAAGCGTAATAGATCTGTCCCAAAGATATCCCACCGTCGTTTGACGGAACTTTGGAGTTTAGATATAAATTATATTTCGAGCCGTAAAAGGATTTTATAATAGAGTTTGTTAAAAATCTATTTTGAAAAACTCCGCCCGAAACGCATATGTTTTTTATATTGTAATCCCGACAAATTTTTAAGCTTAAATCTTTAATCAAATTTATTAAAGCCGAATGAAATTTGGCAGATATAATATCTCTTTTTTTATCCCAATCCTTTATAATACCGTCTATTAAAGAATCGTAAGATACTACGTAAATATCTCCTTTTTTCTGAATATCAAATTTGTAGGGTCTTTCTACTTTTTTATAAGCCAAGTGCTCGATTTTCATAGGTCCCGAGGCTTCGAAATCTGAAACGGTATCGCCGGTTACCGAAACCGAAACGGCGTCGAATATTCTCCCAACCGACGATGAAAGAGGAGAATTGATTTTTTTATCGATCATATTGTTTATTATTTCGATTTTGTTTTTTTCTATTTTCCCTTTCAAAACATTATAGACGAAATCCATACGGTTTGAAAAAAAAGACACAAAGCTTCTCCATATCTCTTTCGATACCATATCTCCGCCGGGCAAAGGCACATATTTAAAATGCGCCGCCCTCTTAATATTCCCGTTTTTAACTACGAAAAACTCTCCCCCCCATATGTTGCCGTCCGTTCCGTAACCTGTACCGTCGAAAGAAATCCCAAGAACATCGTCTTCCAGATCGTTTTCGGCCATTACCGAACACATATGTGCGATATGATGCTGTACATAAATAATATTTTTTATACCCAAACTTTTAGCCATAGAGGAAGAATGGTACTGAGGATGCATATCTACGCAAACCGTATCCGCGTTTATATCGAAAAGTTTTTTCATATTCGCATAAGAACTTAAGAAAAAATCTCTGTTTTCTTTTATCTCAAGGTCTCCTATATATTGAGACAAAATAACCTCTCCTTTTCTATAGAAACCGAAACAATTTTTTATATCCGCGCCGGCGGCAAAGATTTTTTTATCCTCGTCCGATTTTATCTTTATGCTCCCAGGCACAAAACCTCTCGATCTTCTTATAATCCTTTGGGTTTTAAAATCGTCTAAAAACAATACGCTATCGTCTATCCTGTTTTTAATATCCCTATTATGAAGAAGTATATCGTATCCCTTAAATCTATCGCAAGCTTCTTTATTGTCCGTAAGTATAGGTTCGTCTTTAAAATTTCCCGAAGTCATAACTAAGGGATTTCTAAAGCCTTTTTCTTTAAGCTTATTAAAAATTATTTTATGAAGAGGCGTATAAGCTTTCATAACTCCAACGCTGTCTATATTCGGAGCGACATACTCAAAAACGGAATCGTTTTTTTTCCTGAACATTATTATGGGTGCTTTTGAGGAATTAAAAACATCCTCCTCCTCTTTTTTTACTATCAACCAACCGGATATGTCCGATATGTCCTCCACCATTACCGCGAAAGGTTTAAAATCTCTTCTTTTTATTTCTCGTAGTTTTAATACAGCCTGCTTATTAAAAGCGTCGCAGGCGATGTGAAAACCTCCTATTCCTTTTATCAAAACGATGTTTCCTTCGATTATTCTTTTTACTATATAATCTAACCAATTGTTTTTTATTATTCTTCGCTCAACACTCCTGACCCAGGCGTAAGGTCCGCAGTCCGGGCAAGCGTTGGGTTGTGCGTGAAACCTTCTGTTTTCGGGAGATTCGTACTCTTTAAAGCATTTGGAGCACATTTTAAACTTTTTCATAGTGGTAAATTTTCTATCGTATGGAATTTTTTCCACTATGGAAAAACGAGGGCCGCAGTTTGTGCAATTAGTAAAAGGATAAAGATATCTTCTGTTTTCGGGGTCTAATATATCTTTAACGCAATCTTCGCATATGGAAAGATCTACGGGGATGGAGGTTTTTACAAAAGAATTATTTTCGCTTTTTAATATTTTAAAATCTTTGAAATTTTTATATTTTTCCTCGTTGATTTCTATCGAAGATATTTCGGATTCCTTCGGTTTTTTTAGCTTTATATTTTCTATAAATTTTTTTATTTTTTCTTCTTCGGCTGTTAATTCTATTACCACTCCGTCCGGAGAGTTTAGAACATATCCGTTAATATTCATCTCTCTTGCGAGATTGTATATAAAAGGCCTAAAACCGACTCCCTGAACTACGCCGTTTATTATTATCTTTTTAGTTTTTAACATTGGTAAGTTTGCCTGCGGAATAATCGTATTCGCTTCCCAAAAGGCTATGAGGCACGAGATAAACCGCAATCGTAAAAACAAAAGCTAAATTAAGCCATTTTTTATAATCCTTAGATTTAATGATTTTAAACAAAACCGCGGTCCAGGAGATAAATATCAAAAGCACTTTGTTATCCGTCAGATCGTAACCGAAAGGGAAACCGCTCCACAAAATATCGAAAGCGTAATACTGCACTATCGGACCCAAAACGAATCCCCCGATTATAAGAAAAAAATAATTTAAATAGAAAATCTTTTTATTTATCCCGCTTGAAAAATTGTTTTCAAAAAAAAGATAAACCGAAAATATCATAAACAAAAACATAAAAATTATATGAGCCGCCAAAATCGAAGCCGGAACATATCCTTTAAACCTTAAAATTACTTTATCTTTATTGATTTTGAACTCTTTTCCTTCCGAAAGTAGATAAGCGTCGTACTCTATTTTCCCGGCTTTGGGAAAATTTGTTTCCAATTTAAACAAGGAAACATTTTCGTCGGATACAAAATCTATTTTTTTATAATTTTCTTCCACTCCCAGTCTTTTGTATAAAACATATCCTTTCAAGCCCGGTGCAAATATTTTGCCGACGCAGTCATCCAAACCGACGGTACAACTTCTTGGGAATTTATACTTTACGGATTTGTCTCCAAAAAGATATTTTCCTTTAACGGGATATGTGGGACCGGTGGCTCTTTGAAAAACCGCTATTGTCCCGGCTATTAAAAAGCTAATCGACCATATAAAGATTTTTTTAAACATATAATCAGCAAATCCTCGGCATCTGTTCTCCGCTCATAGACTGAGCTATTCTTACCGTACCTATAAGCGTTTTTACGCTTACATGTTTGTCTTCGTTAAATCTTCCTATAATCGCAGATTTTTTGCCGTATTTATGTTTTCTCATTTCGACGAGTATTTTTTCGGCCGATTTTTTAGAAGCTATCACCACTATTTTGCCTTCGTTTGCCGCATAAAAAGGATCTATCCCCAGCATTTCGCATGCCGATTTTACCGAATCCGCCACCGGAACTTTTTCTTCTTCTATCTCCGCTCCGAAACCGCAACTTTCGGATATCTCGTTTAAAGCGGTTATAAGTCCGCCTCTTGTAACATCCTTAATACACTTTATACCGGGTATCCTTTTTATTAAATCTATAAGGCCGTTCAAAGGAGCCACATCGCTTTTTATATCTCCCGAAATGCCCAATTTATTTCTCGAATTTAAAACGGCTATTCCGTGAGAGCCAACCTCTCCGTTTATTATGATGATATCGTCTTTTTTAACGTTAGAATAAGAAAAATTAAGTTCAGAGTCGAAAAAACCTATGCCGCTCGTATTTATAAATATTTTATCCGCTTTTCCTTTTTCTACAACCTTGGTATCCCCGGTAACTATCCTTACCCCGGCTTCTTTCGCGGTTTTTTTTATGGAATTTACTATTTTTAACAAAACAGAAATATCAAGACCTTCTTCTATTATAAATCCGAGAGATATTGCCTCGATTTTAGCGCCCGATACCGATATGTCGTTTACGGTTCCGCATACGCAAAGCCTTCCGATATCTCCCCCGGGGAAAAATATTGGGTCTACAACATAGGAGTCGGTAGTAAAAGCGACTTTCAAATTTTTATTTTTAATTATCGCGCTATCTTCCAGTTTTGAAAGTTCTTCGCTATATAAATTTTTCAAAAAAATTTTTTTAACAAGTTCCGCGGTTTGTTTTCCTCCGCTTCCATAGGCCAGAGAAATCCTATCCATAAACTTCCTCGTAAGAAATAGTTTTGTTCTTTTTTATATTTAGCATAAAATTCATAAATAAACTTAAAGGCGGAGAAAACTTTTTTCTTTTGTTATAAACCATATAAACGGGCCTATAAAAAGGCTCTGAAAATCTGAAAATTTTCAACTTTCCGTTTTTATAATCGTTTTCCACCGAAGTATAGGGAAGTATGGAATATCCCGCGTTTGACATAATGGCCGCTTTTATGGTTTCTATATTGTTCATCTCCATAGTGACGTTAAAGCTTACCTTTTTCCCCTTAGTAACGCATTCCACAAATTTTCTCGAAGGAGTATTCTTTTCGAAAAATATCAGGCTTACCTTAAAAGCCTCGGTAAAATCTATTTTTTCTCCTTTGGGTTTCTGATAAGAATTCGGAGCGACGAAAACCATCTCCTCGTCGTTTATATGAAGAGAAGAGATATTGATATCGTTGACCTTTTTGCATGCCACAAATCCGAAATCGCAGTCGTCGTTTAAAACTTTATTGATGACCTCGTCCCACTCGTAATAATCCAGATTGATTTTGGTATTCGGATATTTGGATAGAAATCCTCTTATGTAATTATTCAAAAGATAAATCCCGACGGTATATATAGAAGATATTTTGATCTCTCCTTTGGAGTCCTCGAAATTTTCTCTTATCCTGGAAATCGTATTGTCGTATGTTTTTATTATATCACCCGCTCCTTCGTATAAAAGCTTGCCGACTCTGGTAAGCTCGAATCTGTCGTTTCTTTTTATAAAAAGTTTCGTTTTAAAAATCATTTCCAATTTTTTAATCTGCTGGCTCACGGCCGATTGAGATATATAATTCATTCTCGCCGTTTTGGTAAAGCTTTGAGTTTCTATAAGATCTTTAAAAACCTTAAGAGTCTCTATATTCATTTTTTCACTCCGTATTTATACCAAGCCGCGCAAGCGCCTTCCGAAGAAACCATACACGGGCCTATCGCATCCTCGGGAACGCATTTTTTGCCAAAAAGCGGACAGTCGCTCGGTTTAGACAGTCCAAGCAAGATTCTGCCGCATAAACATCCTTTCGGTTCGGCTTTTTCTCTGTAAGATATCCCGTATTTCTTAAACGCGTCGAATTTTTCAAATTTATCGGAGAATGAATATCCAGATTTTTTTATAACGCCTATAGCTCTCCAATAAGCGTCCGATACTTTAAAAACTTCATTCATAATATCCAGAGCTACCCTATTGCCCTCCGATTTTACCGCTCGTTCGTACTCTACCCCGAAAACCTCTTTTCCTTCGATTAAATAACTTAGAATCATATCCGCCGCCCTGAGTATATCGAGAGGCTCAAAACCGGCTATGACCGATGGAATTTTATATTCTTCTTTCAAAAAATCGTAAGCTTTGGATCCTATTATAACGCTGACATGACCGGGAAGAATAAACCCGTCTATTTTAGAAATTTTAGAGTCCAATAAAAATCTCAAAGCAGGAGGAACAAGCTTAAAAAGAGGGGCTACAAAAAAATTGTTTATTTTATCCTCGTAAGCTTTTTTTACCGCGGCCGCTATAGTCGGAGCGGTGGTTTCAAATCCCACGCCTACAAATACTATGTTTTTTCCCCGGTTTTCTCGAGCCAATTCCAGACAATCCATCGGAGAATAAACTATCCTTACATCCCCCCCTTTGATTCTGATATCGTTTAGGTCGTAGCCTTCGGAACCCTTGACCTTCATCATATCTCCGAAAGTGGCTATTATAACGTCGTTAAATTTAGAAAATTCTATTATCCTGTCTATGTCCCCTTGAGAAGTAACGCAAACCGGACACCCCGGGCCGGATATGAGATTTACATAATCTCCTATCAACTGCCTTATGCCGCTTCTTGCTATCGCCATAGTATGAGTTCCGCAAACCTCCATCATGGAAGGTTTTTTGCCCGTTTTTTTAAAAAACATTTCGGCTTTGTTTTTTATTTCTTTTGAAATTTTAATCGCGATATCTTTATCGGACCAAAGGCTCGGAGAAAATAAATTTTTATTTTTCGTTTTCATATATTTCTTTAAAAGCTTCCAGAGTCTTTTTAGCGTCCGATTCTTCGAGTAACTGTATGGCAAAACCCGCATGAACCAGCACATAATCTCCTATTTTTGCTTCCGGCAAAAGCATCATGGAAACTTCTCTTTGGCTTCCTCCGAAATCTACCAACGCTTTATCTTTTTCTAACTTCATTATTTTGGCGGGAACGCTAAGGCACATAATTTCTCCTATAATTAAATGATATTAAAAGCGTTAAATATTGTCAATATTGGTATTCGAATACCAAATACTTTTTTTATTAAAAAAAGTATAATAAATTTATGAACTTTATCGTTTTATTTTTGTTTTTTATATCCGGCCCATTTCTTTTAAGCGGCGAAAAAACGATTTTAAGAACCACCGACGGATGCGAAATATCAGCCCATATAAACATAAAAGACAAAACATATCCTACCTTATTTGAAGTTCACGGCCTTGGTTCTTCAAAAGAAGAATGGGATAAATTCAATAATAGATTGGAAAAAGAAAAACTAAACTATGTTTCGTTGGATTTGAGAGGACACGGCGAAAGCAAAAAATGCGGCGATAGAACGATAAAAGATTACAAAGAGCTTACCAAAACCGATTTAATTAATTTTTTAAAAGACATAGACGCCGTTTATAAAAGCATATCTCAAAAAATCCCGGCTAAAAACATAATACCGATAGGCGCAAGCATCGGAGCAAACGCCGTTATGGAATATTTTTACAAAAAATCTTTGAAAATCGTATTAATGTCTTCGGGAATTAATTACGGAGGTTTTGAGCCGGCTGAGCTTTTTAAAAAAACAAAAGCTAAAATTCTATTTACCGTATCCGAAACAGACGTATATTCTTTTAACAGTACGAGGGTATTTGTCCAGATATGCGAAAAAAGCAAAAAGAAATATAAACTTATTCTTTCTCAAAACGGACACGGAGTTCGGATATTCGATAACGAAAACGGGGACGAATATATTAAAGAAATAATCGATTGGATTAAAAATTAGCTATTTTCTCGTAAGATACCATTTGCAAATATTATTCCAGGAACAATCGGAACACACGCCTTCAAGATCTTTTTTCGATTGAAAACGGCCTAAAACTTTATTTTCCGCTTCTCGCCAAATCAAAACTTCTTGCGGCTTAATACCCATTTTATCGATCACAATATCGTCCATAATTCTAACAAAATCTTCCCCCCCGTTTTCGCTAACGCATTTTCCGTCTTTCATATTCGGGCATTTAACGCATATATCGTCGCAACCGTTTAAAACTTCCACATACGCGTTATCGCCTAAAATACCGACGATATTTTTCATATTGTTTATAAAATCCTCATCATATCCTTTACCTTCAAAACCTTTAACGCATAAAAGATGATGAGCTCTCAATTTTATTTTTTTCATATCTGAAAAATTCAACTTATATAACCATAATTATTAAAACAAAAATAACCTTTTTTAAAGACAATCTTGACTACCATAAGTATCTCTTTCGATTATACACAATAGTTTGCCTTGCCTGCTTTATGGGCAAGCCTATTATTTCCTATTATAACAATTATTTTAATTCATCCCTGTTCTTCTCTAATAATTTTGCGTGCAAATCTCCTCTAAATTTTTTATTATTCTTTATCACTTTTTCAAAAAATCCAGTGTAATCCGCTGGCGTTAAAAAATAAAACCAATATTTTTGCTTTTTTTTCTTAATTTTGACGTTTAGTTCACTAAAATAATCGTTTGCACCAACAATTTTATCCCGATTTTTTATATCTGTATCTTCATCGTCTTTTATCTCGACAAAAATTATCTTTTTCCCTTTTTTGATTATAAAATCAGGATTAAATTCTTTTTGTTGGGAATGAGTTCCAGGACGATAAATATATGGAATTGAATAAAATCCTTTATCTTTTGATTTCACCCAGCAATCAATAAATTTTGAATATTCTGCATCAGTTAATTTTTTTGCAAATTCAATTTCCGGCTCTGATGCCAGAATAGTTATATTTAACGGACTTTTATAATTTTCATTTTCCACTTGTATAGCTCTTCTCCTTGGTAATTCTTCAATAACCTCTTTAATAATTTGCAATTCTTTCTCGGTTAATATTTTTAATGAATTTTCACTAAAAATTAAACCTTTATTTCTTTTTAATTCACTCACACTTATAGTTGAACTGTTCATTTCTTTTGTGTTTTTCTCAATCGGATCATTATATACATCTACTACTTTGGACTGACCGGTTAATTGCCTGTAAAGTGTATTAAAAGATGCTTTAGCTCTTTGAAGATTTGCCTCTGTTACTGTTGTTTCGCCAATCTTTTTTAATTCTTTTTTAATAAGATTTTCAATAAATTTTTCATTCGCCTTTTTGGCAAAATTAGTATTATGTGTCAAGTCTAAAAGTAAAATATTGTTAAAAACCTCGTTCACTGCCTCCTTGATTAAATACGCTTCTAAATCTATTTTAGTCCGCTTAAATGTTTCTTCATGAGTTTTAACTGATATATAAATTTGTTCGGTGATGTCTTTTCTACTACTAAACCCCAGAGATTTAGGCAATTTAATTTTCCCACGCATAGGAGTTTTTGAATCAGAAACGATTTTCTTTTCTACATTAATATAGTAAAGAGAGAAATTATATTTTGAATCTTTATCTACTTTACTTACGATCTTTTTACTAATTTCCGCTACATCTCTCACTAAATCATCAATTCTTGGTCCCCAGGCATCATGATTAAAAATTGTAACTTGTGGATGAATGTCTGGATCATTTTGATAAACCGGTGGTACGCGCAAACCCCTGCCTAGTACTTGGGCGATCAGTAATTTTGAATTAAATGCCCTATCTTCATGGGGAACAATTTGAAAAACATTATTTACATCCCAACCTTCAGTAAGCATAGAGACGGAAACAATCCATTCCACCGGATTTTCCGGTTCATCAACAGT
Organism: Elusimicrobium minutum; assembly: GCA_020723765.1. GTDB lineage: Bacteria > Elusimicrobiota > Elusimicrobia > Elusimicrobiales > UBA9959 > JAAYVG01. The sequence goes on from DYIF01000022.1 coordinate 19,799, forward strand.
TTTAAGTATCTCTCGGTTTTTTTCGTGTTTTTGAGCAGAAGTAACGGGCAACACCTTTTTTTCTGCTTCTTCAGCTGAAATTCCCTCTTCTATTCTCAAAAATTTTCTAATTTCATCAGCGATATGATCAGTCCTTGATATTTGATTAGTTACAAAAATTGTGAGATGTTTTTTAACTTTTGGATATTTATTTTTATTTTGAATATGATTATTGTAAATTGCCTTAAATTTCTGTTTCCAGCCTTTTGATTCGTCTTTTTCTAAATAATTAATATCTTTTACTGTTCTATCTTCAATTGCTTGACGAATAGAATATCTGTAAATGACATCCTTAAAATAATTATCGCCTTTATATGGTGTTCCTGATGAATTTAAAATATAAACAAAATTATATTCCAGATTTTTTAAAAACTTTGCCCATTCACCCATTTCTTCTTTATCCAATCCACCGGCAGTTGAGCTAATAAAATGATGCGCTTCGTCATTGATGATCAAAATCTTTCTGTCTTTTCCTTTTAAATCTTTGATCGACGACCCAACATGATCATAAGCCTTGTGAATATTATCAATCACAATATCGCCTTTTTTAATTGCCGTATTTGCCTGAATAATACATGGATTTCTGTATTTCCCATCTTTAGGAAACGCGCTTTGCAGATTAGTTTTAATAGTAAAATTATTAAATTTTTTCAAAATTTCATATTTATTTGTTCGCGATGGCCCTAAAATTAAAACATTATCAACTACTCCTTCGGCCAACATTATTCTTGCTACCGCATACATTACCCATGTTTTTCCAGTGCCGGCTGCTAAATCAATTGTACAACTTAATTTATCTTTAAACAGCAGATCATTAATTAATTCATTTTCGTCTCTAAAAAATTCTTGCATTGCCCCATTAATTTTAAAATTCTCTCTAACTAATTCAACTATATTTTTATACTCGCCGCTTAAAAAGAATTTGATAACTTTTCTAATTGCCTCTTTTTGATATTCTCGTTTGTCACATAATTCTCCAATAAAATCTTCATATTTGGAAATATCAAAATTATTGGCTTTTTCAGACAATTTTAAAACTAAATCGTTGGGACTAATCGTTTCTTTATATTCTTCCATAATTATTTCCTCTTAAAATCCTTAATATCTTTAATCTCTATTTTTTCATTCCCTAAGATATCAAGGTAAATAATCATTATCTTTTGTCCAGCTTTATCTTTTGGAAAGACAACTTTAAAATCATTTTTAAAAATTTCATCATTGAAGAAATAATGATCCATATCAAAAACTTTGCCGTCATAATCCTTATCAATCATCACCATTGCTAAAGATTCTTTTTTAGGGTCTTGAAATTCTACTGGTTTTTTGCTAATTTGTACTGGTTCGAATTTATTGATTTTTATCACTAATTGATCAAAAAGTTCTCCTTCTTTGCTTTGATAGTATTCACATTCCACTTTTGGCGGATAGATAAAATCAAAGCCAACACTTTCAATGGTTTGATTAATTTTATCCTTTGATAACGGTTGAAGTCCTCTGACATATCCTTTATCCTGAATTTTTTGAATTATAGAATAAGGCACACGAAGAATGTTATAGCGGATTTTGCCTTTTTGCACATAATCTTCATTAAATCTCACAACACTCATTGGTGCGATAATATACATTTCATCTTTTAATCCTGATCCGACGGTTTTATGTAAATCATCAATAAATTCATGAGTTAAATAATCTTTTTGAGAAAAAACCATTACTGGACGATTGTTTAAAATTCCATGCATTTGAACGCCTTTGATTTTGTTATCGCATGGCTCTGCATTAAAAAGTTCCAAAACAAATTTTTTGTAATCCCCTTCTTCCATTTTTTCAATAAATCCTGAGTCTAAATAAAGGCCAGCGTTATACAAAACAAATGGTTTGGGTTTTAATGGCTTTCCTTTGTTGCCAATTTTTTCCTTTAAATTGAGTATTCGTTTTTGCATGGCGTAGATAGCCAGCTTGCTAGAATCAATCATTATCCATTTTCTACCTAATTTCTCTGCTACTGCTCCAGTTGTGCCACTTCCAGCAAAACAATCTAAAACAATGTCACCTGGGTTGGAGGAGGCTTTGATGATGCGTTCGAGAAGTTTTTCCGGTTTTTGTGTTGGATATCCTAAAATTTCATTTCTTATTCTCGAAACAATCGGAAAATACCACCAATCTTCAGGAATCTTTCCTTTTGATAAATCAGCTGCTTTACCGCCAAAACCAGTCCCTTTGCTTTCAAATTTCCCAGCAGTTGTTTTATGATATGGAATTCTTACGTCATCTACATTAAAAATCCAATTATCGCTTTTGCTATACCAAAATATTACTTCATGTTTTCTTGAAAATTGTTGTTGTCCGGGCGCACTTGGACCAGTATAAACCCAAATTATTTCATTCTTAATTTTTTCTTCTCCAAATATTTCATCCATCAAAACTTTTACATAATGGCCTTTTCTCCAATCTAAATGCACATAAATACTTCCATCATCAGTCAATAATTCTCGTAAAAATATCAATCGTTTTCTTAAAAACTCCAAAAATTCTGCACCGACAATTTTATCCTGATATGCTTTCTGTTCTTTTGATCCTCTAAACTCCTGTTCTGTTGCAAACGGCGGATCAATATAGACAAGTTTTACGCCGTTTGTGCCGTCGGGGTTTCTTAATTTTCCTTCTCCTTTTAATTTCAAAAGATGTTTTAAAGCTTGGAGATTTTCGCCAAAAATAAGCATATTGTGCCATTCATTTTCTTTAACATTGCCGATTTTTTTAATTGGTTGAAATGGAACGCTCAAAGTATCTGCTAAAATATCTTCCTTTCTTTCTTTGCCAGAATAAACAAGCTCATACTCTCTTTCCGTTTCAAAAGGAATAAGAAAACGATACCCATCCGGAATTGGCTTATCTTTTTGAAGCTTATCAATAATTTCATTTTTTTGTTGTTGAATAAGTTTTTTCATATTTTTTCGCCTCCTCCTCATTCAGATTATGTATAAATATATATTTAAAGTAGCGATAGCGTAAAAAGCTTTTTAGTTTTTTTCTAAAATCAATAATTAGCCCATAAAACAGATATAAAATACAGGTAGAAAATTTGCTCAAAATTAAAAAAGTTAAACTTGGTCGGGGCGGCCGGATTTGAACCGGCGGCCTCTCGGTCCCGAACCGAGCGCTCTAGCCATCTGAGCCACGCCCCGCCAAATAAAAGTTTAATGTTTAAAGTTGCATGTTAAAAGATGCAGGTTCAAAGTTCAATGTTCAAAGTTATAAGTTCAAAGTTAAATGTTTAAAGTTTAAAGAACAAGTGTCGCGCCGTCGCTTACAATGTTTTTCGGGCTTTCAATTCCCGCGCAACAGCTTACCGCTGTCGCTTAGCAAAGCTTCGGGGAGCGGGGAATTTCCTACAAGTAAAATTTGCTCACCGCAAATTTTCTCGCAGGCCGCCCCTCGCAAAACCGAATGCAGATGTTTTGCTGCGGGCTTTCAATTCCCGCGCAACAGCTTACCGCTGTTGCTTAGCAAAGCTTCGGGGAGCGGGGAATTGAACCCCGGGCCTCTCGCACCCCAAGCGAGCGCTCTACCACTGAGCCACTCCCCGTAATGTTAAAAGTGAACTATAATATATTTTACAAATTATTAAACCGAATTTATAATCTCGTTTGCTATTTTTATAGCTGCATCTTTTTTATGAAGCTTTGAAATATTATTTACGTATCTTTCGAAATAATTTTTATTAGTCAAAAAAGAATCTATTATTAATTTCAAATTTCTAGAATTTGACGGATTTAAAGCGCAGTGATGGTTCACAAGAAACTTTGCATTTCTTTCTTCTTGGCCTGGAAGAGGAGAATATACCACAAACATCTTTTTCATTGCTGCAGTTTCAAATAAAGTTATCCCCCCGGATTTTCCTATGACCATATCCGATACCGCATAATAAACGGCAGGATTTTTTTGATAACCTAAAGGATATATTTTTGCGTTATTTAGATATTTCATTGAAGATAAGTTTTTTTTAAGCTTTTTATTCGAACCGCAAAAAATTATCAGATTACATTTATATCTTATCTCTCTAAAAACGTCTATTATATCCATTATTTCCCCTATACCCTTACTTCCGCCGGTTATAAGAAAAGTAGGAACGTCCGGAATTTTTAACTTCTTTTTTAACTTGACCGGATTATAATCCGAATAAAACTCTTTCCTTAAAGGCATACCGACCACTTCTATTTTATCCCCGCTTACCCCGTTTTCCGCAAGCGTTTTATATGTTTGATAATGAGGCACGAAATACTTATCTAAGTTTTTAGGCCAGAAGGAATGGGCGTATATGTCGGTGATAACCGCAAAGTTGTTTTTTATTTTTATCTTCAAATTATCTCCGGAAGTCATTATCGAAGAAAAAGCGTGAGTGGATATTATAGTGTTAATCCCTAATTTGATAAGCTTTTTATTTACGATGTTCGAATAAAAATCCGGGATTTTAATACCAAGCCCGTAATATGTTTTGCTCAAAAGTTGGTTATCGTATAAATAATCCCATAGAAGCGGCGTTTTTTGTATTATTTCAAGGTATCCCTTTACGAGAAAATTTGAAGATCCTGGAAAAAAATCCGAAACGCTTAAAAAACAGGGGTTTATTATATCCTTGGGAATAAACTCGCTTATAGCCAAAGCCGCTATCTGATGACCGCTCGGCTCATAACCGTATACAAAACCCACGGGTTTTGGAAATTCTCTCATAATTTTATTAAATTATATAATTTTATTTGGTAAAATAATAATAGATCAGGAGGAAATATGATGAAAGAGCTTTCTTCTCTTTTATTCGAACCGACTTATAAATTATGGCTTGTAATGGTTGATTATCTTCCAAACATAGTGGCCGCGATAATATTCATACTCGTAGGATTTTTCATATCCAGAATATTAAGCTCGGTTTTCGAGCATATAATGAAAAGAATCAAATTGGACGTATTTACGAGCAAAATAGGATTAAACGAAATACTCGCCAGAACCGGTTTCGGCAAATCTCCGACAAAAGTGATATCCATACTAATATACTGGATAGTAATGTTAATATTCATAGTATCCGCGACCTCCGCTTTAAAACTTAACTTTATCTCTCAAATACTCGAAGCCTTTTTAATCAAGTTCATACCGAAAATAGTCGCCGCGATAATAATAGGTTTTGCCGGAATAATACTATCCAAAACCATAGAAGACATAGTATATAACGCCTCGATATCCAATAACTTAAAAGCCGGAAAACTTTTTTCCAAAATAATATCTATCGTAGTTTTAATATTCACAAGCGTTTTGGTAATAGAACAGTTAGGGTTAGATATAAAGCTTTTAAGATCCAGCATAAACATACTGTTTGCGTCTTTGGGATTGGGCTTTGCCTTGGCCGTCGGAATATCGTTTGGTCTTGGGGCGAAAGAAATAGCTAAAAACTTTCTGGAATCTATTATATCGGAAAGAAATACGAAAAACGAAAACTAAATTTTTATTCTTTTGTCTATAACTCTTTTTATCTTGCCGGTTCTTTTTATTCTTTCTATGCTATCCGGAGGCAGTATTTTTATTGCAGGTTTATCTATCCAGCCCATCTTAACGCTTTCTCTTAAATCTTCGCAGTTTTCCATTATGGAATTATAAAGTTTCTCTTCGGCTTTCAAATCTTTGGCGCCTTTTTTAGATTCCACCATTATTTCTATGAAATCCCTCGCTCCTTTTTTATATATGATTATCTGGAAATTAAAAGATAGGGAGCCGACTTTGCCTATAGCGTTTTGTATATCGTTTACGAATATATGAGCCCCTCCGGCATGTATTCTGTCGTCGCATCTGCCGAGTATTTCAAAAAGAGGCTCGGATCTTCCGCAATCGCATTTTTTGTTTATAAATCTTCCCAAATCTCCGACTCTGTATCTTATTATCGGCATCTTTTTCTTATTCAAACAAGTAACGACAAGCTCTCCTATTTCTCCGTGTTTTACCGGTTTTAATGTGGCGGAGTCTAAAAATTCTATGTACTGAGACTGAGCGAAAAGATGATGAACCCCTTTGCTTAAACGGTTGCATTGAAATCCTATAACTCCGGCGTCGGCCGTAGCATATCCCGCGGAATGGACGGATGAGCCTTTAAAAACCTTTTTAAAATAATTTACCATCTCGTCTCCCACATACTCTCCGCCGTAAAAAATCTTTTTTATGTTTAAATTTATTTTATTCGAATCGGCGTACTCCGCAAGTTTTATCAAAAAAGAAGGAAGCCCTATCACGGCGGTAACTTTAAAATGGTTTAGATAATTTACGATGTTTTCCATGGGCAGATTGCTTCCCACGGGAACGCTTGTGGCTTTGGTATACGCTATAGCTTTTTCCACGCTCAACCAGCTCGACCATAAATTGCCGGCCACGAAAAGATTGGCTATCACGTCGTTTTCGCCAAGCCCCGCCGACTCGTAAGCGTATGCCAGCATTCTTATGGTATGTTCATACTCATGCTGGTCGTAAAAAACATATTTCGGCTCTCCGGTAGACCCCCCGCTTGCGAAATATATCCCTCTTACGGGTTTTGAAGTAAAAAGAGCCGAGCTTTCCGGAGGAGTATTTTCAAGTATATGTTTTTTTTCAAGCAAAGGCAAAGATTCGAAATCCGACAAACTTAAAACCGGTTTTTTTATTTTTGAATAATATTTTTTATAAAACTCGCTTTTTTCTTTGGCCATTTTAACAAGCTCTATAATCTTATCGTTTAACGAATTTCTTCCTTCCAGACAAACCCAATTAACGAGTCTTGATAATACGAATCTTCCGTCGTGAGGAGAACCGGTTTTACCTTCGGTCATTTCGCCTAACTCGCAAAACCTCACCCCAGCGGCCGAGTAAAATTCGTTAATTATTTTTTTTCTTTCTATTATATTCGCTCCTATTCCGACCGTCTGTATATAATCCTTATATTTTTTCGCTTCTTTTTTAATATCCGATAAATTATCCGTGGTTTTTAAGTAAAGGACTCTGTTTAAAGGAGAGACTCTATATGAAATATCTTTTTCGTATATTACGGTCCATTTGGAATCCGGGAAGTCGGAAGATAACAAAGCATCGCCTAACGCCCGGTCTATCTTAGCCAACTCTCTCGCCTTTGTAATTTCCACTTTTTCGTCGTCGGTTATTTTTCCTCTCGGAAGTTTTTTTTCGAATTTTTTAAACCCTTCGGACAACGCTTTAATCAAATTTTCCGCTATCTTTTTCTCATTTTTTTTAGAGCACAAAACATACAGGGTATGCATATTGGAACACGCCCCCTGGTCCCACATACCGGCGTCTTTTACTATCTTTTCGGCTACCGATTCGTAACCGTTTCTTTCTATATAATCTTCAAACAATATGCCGAAGCTTGTTTTGGGCCCGAAACCCTCGACATCGACGTTAATCGGAGCTATCTTTTTGTAAGAATCCACAGCGTCATAACCGCCCCAGACCATAATAAGATCCACTTTTTTCGCTATCTCCTCTTCTATATCTCTTTTACCGCCGGGCCAGTGCAAAATGGAGAAAGACCTTGCGAGTACCCCTTTTTTATCCGCCTCCTTAACCGCCATAGCGAATATGTTCATAAAATTTGATCCCGAGCTTGAAACTTTGACTATATTTACGTTTTTTGTTATCATCCCCATAACCAGAGAATCCAAAACCCCGATAAATACGTTGCCGGCTCCCACATGTAAAACTACTCCCTTGGGATACGCTTTCAAATATCCGTCGTATCCGTGCCTTTCGGTAATGTGGTCTATGGCGTAAGGCAAAAAAGTCTCGAGAGACAACCTTTTATTCAATTCCTTTTTATTTAAAATCTCTGGGACTATATCCAGCGTTTTTTCTATCATCGGATTTGAGAAATTTACTTTTTCTACAAGATCCTTAAAAGCCGTTTTGTAATAAAAAGAGTTTTTATTGGAAAAAATTTTTCCGACCGAGTCCAGAGTATCCAATATATAATCCTTATCCTGAAAATAAATATCGTTTTTTAATGAATTGGCTTTATCGCATATATATTTTAAATCCTCGGCTTTTTCTATTTCTTTATCGCTTTCCGAACCGAAAATATAATTTTTAAACATTTTCATAGATTCCTCTTTATTTAGAAAGCATACCGGACGCGGATACCGCGCAACCTTTTAGTTTGGTTACTCCGGCTCTTCCGGATATTTCAAGAACCGGACCTTTAATTCCGCAGTCGCAACCTTCCCTTATTACCCCCCAGTCGCTTGAAAGCAAAGAAAAAGACGGATAAGAAGCGAGATACGGAGTCATAAATTGCAAAAGCCCTTTTCGGCCGTAACCCAAATTTTTAAAGCTTACCGGGTCTCTGGAAAATACCTTTCCGTAAACCGGTATATGGAAATTCCCTTTTTCGCAATCCACATAAGCCACTCCGTGCTCCACCATTCCGAAAAGATCTCTTATATTTTCAACGGGTATATTAAGATTATCCGCGAGTATCTGCCTGTATATTTTTTTGTCTATAGCCTGATCGCTCAACGTTTTCCACCCCCCTCCGGTAACCACGAAAGATTTGGGATTTAATTTTGGAAATCTATTAAACCTCTTTTTATATTCTTCGGTTACTTTCAAAGCGAAAGCCGGAAAGCCTATAAGCCTAACCCGGCTATTTTTTTCTTCGTACTCTTTAAGTTTCAAAACCGTATTATCTATATCGAAAAAAAACTCTTTTTTTAGGCTGTCCCACTTAAAAGCGTAAAAAACCTCTCCCCCGGTTTTTGTAAAAGAAGTCAAAAGCTTATCGGTCCAAGCGGTCCCGACATCCCCCGCCACATTCGGGTCGTATGTAAAACACAAATAATCGTATTGGTTATCCAAATCCGTAAGCCCCAGGGCTTTAAAGGTATTATATGCCATTCTTCTTACTCTAAGCAGTGAGCCAATGTCCAGCTGTATTCTGCTTCTCTGTCCGGTGGTTCCGCTGGATTTTAACTCTAAAACGATTTCTTTGGGCTTTAATGTAGTCAGATCCCTTTCCTTAAAACCGTTTACGAATACGAAAGGTATTTTTTCAATATCTTTATCGTTTTTTATCGAATTAAAATCAAACCCAAATGTTTTATAGTATTTTTTGATAAAATCCGATTTTTTAAACTGCAACCCGCACAGATATCTCATGGCTTTGACAAAAAGATTTTGAGTTTTAACCGAATAATCGAAGGCTTCGCTTTCGCATAACTCGTCGAGAATGTTTTTTATCTTTATTTTCTGAGAAGGGTGCGGAAGTTTAGATTCAATGTCGAGTTCTTTCATTCGAATACCACCTCTATGTAATTTTCTCTCCAAAGTTTTATGTACTCTTTAAGAAAATTTCTATAAAGCGACGAAAGCCTTACGTTCCTAAAATCAAGCACGTCGAAGGTCCTTGAAAAAACTATACAGTCGTATCTCACTCCCTTTTCAAGCTTGGCCGCAGGGAAATAACCCGAAGGGATGAACCTCGCGTCTATAGCGGCCCTGTGAAGTTCCGGGGTATATGCGTCGAAAAGTATCTCAAGATACGCCATATTCAGTTCCTGCATTTTTTTAGCCACGCTTTCGAGTATTATAGTCGGATCCAGGTCTGTATATCCGCCTATGAATACGCTGTATTTATCTTTCGGGTTATAAGACATGTATATCTCGGTTTTACCGTCCATAGAAACCAAAAGCATATTGGGTTCGTGGAAAGGCATATAAGTATGTTTCAAAAAACTATTGGATTTTACCGAGGCGTATCTTTTTTTGATAAAATTGGGAGCCGTTATCATTTCGAAATTTATAAAAGGAATCTTATCTCTATGGTCGGAATACGGCGTTTTAAAATCTTTTATTAAAGCCGGCTCGAAGTTTATCTGCTTTAAAACTATATCGTAAAAAGGCGCTATCTCGGGAATAATAACCGGCGTTCTTTTTCTCTTTTTCATCGCTTCTTCCGTTATATAAGCGGTAAAACAATGAGTTTCGTTTTCGCTAACTTTGTGGGTATTTGGGAATATCCCCAATTTTAAAAAACCTAAGCTTTCGGTAAGTTTTTGAGGAGCGTAGGATGTGGTTCTGGTGGTCGCGTAAATAACATCCACAAGATTTTGGTTCTGGGTTATGTCGTCGAGTATAAGCTTCATCATAGTATAAGCTATATCGTGCTTTCTAAACTCCTCGCTTACCACGGCGCCAAAGGCCTTAGATATCCTTCCTTTAAAATCAAGAGAATAGACCAAACTGGCGACTATTTTATTATTATATTCGGCCACAAGCCAGTAATACTCGTCGCTTTCTATCGCTCTTTTCATCTTATCCGGGTCGGTTATTATCGAAATGGAGTAGGACGAGCCGTAAACCTCGGTATATAAAACCTGTATTCTTCTCGCGTCCATAAGTTTGGCAGGCCTTATAAGGACATTACCTTTACCTTCAATTCCTATGTTTTTTGTCAAATATTTTACTGACATAAACCCCTCTTAATAGGCAAATTATAATATTATTTTATCATTTTTTGATTTTCTATTAAATCGAACGAATCAAATCAAATATAATCTAACTATAATATGATACATCTTGTCAAAAATA
>DYIF01000005.1 GCA_020723765.1 Elusimicrobium minutum
TAATTTTTATATAATGGTTATTATTACGATGACATAGTATTTTTATCTAACACTGGTTAATTGTATAATAACAACTAAAGAAAAAATGTTTATATTATGTTGATAACCTGTGGATAAATATTTCTATAAATCTTTCTTTCCTACCCTATTCTCTCCTCTCTATTCTCTAACCCCTTTTCTCTGTCATTAGACTTTTCGCTTCCCGCTTTACTCATCATTTTTCGGATTTGTTTTGAAATGTCTATTATATGAAGTCCGAAGTTTGGCTGTTTGGACTCTATCATAGGTATGAGTTTGTGCCTTATCCAGTTCCTGGTGTAGTCGGTATCGTAGTTGGTTTTATCAACCGCGTATTTTATTTTATTTTCTTTTAAATAATCGATTATTTCTTCCTTTTTTAAACACATAATCGGCCTTGCCACCCAAATCTTTCCTTTTAATTTTCTTTTAACCGGTATTCCGCAAAGCCCCTTTATATCTTTCCCCCTCAAAAGATTTAAAACGACGGTTTCTATGTTTTCATCCATATTGTGAGCGGTCAATACCAGAGAGCATTTGTATTTTTCGGCGTATTTCAAAAATAACTCGTATCTTTTTTTTCTCGCGAAATTTTCAAGGCTCTCTTTGGCATCTTTAGCCATACGGAGTATGTCCAATCTTTCGATAACGCATTCTATCTCGTTTTTTTTGCAATAATCTTTTACGATTTTCTCGTCTTTAAAAGCTTCTTTTCTTATTCCGTGATTTAAATGGAAAACCGCAAAATCGCGCTTTGCCTTTTTATGGATGTAATGAAGCAAAAGCATGGAATCCGGCCCTCCGGACACGGCAATCAAAATCTTATCCTTATTTGAAATAAGATTATTCTCTTTTATAAATTTGTCTATTTTATTCCATATTTTAAGCGTTATTTTTTTCATATCAGTTTAAATCTATTATATGCCACTTTTCTCCGTAAAGATCTCTAAGCTCTTTTTTAAGGGCCTGGTTTTCTTTTTTATACATATAAGGGTCTTCTTTCAGTATCTCGTCCCTGTCTTCAAAAACCCAGTTTAATATCTCCCTATCTCTGTATATGGAAGCTATTTTAAACTCCATATCTCCGTGCTGTTTAACCCCCATAACCTCACCAACCCCTCTTATGTAAGCGTCCTTCTCGCTGAGCTCAAACCCGTTGGTCGTTTCGCACATCGCTTTTATTCTTTCTTTCGCTTCATCGTTTTTGGCTTCGGATATTAAAAAACAAACAGACTCTTTTTCGCCTCTTCCTATTCTCCCTCTAAGCTGATGAAGGCTCGCAAGCCCGAATCTTTCGGCGTTTTGTATTATCATAACGTTGGCGTTTGGAACGTCTATCCCGACTTCTATCACTTGAGTTGCGCATAATATGTCTATTTTCCCTTCCGAGAAATCTCTCATTATTTTTTGTTTCTCGGACGGTTTCATCCTTCCGTAAATCATGGCGGTTTTGTAATCCGAAAATTCTTTATTTATTCTTTCAAATTCCGCTATCAAAGATTTAATCTCGGTTTTGCTCGATTCGTCTATGATCGGGAAAACTATGTAAGCCTGGCCGCCTTTTTTCAGATAATCTTTTGTTTTTTCGAAAGCCTCTTTTTCGGCGGTTTTAAATGTTTTTATCGGCTTTCTTCCGGGGGGCATATCGGTTAAAATCGAAAGTTCAAGGTCCCCGTATAAAGAGAGAAAAAGGGTTCTGGGGATGGGGGTTGCAGTCATTATAAGCATATCTACATTCTCCCCTTTTTTTCTTAATGTGGCTCGTTGCCTTACGCCGAACCTATGCTGTTCGTCTATTACGGCAAGCGCAAGATTTTTAAATTTGATATCGGCCTCTATTAACGAATGAGTTCCTATCAATATGTCCAATTCTCCGTTAGCGATTTTTGAAATAATTTCCTCTTTTTTCTTTTTGTGAGTGGAAGAACTCAATATTTCAAATCTTACGTTAAGGGAGGATAAAAACCTTGAAAATGTCATAAAATGCTGTTCGGCGAGTATCTCCGTCGGAGCCATAAAACAACATTGATAACCGTTTTCCACCGCAAGCAAACAAGCGCTTATCGCCACAACCGTTTTTCCGCTTCCCACATCCCCCTGTAAAAGCCTGTTCATCGGATAGGGAGAGTTCATGTCCGAAAATATTTCGTTTATCGCTTTTTTTTGTGAAGCCGTAAATTCAAAGCCCATATTGTTTTTAAAAGGGGTAAGAAGAGTTCTTTTTATTTCATAACTTCTGTTTTTCTTTATCTCTCTCGTTTGTCTTTTTTTAACCGCCCAGGCCATCGCCATCAAAAACAATTCTTCGTATATAAGCCTTTTTCTCGCGGCGGCCAAAGAATCGAGGTCTTTGGGAAAGTGTATATTTTTTACCGCCGTAACCCTCGGCAAAAGCCCTCTTTTGGCGATATAATAAGGGTTTATTATTTCGTTTACGTAATCGGCGCAGTCGAGCGCCTTATAAACTATCCCCCTGAAAGTTTTATTGTCCATATCGGAAGTAAGAGAATAAACGGGGACTATTCTGTCCGCGTTTATTTTGTAGTTTTCGTCTTCGGGAAAATAAAACTCCTCCACTCCTATTTTAGGGTTAAAAAAATCTCCGTCGGCTCTTCCGACTATAAATATTTCCTTTCCTTTTTTTATTTTATTTTTAATCGAGGCAAAGACGTCGAAGTTTCGCTTGGCTCTTTTGAAAAGATTCGATTCTATTTCTTTTCCCTCGGAAGCTACAATTATCTTAAATATCTTAAGCGAAGTGGAGGTGTAAATTTCAAAAAAATCTTTTACGGTTCCTTTAAAGGAGCTAACATAATCGAAAGAGGGCTCTTTTTTTTCGGCGTTTATTCTTCTGTCCTGGTAGGTTCTCGGGAAATAAAAAAGAAGGTCTTTTACGCTATATATGTCGAGTTTTTTTAATATTTCGGCTCTTTTGGGACCTACGCCTTTTACGTATTTTACTTCGGAGGAACAAAGCATTTAACCCTGTTTGTTTATTGAAACCATTATCTTTTCAAGCTCTTTCATCTCCGGTTGTATCTTATAAGCTTTAGGAACCGATTTCTTGGCGGTCTCTATGTCTTTAAGACCGCTTCCGGTTATCAAAATCAAAACGCTATCTCCTTTATCAACCTTTTTTTCGCTTATAGCTTTTTTAAGGCCGGCGTAAGCGGCTGCCGCGGAAGGTTCGGCGAATATTCCGGTGTTGGAAGCAAACTCCTTCATAGCCGAAATAACCTCTTTATCCGAGACGTTGACCGCAAAACCCTCGGATTCTCTTAAAGATATCAAAGCCCCAAGCCCGTCCCTCGGTATTTTAACCGATATGCTATCGCAAACGGTTTCTCCGCTTACCGGTTCTATGTTGTTTAGCTTCTCTTGGAAAGCTTTGTATACGGCGTTTGAATTTTCCGCTTGAACCGCAACGAGTTTCGGAAGCTTGTCGATAAAACCTATTTTTTTAAACTCCAAAAAACCTTTCCATATTCCGCTTATTATATTTCCGTCTCCGACCGGAACAAAAACCTTGTCCGGAACCTCCCACTCCAACTGTTCACAGATTTCAAAAGCCGCGGTTTTCTTGCCTTCTCTGGTATAAGGATTATAACCAGTGTTTCGATTATACCATCTGAAATGTTCGCATGCTTTTACGCAAAGGTCGAATGCGTCGTCGTATGTTCCTTTAACCATTATGACGGTAGCGCCGAAAACAAGAAGCTGAGTTATTTTTGGAAGCGGAGCTGTCTCTGGGACAAATATTATGTTCTTAACACCCACCGATGCGGATATGCAGGCAAGTGAAGACGCGGCGTTTCCTGTGGAAGCCGTAGCTATTATCCTTTTATCTTCATCGAGCGTTTCTACGACTCTTTTTACTATAACGGCGCTCGCCCTATCTTTAAAAGAAGCGCTCGGGTTTCTGGTATCGTCTTTTATATAAAGTTCGGATATATCCAACTCATCCGCCAACTTCTTATTTTTATAAAGCGGAGTATATCCTATTTTAAGCGGCGGAATGTCTTTTAAGTCCTCTATTGGAAGAAGGTCGGAGTATCTCCATATGTCGTAAAACCGATTTTCTTTTAACTCGTCGTGATTAAACCTTTTTTTTATAAGGTTATAATCGTATATGACCTCGAGATTTCCGCCGCAAGAGTTGCATACATATTTTACTTCCTCTTCTTCGTGTTCCCTGCCGCAGTTTATGCATTTAAGCATGCTTATTTTTTTCATAAAACCTCATATAAAATATGTCTAACTACGGTATTATCGTTGTGCCTGCTTCGCCTTTAAGAGTCTGCTCGAAAAGTTCGGTTTTGGTTATATAAGCCTTTGAGCCTCCGTTTTTAATAAATTCTATGCAGGCTTTTACCTTCGGTCCCATGCTTCCGGCCGGGAAATGTTCTGGCATTTCGTTATACATCTTCTCAAGCTCTCCTACTCTTATAACCCTTATGTCTTTCTGGTCCGGTTTTTGATAGTTTATTTTTATACCGTCCTCTCCGGTAAATATGGTAAGAGTAACCTCGAGGTTTTCTCCTCTTTTTTTTGCTCTCGAATATAACATGTTGCCTAAAAGCGCACTGGCAAGGTCTTTGTCTATAACAGCTTCCACTCCGGTATACATTTTAAGAGGTTTTTGTCCGGGGACATATTTTCTTTTATACTCCACTCCGTAGTTACATTTATAGACCTCAAAACCGTCTATAATCTCCGGGGCCACCTCTTTCACCGGAACCCCGCCTCCACCTACGGTTATGGGGATTATTCTTTTATCTATCATAGATTCTATGGCGTCTATCTCGACTATGTCTTTAGGCTTTGGAGAAGGGACCACTCTTCTCCATATCTCGTTTCCTTTATCGTCTTTTTTATAAAGTTTCATTATCCAACCTTCTTTTATCATCCTCTCTTCCGCCTCTTCTTTCGTGTAAGAAGGACCGATATACTTGGAAGGATTTTTAAAATCCGGGTCATCCGCACCTACCACAACCTGAGTCACTATTCCGCTTACTATGTTATCTATTCCTCTTATGTTAAGTTCGTTGTTAAACTGAGCTATCATATAAGCCATGGCGCCCTGAGTATCCGCCACGCAAACATCCAACGGCAAAGGGAAAAGGAAGTTTCTGGAATACTCGGACCTTAGCAAAACGTTTCCGACCTGCGGGCCGTTGCCGTGAGTCAAGACGTAATAATCCTCGGGATGCTTTTCAAATATGTCTGCCACGTTTTTTACGGTCTGGGCGGTCCTTTGCCATTGCATCGGTATATCGGGGTTTATGGTTTTTCCGTTTTTATCCTTAAGCCCGACCGGAGAAACTTCGTTTCCTCCAAACGCGAAAATCCTTATGGTCTTTGACATAAATCCTCCTTAAACGAATACGAACCGTAGGGCCGGAATTTACGGCCTTCCGCCCATAACAAGCGAAAGTATCGCTTTTACGGTATGAAGCCTGTTCTCCGCCTGATCGAAAACCACGCTCTGAGGCCCGTCTATGACCGCATCCTCAACCTCCGCGCCTCTATCGGCCGGAAGAGGGTGCATGTATATGGCTTCTTTTCTCGCAAGTTTCATCCTTTCGGCGGTACATACCCAGTCTTTATATTTGTTCAGATACTCCATCCCTATTTTCTTTCTTTCTTCCTCGGGTATGTTTTGCTCGGCCAGGAACTGATGGCATCCCCAGGATTTGGGATATACCACATGAGCGTCTTTAAAAGCCTCGTCCATATCGTGAATTATTTTAAATTTCGCGCCGGTTTCTTTTGAAAATCTTTCGGCGTCTTCCACGGTTCGAGGGATAAGTTTAAATTCTTTCGGATAGGCTAAAGTTACATCGGCGCCAAACCTCGGAAGCAAGGTTATAAGTCCTTGAGGAACCGAAAGAGGCCTGGCGTAAGCCGGAGCGTAGGTCCATGCTACGGTTACCTTGAGGCCTTTCAAACTATTTGTGGAATACTTTTCCTGTATTGTCATAAGGTCCGCTATCGACTGGCAGGGGTGATCCACGTCGCATTGCAAATTCACTACGGGGATATCGGCTTCTTTAGCCACCTCTCTTATGTATTTGTTTCCTATTCCGTAAAAACAGTTTCTTATGGCTATGCCGTGTCCGTATCTGGAAAGGACTTTCCCGGTGTCTTTCGGAGTTTCTCCGTGAGATATCTGCATCTTATCGGGGGTAAGATCGTGGGCATGGCCGCCTAACTGGGTCATAGCCGCTTCGGTGGAGTTTCTCGTTCTTGTGGATTGCTCGAAAAACATCATAAAAAGGGTTTTGTCCTGCAAAAGTCTGTGCTCTTCGCCTAAAGCGAATTTAATTTTAAGATACTTGGAAACCTCCAAAACGGTTTCAAGCTCCTCTTTGGTCCAATCTACCGTCTCTATCCAGTCTTTTCCTCTTAAAAGTGTTTTCATCTATCCTCCTTTTATTTTTAAAAAACGGACTTCTTAAACTTATTATACAAAAAATATTTTTAATGAAAATATGTTATTTCCTTCGCAAACCGAGATTTTTTTTATCTCGACGTCTTTTTCGAACAAAGGGCTCGATATTACCATGGAATGAACGTCTTGTCTGACTAATACCCCCCCTTCTCGCTTTATTTCCATTTCTTCGGAGATCCAACTTTTTAAAAACCGCATATCTATACCGGCACCCAAAAAAGACTTAATCTTATCGATATGTTCTTTGGATTTTTTTTTAATAATGGGCTTAGGAACGGAAACACATATCGATTTTATTCGGTTTTTTAAGGTTTTTTTTATAATGGAAACCGTCGTTTCGTTTTCAACGACGAAATCGAAATCGGCTTTTTTTTCTTCAAATATTTTTTTAAACATAACATATCTTTTGTATGTTTTGGGGTTTACCGAAATGTCGTCCGAAATCCAGGGAACCAAAATTTTAATTTTTTTTATGCCTAAACACAAAGCTCTGGATTTTATAAATTCGAGCATGTCGGACAAGAAAAAACCTCTGTCGTCTTTAAAAATCTTTCCCCTCTTCCCGCCGAATTTATAGTAACAAACGGGAATCTTCATTAATTTAGAATGAACTTCTATAGTTTTTTTGTCGTAAAGAGAATTAAAATATTTTTCCCCGTCGGAATGAGGTAAGGGTTCGAAATTAACCAAAAACGGAACTTTATATCCTTTTCTTAAAGCCTTGAAAAGGACATAATGAGAGTCCTTGCCGCCGCTATAAAACAAAGTCGCAAAGTTCATATATGTATTGTATAAAAAATTTGTCAATTTTGTATAATTTATATATGCCGACTTTTGCGTTATTAAGGAGGATTAAGATGAAAAAGTTTTTTATGATTATTTCGATATTTTCTTTGGCTTTTTCTTCTTGCGTTAAAAAACAAGTAAAAAAGGATCTTTCGGAATCCGAACAGCAGTCGGGATTTAAAACGGAAGCCATATCCACAAAGACTCTTTCCGCCGAAGGTTTAACCGACGAGACCGCGGAAGGGGACGTAAGGAAAGAAGCTATAATTTCTTTAGACACCATAAACTTCGATTTCGACAAATACGAATTGTCCGAAAACGCCAAGACAACTCTTTCCAAAAACGCCAAAACCATACTTGAAAACAAATATACCGTTACCGTAGAAGGTCATTGCGACGAAAGAGGGACAAACCAATACAATCTGTCTTTGGGCCAAAAAAGAGCGAATGTGGTTAAAGAGTATTACATAAGGTTGGGAGTTCCGGAAAAAAACATAGCCACCATATCTTACGGCGAAGAAAAGCCTTTGTGCTTCGAATCTACCGAGAACTGCTGGGCTAAAAACAGAAGGGCGGAGACGAAAGTAACAAAATGAGAAAAAATTTAATCGTTATCGGCTCGTTGTTTTTTTCGTCATGCATGGCGACTCAAAAGGATATGCTTATACTTCAAAGCCAGATAGACGATTTAAATACAAACATATATACGCTTAAAAAAAATCAAGCGGACCTCTCTCTTAAAATAGAAGATTTAAACAGGAATCTAACCGCTTTTTCCGAAAATTCTAAAGATCTCAACATAGAAATAAACAAACTTTCTTCAAAAATAGAAGATATGGGAACCGTTACCGATAAAAAAATAAATCAATTGGGTAAAGCGGTAAACCAAAAATCGGAAAAAGAAGAGGAGTATTACAGGGAAACCTCGTTTTTTTATAAAGCCTTGTCTTTCTACTCCTCTCAAAGATACGAGCCGGCGATAGAATCTTTTAAGGAATACATCCTAAAATTTCCGAAAGGGGACAACATAGATCAGGCGTATTTTTACGCCGCGGAATCTCTTTTTGAAATTAAAAATTATAAAGAGGCCGCGATATTTTACGCAAAACTGATATCGGGATATCCAAATTTCGCAAAAACCGCATATGTGAGATTGAAGTACTCCAAGGCTTTATTGGAGTTAAACGACAAAAATAAAATCGACGAGGCGATAACCTATCTTAAGTCCGTGGAAAAAGAATTTCCCAATACCGTAGAAGCCGTAACCGCGAAAGAAATATTGTCGGAATTAAAAACGCAAAAACCGGCCGGCCAGCTAAAAAATAAAAGAAACTAATGGTTCAGTTTTTTATATATCTATTTTTGTCCGCAAATCTTTATCTTTCCTCTCAAAACACCGAGGTTTATATAGGGATAGAAAAAAATTTTTCCGAAGAAAAAATAATATTGGCTTCCTTTACTCTCTCTTCCGGCAGTCAAACGACGGAGTCGTTGACTCAAAAATTGAAAGAAATAATAAGAACCGACTTAATGTTTTCGAGATATTTTAAAGTAATAGAAACGGAAGACGAAATAAAAGCGGAAGAAACGCTTGGTTATCTTTCCAAAACGGCCAGATACACTCTTACCGCCCAAATAAAAGCCGAAGAAAACATATCCATAATAACCGCTTTATACGATAACAATCTCAAAGAGCCTATTCTTAAAAAAAGTTATACCTCTTCTTTGGAATCTTTGACGAGAATGGCGCATATGATAAGCGACGACATAGTGGAAAAAATTACCGGCAAAAAAGGAATCGCTCACAGCAGAATAACATTTTCAAACGATTCCACGGGATACAAAGAAATATATATGATAGACTACGACGGGGAAAACTTATATCAAATGACGAATCACAAAAGCATATCGATAGTCCCCAAATGGTCATCGGACGGAAACAAAATATTCTACACCTCCTACAGATACGGAAATCCCGACCTTTTCGTAATAGACATGATGGAAGGAAAAATAAAAACTTTTTCAAGATATCAGGGGCTGAATATAGCCGGCGGTTTTTCCCCGGACGGGAACGAAATGGCTATCACTCTATCGAGAGGAAAGGATCCTTCCATATACATAGTAAATCTCGTTACGAAAGAGGTGAAAAAATTATTGGATAACTTCGGGATATGCGCTTCCCCCACATACTCGCCGGACGGTAAAGAGATAGCTTTCGTAAGCGACAGGCCCGGAAATCCTCAGTTATACATATATAATTTAGAAACGAAGAATTATAGGAAAATAACCAACTTTTACTGGGTAGACTCTCCAAACTGGTCGGAAAACGGAAAATGGATAGTTTTTTCGGGAAGAGAGACAAAAAGCGAAAGATTAAATATTTTCATTACCGACCCGACGACAAGCATGATACACAGGCTTACGAGAAACGAAGGAGATAACGAAGACCCTTCTTTTTCTCCGGACTCGAGATTCATAGTTTTTACTTCCACAAGAAACAAAAAAAGACAGATATTCGTAATGGACTTGGACGGCTCGGCCCCGCGTTTATTATCCGATAAAATAAAAGGGAACTCCTATACGCCGATGTGGAGCAGATAAAAATATTTTTAAGCGGTTTTATAATACAAAACCTAAAATTTACTTGCCCCAAAAAACATCATTAAAAATACGATTCGGTTTTTAAAAATTTCAAATTATTCTCTAATTCTGCAGAATATTGGAATATTATGATTTAAAAAGAAGGATTTCTAAAAGAGATTTTTTTACGCAAACGATATTTTGATTTTTCTTGTTATTTATTTTTTCGAAGCGGCGAGATCCGGATTAAAACACTTCCTGCACCGTGCTTCGTATTTATCGGAAGCCCCAACTTCTATTCTGGATTCACTTTCCACAAGCTTTTGAGAATAATGAGCGGGATTTCCGCAGACCATGCAAATGGCAAGATTTTTCGTGACATATTCCGCTACGGCCATAAGTTTAGCCATATTGTTAAAAGGTTTTCCCCTCCAGTCCATATCAAGACCCGCTATTATTACTCTCTTCCCTTCGTTTGCCAATTTATTGGCTACATCCAGTATGTCGTCGTCGAAAAAATGAGCTTCGTCTATCCCCACAACCTGGGTATCCTTCTCGACCTTCTTTATTATTTCCTTTGCGGACTTGACCGGCTGAGCTTTTAGCATGCTTTTATCGTGAGATACTATATGTTCTTTCGCGTATCTCGTGTCCAGATAAGAATTGAAAATCTGAACTTTTTGTTTGGCTATGGTGGCAAGCCTCAGTCTTCTTATAAGTTCCTGAGTTTTACCGGAAAACATGCTTCCGCATATTACTTCTATGGAACCCCTGTTATTGATATTGGATATATGAATCATAACGCTCCCCTATATTAAAATTTATTTTTAAACCATTCCAAAGTTTTTAACAATCCTTCCTCAAAACCCACTTTCGGTTTATATTTGAGATCCTTTTTTATAAGAGTTATATCCGCCCACGTTTTCCTGACATCTCCGGCTCTTTTGGGTAAAAATCTTTTTTCAAGCTTATAGCCCAAAAACTTTTCAAGCAAAGAAGCTATCTCTATCAAAGAAGTGGTCCGGCCGCAAGCGACATTGTAAACTTTCCCGTTTGATTTTTCGGACAAAGCCGCTTTTATGTTAGCATCAACGACATTTGAAACATAAGTAAAATCTCTCGATTGCCTTCCGTCCCAGTGAATTTCAAGAGGTTTTTTCTTTAAAGCTAATTCTATAAACTTGGGTATTACCACGGAATACATCGACTGTGGAGGTTGCTTCGGACCAAATACGTTAAAATATCTTAACGAAGTTGTCGGAAGACCGAAAGTTTTCGAAAACATAACGCAATAATACTCCGCGGCCAATTTGGAAACGGCGTAGGGAGATATCGGAGAGGGAGTAAAAGTTTCTTTCTGCGGGAATATTTTGCAATCTCCGTAAACCGAGCTTGAAGAAGCGTATACTACTTTTTTTATACCGCATTCTTTGGCCGCCATAAGAACGTTTAAAGTTCCGGTTATGTTATTATCGTTTGCTCCGAACGGATTGTCTATAGATTTAGGGACCGAACGCATCGCCGCCTGATGGATTACGTAAGTAACGTTTTTGCATGCTTTTTTAATATCGGAAAAATTTCTTATATCTCCTTTTATAATCTCGACTTCTTTTTCAAAAGGCTTTAAATTTTCTATCTTCCCTTCGGAAAAATTATCTATTATTCTTACCTTTTCCCCTCTTTTAACAAGCTCTTCGGCTATATTGGAGCCTATAAAACCGGCTCCGCCGGTAACAAGCCATAATCTTTTCATCAATTCTCCTCTATAGGTCTTTCTTTTCAAGCGCGTTTTTTACGGCTTCGAAAAGGTCGTCGGTATTAAAAGGTTTTGTTAAAAAAGCCACGACCTGATTGAATTTAACAAACAAGCTTCTGGACGGCTCGAGAGCCGAAAGGACTATTATCGGTATTTTGGAAAGAGACTCGTCCTGGCTTATGCTCGTGGCTATGGAATAGCCGTCCACGCCGGGAAGCATAACGTCCAGTATCATAAGATCCGGTTTAAATTCCTTAAGCGAATCCATTACTTCTCTTCCGTTATCGCATATCTTAATGGTATGTCCCAAAGACTCCATGGTAATTTGCAAAAGGTTGGATATCTCGGGGTCGTCGTCGACTATCATTATTTTCGCCATATTTTACTCCCTATATATAATTCTATAAAAAAAGGAAGAATTAAACAATTACGGGAAATATATGCTAAAAGGAGATTGAGTATCGGTTTGTTTCGTTTCTTCTTTTTTTGTTTTCGACTCTTCGGTTTCTTTGGGTTTTGGTTGAGAAACTTTTTCTCTTTGTTTTTTAATCAGATCGTCGAATTTTTTCAACTGATCTTCGGTAAGATACGATTTTATAATAAATGTTACGTTTTTATTTATCTCAAGCAAGTTGGACTTTATTTCCTCCATCTCTTTCTCTATCTCTTCTTTCTCGGACATTTTTTTATCGTATTTTTTCTTCTCCGAATCGAACTTTTTTAAATTCTTTTCAAGGTCTTTATAAATTTTTTTTCTCTGCTCTTCGGTTATATCTATCTGCTCTATGGTTTTAATAACCTTTTCCGGCTCGGGGCGCTGAATCGGAATGTTTTGAGACCATAAAGAAAAAGACAACATAAGAATTATCGCATTCATAAATCCCCCTTAGGTTTTTATTTTTAAAAGATCTCCTATTCTAACCGTACTCGTATGATCGGTTCTATCCCAGATTTTTCTATCTTTTAAAATTCCGAGCACAAATATGGGAAACCTTAAAAAGCCCAAAGCCGGTTGCAAAAAATACACGCTAAACATTGGAAAACCGGCTCTTTTGTCGAAAATCATGCTCAAAGGGAATATTATAAAAGGCAAGGAAATAAATATTAGTTTGTAATATAAATCGTCGTAAGGAATAAGATGAAAGAAATAAACGAGAATATTAAATTTATCTTTGGTAAAATAAATGGAAACCAAAGAAATAAAAACGACTATTATTCTATAGACGCCGAAGCAATAAATAAAACCCTCGAGAATTTTAAAATCCGAAGTTTTTATGAAAGAAACCAACAGTCGCCATGCGTGCTTTTTGGCGGTATCAAGAGAGCCTCTGGTCCATCTTACCGACCTCTTTATGTATTGAGTTATATGAACCGGCTCCTCGTCGTAAACTATGGCGGATTCGCACCATCTTATTCTTATACCGGCGTTTATAAGCCGCATCTGCATCTCTAAATCTTCGGTCAAACAACTCTCGTCCCACTTAAATTTCTTAACTATCTCCGTACTAAAACACATTCCTTTGCCGTGCAAAGTCGCGGAAAGCCCCAAAAACTCCTTCGGTTTTTGGAAAAAATTATTCGTTATAAACTGTCCGCTTGAAACTATCATTGAAAGTATGGACTCGTTTCTGTTTTTGGGAAGTTGCATCCCCTGAATCGCTTTTCCCCCGTCGTCCATACAGCCGCTCATGGCTTTAAGAAAATCGGGATGTATCAAGGAATCGGCGTCTATATAGCAAAAAGCGTCGTATTTATCCGCGGAACTCAAAATATCTTTGGTAGCTCTGTTTAAGGCTCTCGCTTTATTTGAAGGAAGATTATCGTCGTATGAGAGGATATTAACATTATATCCTTTAGATATTTTACTCGTCGAATCGGAACAGTGATCGCATATTACGTATACATCGTATAAATCTTTGGGATAATCCAAAAAAGACAAACTTTCCAAAAGATTTCCTATTACTTTTTCTTCGTTGTGAGCCGGAATTAAAACGGCGAATTTTTTAGAATGAGAAAACTTTTTGTCGTTTCTTTTGTAAAAGAATATTCCCGAAAATGAAATGAAAAGATAGACGAACATCGTAATCAAAATATAAAACTGAAAGATATTTCCTACAAACCATAAAATCAGAATATGTATATTATCCATAAATCTTGTTTAACTTCAATTAAATTACTATAATTATTTTATCAAATAATTTATGGAAAACAACAAAGAAAAATCAAAGTTCTGGTTATACCTCATACCTTTGTATATTATAATAGCGATACCGCTTATAAAGTGGACTTTAAAAATGTCCTCCCCCGACATAAATTTATCGGAAGAAGAAATGAAGGCTTTTTCCGCCACCGCTGATATAAAAAAAGAAGAGGATTTTAAAATGTACGAACCGAATTTAGAGGACCTGTCGTATACCGTAAACTACAGAAACGCAAGCGACTTAAAGGAAGGTAAAACATACAAACTTTCCGAAGACGAATCTCAAAAAGACAAAGAAAAAAACTCAACCGAAAAATCCGAAAACAAAAAAGATAACATAAAGCTTTCAAGCGAACAGGATATACCGAAGGTAGGCGACATAAAACAAAAAGAGATGAGTTCCGTCGGATATAAAAAAGGATTTTTAACTCAAGCCGTAGGTAAACTGCTAAATAATCCAACCGCGGTAAAAGCGCTTTTTAATAACGAATATGTTGTTAAAGGGTTTTTATCCAGAGACATAGTAAAAAGGAATTTATCCGACCCGAAAGCCCTTGAATCTTATCTTTCAAATCAACAGGTGGTCTCCAACTTTCTAAACAACGAAACCGTCAAACAGGCGCTAAATAATCCACAGGTTTTAAACGCGATAGCGCAAAGCAAACTTATGGGAGAAATAATGTCCGCTCCCGCCGTTACCAATTTAATGAACAATCAAGAGAAGATGAACGAGTTAATGACTAAAAACCCGCAGACAATGCAACTGCTTTCAAATCCGAATATAATGTCGGCTTTATCTTCAAATCCGCAAGGAGCTCAAATACTCTCCAAGATCTCTCAGAAATAAATTATTTTTTAATGTATTTAAGTTTTTTAATTTTGGTTCCGGGAAAGTAAAAATTTAATATCTGTTTATAATTTTTATTTTCCTTTCCGGCCATCCCCGCGGCCCCTCCCTGACACATACCTATTGAATGCCCCCATCCTCCACCGTAAAACCATATATTTCTTATTTTGCCGTCGGAAAATCTGTTTATCTCTATGTTAAAAAGGGTTGATTTTAGGGAATTAAGGCCGAAAGCGTTTCTTATTATATGTTCCTTATCTATAACTACGCTTTTCTTGGTTCCTATTATTTTTATTGAGTTTACGTTACCGCTTCTGCTTCTTTTCAATACTATAATGCTTTTAATATCCCCTACCCCGTATCTTTTGTCCAATTTAAAGTTTATATCGGCTCTTTTTATTATTTTAAGCCATCTGAACTCGCTATCGCTCACCACCCCGGGATAATTACAATAGGCCTCCGGCATTCCCTTTATCCATATATTAAACTCCCACGGGCTTAAACCTTCCTTATACTTATCGCTGTCCGGGTGAGATTTAAGATAAGGAACATCCCCCCACCCTTTAACCTCGGAAGACGATTGAATGTATCCTCCGCAATTGGAATGGTAAAAAGAATAAGCCAATCTATCTTTATATGCAAGGACTTCGCCTTCGGTATCGAATACCGCTTTATTCGTGGAATTTTTTTCGTAAATGACTCCCTTATAAACCTGACAATGCTGGCTGTCGCATAAGTGATAACCTTCCTTTTTATGAGGGCCTTCTTTAAGTCTTCTTACCGCTTCAGTTCTCGCTATCACGGCCTGAGCTTTCAAGGCTTCCATAGGCCATTTAGGCTCCATCTCCGCCGGAACCACTCCCAAAAGATACACCTCGAGTTCCACTATGTTTATTATTCCAAATCCGCCTTTTAAAGGAACAATCTCAATCTCCCCCCGGTATTCTCTATCCGAATACCTGAAATAAGGATTTGAATTTTTAGAATCTGCCTCTATTATTATAGTTCCGTTTCTCGGATCATCGGATTTGATTATTATAGGTTTTGAAAATATATTTAACAAAACTCCGTTATCGGAATAGATAGATAAAGAATCTTTTTCGTATTTTATTTTTATCATTTCTCCGGTTTTAAAAGAAGCGTAATTTTTTCCCGTTTCTTTACCGTATATGTTTATATTATTAAAGCTTCTCAAAGTTAAAGACCTGTTTTTTCTGTGATTACCGGCGTCATCCGCCCCTACGGCCACTCTTAGTTTTATGCTTTTTTTTAATCTGTTTATATCGTAACTTTCGGATATTACGGTCGGATTTAATATTTTAAAAGGAGGCCTTATCTCCTCGGGCTGTTTTGTCAGCTTGCCTTCTATTATTTTTACCATCTTGGTCGCTATTGGGTGGTCCGGGACGTAATCTAAAACTCTATAATACTGATTCCATGCCTGATTATAATCCCCTTCTTTTAAATAAATCTGAGCCAGAGGAAGCCGAGCCTCGATAAAAGACGGGTCTTTTCTTAAAACGTTTATAAGATACTCCTTAGCCTTATCGTACATCTGAAAGTTAACGTAATTCCACGCAAAAAGATAATCGACTCCGGCATAATCCCCTCTTATGTTTTTATAAATGTTAAGATAATCTATCGTTTTTATTATGTCTTTCGTCTGAGAATAAACCATAGCCATTCCCATAACCGCCGAATAATTTTTATTTTCGATATTAAAAGCTTTTTCGAAATAAAACTTCGATTTTTCATTATCTCCTATATGGAAATAAAGCCAGCCTAATTCCGCAAGAACTTCGCTATCTTCTTTTATCGAAACGGATTTTTCTAAACACTCTATCGCTTTTTTATAATTGTCCGAATTTTTATAAATCATCGCCATATCCAAAAGAACACGATAATCTTTATTGTTTTCGTAAAAAGCTTTGTAATATTCCAAAGACCTTTCGAAATCGCCGTTTAAATAGCTTTGATAAGCCATTTCCTTCAGGTCCGTGGAAAAAAGATAATTATTTAAAATACCGAAAAAACAAATAAAAAATAAAACCATAAATTTATTATATGAATTATAAATTACAAATAAAATAAAAAAGCGCTCGGTTTAATTATAAAACCAAGCGCTTTTTTAGGTGATGTTTTACCAATTAAGGTATTTTCGGCCTATTATCTGATTAAGCCTTTGTTCGACTATCTGAGATTTGTTTGCTTTTCTTTTTTCCACCGTAGCTTTTAATTCTTTGACCTCGTTTTCAAGTCTTTTAACTCTAAGTTCCTGTACCTTAGTTCTTATATCGAAAAGCGCGTTAAGTTTCGATTTTATCTCTTCTTTTATTTTGGTCTTATCGGAATCCGAGGCTTTTTCGTATTTTAATCCCAATTCCCTCACGTCGTACTCTAAAGATATTCCCTTTACTATGTCTTTTTCTATCGTTTTATCTTCTAAGTTTCTGGCAAAAGTCAAAAAATTAAAAGACATCTTTATTATCTGCCTGTATTTTACGGTATCGGCGCCTTTGAGAGCGATTATTTTTTTATGAAACTCGGGGTCGTTCGTTTTTATTATTTCAAGGACTTTAGACTCCATCCCGTCGTCAAAAAATTCTCTCTGTCCTTGACCCATACGCTGCATCCCTATGCCCGGTTTTTTTATGTTTCTTTTCATTCCCATTCCGGGTCCGCCCATAGGGTTTCCCGGTCCCATACCCATTCCGTAAGGACCGATATCGGGCATATCCTCTCCCTCTTCAGCCTGGCTCATTTCTTCGCCTGGAGACTGCGCCGAAAGGTTATTTACAAAACCAACCGACGCGAAAGATAGCGTTACAAGAAGCGCAAGTATTATTTTTTTCATAACTCCTCCTTTTTAATAATTAAAATCCGTATCCGTAAATTTAATGTCGTAATAAAGTTCGGACAAAGAATATTCCGCTTTTGAAATCGAGGATTCTATGTCTCTCTGGACTATCGAATTTTTCCCGGGCATAACAAACAATACCAAAACCGCCAGCGAAAGAGAAAAAGCGTAAAATATCTTGGACAAATAATTCTTAGCGGAGGTTAAATTATTTCCGGCGTATATAAGTATATTGTTTCTAACTTTTGTTTTTATGTAATCTACCGTTTTTAAGTTCTTTTCAATAAAATTTAAAGTATCGTAAAATTTTCGGCATTCTTCGCAGTCTTTTATATGATTCAAAGTTTCTTCTTTTTCTTTTAAAGACGACTCTCCGTAGTAAGCCGCCGCTATCTTTTGCTTATCGCAGTTCATATAACCTCCTCGATATTAATAACGAGATTTATTTAAATTTATTGCATTAAGATTGTTTCTTTATTCTTTTAAAATTTCGGCGAGTTTTTCTACGGCTCTTTTGAATCTGCTCAATAAAGTTCCTATGGGAACTTTAATCGCATCGGATATTTCCTGGAAGGTAAGACCGGAAAAATGCTTTAAAAATATTATTTCTCTGTAATCGTCGGATAATTTATCCAAAGCTTCGTATAGCCTTTTGCTTTCATATTCGGAAATGAATTTTTTTTCGGGAGTTTCATCCGAAGGCAAGATATCCTTTAAAGAAAACCCGTCTATCTCTTCGTCTAAGGGAATATTTAAAGCGTAATTTTTATTCTTTGCGCTTTTCAAATAATCCATAACCGCGTTTCTCGATATCTGAAAAATCCAGGCTTTAAAATTCCCGTCTTTATAATCGGAAAGCCCATTTATGACTTTTATAAAAACATCCTGAAATATATCGTTGGCTATCTCCTCGTTTCTTACCATGGAATATATGAAATTAAAAACCGCCATCCTGTATTTTTCATATAATTTTTCAAAAGCTTTCTCGTCCCCCTCGAGATACGACTCTATTAGCTCTCTATCTTCCATAAAAATATGATACAAATAAATAAGGGCGGATAAAAATCCGCCCTTATTAACTTTAAACTTTCAACTTGCAACTTTAAACTATCTGGAGTTTAATATCTGATAAAACTTCGAAGCGTCTATGACTCCGTTTCCCTGCTCGGTATCTTTTAATCCGGTTATTTTAACCGCAGATTTTATTAAAACATTTTTAACATCGTCCGGATTTTTAACTCCAAGCCCTACAACCAGAGCCGCAAGTCCGGCGACATGAGGGCTTGCCATGGATGTTCCGCTTAATGTTTTATAAACTCCGCCTTTATAAGTAGAGTATACGCTAACGCCCGGAGCTATAAAAGCGATTTCAGGGCCCCTTGAAGAAAAAGAGGCTATTTTATCGGAAGAGTCCAAAGCGGATACCGCTATGGCTCCCGGATATTTTGCGGGATAGTTCACGGCCCCCCCGTCGTTACCCGCGGCGCAAACCACCACGACTCCCGCTTTATAAGCCGCGTCTATGGCTGCTTTTAAAGCGTCACTTCCGCTTGGTCCACCTAAGCTCATATTTACTACATTCATTTTATTATTAACCGCCCATTGTATACCGTCTATAATCCAGGAGTATTGCCCGGAGCCGTTGGAATCCAGAACTTTAACCGCATATAATTTTACGTTGGGGGCGACACCGACGACTCCTTTTAAGTCTTTAACCGCCGCAATGGTTCCGGCGACATGAGTCCCATGCCCCTGATCGTCAAGAGGGGGCTTGGACGAGTTTACGGCATTATATCCGCCCGCATAATTGGAAGCCAGATCGGTATGATTATAGTCTATCCCGGTATCTATGACCGCGACTTTGACGTTTTTACCCGTGGTATAATCCCATGCGCTATAAGCGTTTACTCTCTTTATACCCCAGGGCATTTCTTTAAGTTCTTCTTCGCTTGCTTTGGGAGTGGAAAAGGAAGGAGAAACTATTGAGTAATCGTAATTATTTTCTTTAATGTTTTTCAAAACGCCTTCAACCGAAGGTATTTCCGGCAAAGTAGTTTCTTCTATCCATTTAATATAAAGATCGTTCTCCACTTTCTTTACATAGCCCAAAGTATAAACGTCGTTATCCTTTACATAATCGGGGAAATCGGCAACAACCGAATTTATAAGCGGAAGTTCTTTTATTATCTTACCGCCCAATCTTTCTATGTCGGACTGACTCATTTTTATATCTTTATTATCGTTTAGCATGACTATCTTTTGCACCGCGCTTAAATTAAACGCAAAAGATAGCGCCATAATCAATAATCCTATTTTTTTCATTAACTCCTCCTTAATTGACATAACTCAATATATTTATTTTAGGCATTAAAGGATATCCGTTCAAGTTTATTCGACCTATTGACAAAGAGTATTTGGACACTTGTCCAGTCAATGGCTACCAGGTATATGTGGAGGGTTTTATTTCTTCCCAGGAACTTTTAATAAGTACAACGTTAAGAGTTGGAAGTTCAAGGTTTTCATTAAAAAATATAGAAGCATTGTTACCAGATCCTGTGTTTATATCCCCCACAACCCATGCAGCCCCATACATATCAAAAGCCCCGTAAATTTTAAGAGTTCCACCTACATACAAAAAGCCATAAAGTCCCAAGTCATCTCCTGTTGCCCCTCTTTCACATCCTTGCTCGCAAGAAGAATTACATTGATAATAATAAGTTCTATCGCACGCTCCAACTTGATATACGAGAGAAGAAGAAGAAATTCCTAAATCTCCGGGATATTGATTTGTAGCCGTAGTATCTATTTTAGCATAATCCGTATAAGCACTTTTAGGAACATTTAAAAAAAGAGCTCCTGGACCGCTTTCAGATGAGAGCGCTTGGCCACAGGTATGATATCCTCCATAAGCATCATAACCATTTACCTTATACCACGGGCCATAACAATCATCTCCATCTATTCTTAAATCTCCTCTTACAAAAAATGAACCTTTAACTCCAGTATTTTCTATATTAACGCTTTTTCCCTCGTCCCAGTACCATAAAAGGTTTTGATTATATCTGACATCGGCATAAATATTTTTTATATAACAGGTATTTTTATCGGCACAGCACTTATTCTGGTCCCCCGAACAATTGCAAACCATTCTATATGTGGTAGCTGAGGGGGTAAGAGGAGAAGAAGATCTTGCACTTCCACAGTTTAATGTACCATTTGCAGCGGCAGAGCTTCTTATTTCGGCAAAATCAAACTTTGGTAACTCCGGAACTTCGTATGCGGACCACCATTCCAGATTGTCAGTATTAGGGGGATTCAAACTGTTATCTCTTGGTTTAACAAGTTGTTTTGAAAATTTTCTTGGAAAATAAACATTATCCGCCCCGTTTGAAAGATTTATCTCACCCCAGGAAAGTATAGGCCCCCAGTGAATCGTAGTGCTACCGCTCGGGTTAATTTTAGAACCGCTAAGCATTGCGCCGGCTATAGTTTGATTTCTATAGACCGCTTTTACGGCCCTTACCTCTTTTGAAGAAGAGTCCCTTCCTTCTCCTATTATAATAACTTCTCTGGGTTGAGTACCGCTCGATATTCTTATTCTATAACTTCCGCCGGGCATATCGTTATAAACCGTATCGAAATTATAACCAGAAATAACGCCTCCCAACATAACGCTATTGAAAGTTGTGGTTGAACTTTTTACCTTCCAATAACCTCTCTCAACTCCGGCCTGAGCTAGGTTAAAAGCTATCGATTTTTTCTGCTCTCTAACCGTTTGCTTTGTATCGTCGGTTATCCAGTTCATAATAACAGGAACTATTATAAAAAAAATCACTATAACCGCGGTTAACATAGGCAGTATAAAACCTTTTTTAACCATAAAACCTCTCTAATCGTTCATCAACATAACCTTTTCGCTCGCCATATGCAAAGCTTTTCTTCTTCCGCTAAAAAGCTCCTTTTCAAGAGTCAAAGACAATGAAACTATGCTCATATCGCTGGACTCCGGGAAAGCGAAAGCTAAATATCTCAAATCCGAAGTCAGTATTTTGACGTTTGTACCGTCTGCCATATAAAGATTTTTTCCGCTTTGATAAAACTGATAGTTTTTATTGTCTATTGTGGAAAAAGTTATTTTGGAATAAAAAGGCTGAGAAGAATTGTGCCTTGATATGGAAACCGTGGAGGTTTTGGCTTCTCTCAATACTCTGGTAATTAAAGACATAATGTTTCTTGCGTCCTGCTGTAAAGACAATCTTGTTTTAGACATCATTATATTCTGATTTGCGTTATTTAATAAAGGAACCGCGGCGACCACGAGTATTCCTACTATGGCGACCACCGCCATAAGCTCGGTCATAGTAAAACCGGATCTTTTATTAACATTTATCATAATCTTACCACGAAAAATTAATATTATTAACCTCCTGACCGGCCAACACGCTTATATTAGTTCTCGAGCTCCAATTTATAGTAAAAGACGAAATGTTTAAATGCGGGTAAAAAGAATAAATATTATAAGTCGGGTTAGTTGACTGCCTTACCTCCAAAAGATAATTTCCCTCCTCGTCCGTGGATGTAATATAATAAGGAGCTCCGGAAAGAGTTTGAGAACTTAAAACCGGCAGAGAAGGAGGAGAGCCGGAAAGAGAAACGGTAGTAACCACTACCAAAACACCGGTTTTTATCGGCTGATTTTGATATTTTACATTTCCTTTTACATATCCGACCGCGTTTGAAACCGAAAAAGTAGAAGAAAAAACAAGACTTCCGGCGGATGTTATATTAACCGAAGCGGTGGAAGGATTTACGCTTTCTTTAGAATCAACCATCGGTTGAATTATGTATGTTCCGGTGCTTAAAACATTTGTCGTAAATCTTCCGGTATTATCGGTTATCTGCTGGTCCCTCGGAGCGTCATACTGATCGTATATTCCTACGGCTATTCCCGGTATGGGAACGGTGCTTCCGGCTATTAAAACTTTGCCGGTTATTCTTCCTCCCTGGTATAAAACGAAATCCACGCTACTTTTTATTTCTCCGGCGTTTAAACTTATCCCCTGAGAAGATACCGAAACATAACTTGAGTTCAAATTACCCGGGTTTGCGGTCACATCTATGGTACCGGCCGAGGCCTGAAGAAGATATCTTTTATTCGATCCCACATAGGTATAAGAACCGTCCGAACCCGATATCTTTATAGCCGGCGATATGTTATTCCCAAAAGCGTCGGTCACCATACCCGATATATAACCCCACCCAACCTGAGTCGTAAGATATACTGAGTTCAAGGTAATAGTCGAGCCGTTTGTTATCGTAATCGAATCTATAATCAAAGAGTAATTACCGCTTGAAATCGTACAACTCCAGGTGCCGGTAGATATCTCATTTAATTCGAAATAAGCGTATTGCCTAATAGCTCCGGCCAAATAAGAAACGGTAGATATGGAAAGTCCGTCGGAACAACCGACTATGGAGCCGTTT
Organism: Elusimicrobium minutum; assembly: GCA_020723765.1. Lineage (GTDB taxonomy): Bacteria > Elusimicrobiota > Elusimicrobia > Elusimicrobiales > UBA9959 > JAAYVG01. The sequence continues at coordinate 22,980 of DYIF01000005.1, forward strand.
GCGGGAGTGGCGGAAATTACGTTAACAATCGATGTTGAGTTTCTGGGAGTTATTGAAATTCCAGAAGAATAATCGTAAAAGTCTACGCTATTGTTATTTGAGTCATATGCCGGGCCATAAGATGTGGAAACAGAATAAGTCGAAGAATATCTCACATACTGTTCTCCCTGTTGTAATCCTATATTTTGAGGTATCGGAGATGTTTCATAAAAAGGAGCGTTTTTTTTACCGCTTGCTCCGTCGTTTCTGTTCCACCCTACCTGATCTAAAATTTTGTCGTCTGGTATAACATAAAGCTCTATTGCTCCTCCCCCCTCGTCCGGACCCTCGCCGAATATCGGTATTATGCTATATTTTGAAAGCGATGGATTAAAATATGGAAAGTCGGTTGATGAGTTTCCATTCGACCATACCGCGTCGGCGTTTATGTTCGTACCGTTTATTGTAATCGTATTTGTATTTGCAAAAAGATAAAAACCACCTGGTTGTATATAATCTGTAAAGTAATTTATTTGTATATATTTTTTATTCGTATCGTATATTCTTTGAAATCTAAGCCCTATATTCCCATTAACAAGCCATGAGTATGTGGTGGGATTGTAAATCTCTATATACTCCTGTTCAAAACCCGAAGGGCTTACCGTAGAACCGACAACCTGACTTATTACCAAATGCTCCCTTAACCAAGGCACACCAGTCATCTTACCATAACCCATTTTATTAAGCTCTATTGTTTTACTAAGCGTTTGTTCTGGAGATATCGAAAAAGTTCCTAAATAAGGAAAATAACCTCTGGCCTCCACATATATTGTGTAGTTACCCGGAACTATGTTTATTCTATAATTTCCATTGTTATCACTTACATCTCTTAATCCCATATACTCCACTATGTTTATAAGAGCATTAGGTATAGGGTTATAATTAGACTTATCTCTAACAATACCGGTTATCACCGCATTAGACATAACCGTATCTCTGTTGGTGTATATGGTTGAAATCTGAACCTTCTTTTTTTCTCCTTTTCTCTCCCAAACAACTGTAACAGTAATCTTTTTCATACCGGTATCCGGCGTTTGAGGAGGAAGTTCAGTAATAACACCTCCACTCTCTACTACTGGAAGTATATAAGTATATCTTTTATAATAAACTCCCGCTTCAAGAATAGTTTCCGGCGGAAAATAAAGAGTATCATAAGGAACCGGCGGATTAAACTCGTTTATATAAGCGATAGAGGTTGAAGGAATCACTTTATAGTAAAGTTTTTCTCTTATAATTTGTATCTTTTCCTGCGCTAGATTTGTAGCTATCGCTCTATCTTTTGAAAATTGTATGGCTTTTTGCATAGAACCAAAGGTTTCTACTATTACGAACATAACGATAGAAACAATTACCACGCTTACCATCAGCTCAGTTATAGTAAAACCTTTTTTATTCATAAAAATACCATTTATTATAGTTTATACTCAATGAAATATTAAGTCAAGAGGAAATTAGAGGCAGTTGGAGATATCCAATCTTTTTAATTAAAAAATTATTTTTTTAAAAATCGAGATAATCAAATCGTCAAATTACTGCTCTACTCTTGTTCTTGTTACAAGGATGTAATTGACCAGTTTATTTGTGGAATCCAGCATTTTTTTCCAGTTATCAGTTTTCTTATCATAAACGATAAATTTTTTTTCGTTTATTCTTTTTTTGATTAACTCTTTATAAACCATACTTCCCCCTCTAAACCTTGTTTATATTATAACATAACTTTTAATTTTGTAAACCGACTAAAGTTTGTTTATTATATAGGAAAAAAGTCCCAAACAAATTGAAACAGTTTTTTGAGTAATCTCAAAAAAAACAACAAATAAAATATATTTATTTTTCCCTAGCCTTTTCTATAAGTTCTTTCGGATATCCTATGTCTAAAACCTTTAAAATACCTATATTTTTTTGAGCGTGATTTGCCATAAGTCCTGATTTGGGAAGCCCTAAAGTCAAGGTCATTTTGGCAGTTATAAAAACCCCCGTGTGATGGCCGGTATCGGGATTAATTCCAGAGGGCATATCTATTGCTATTATGTCTTTGCTGGATTTGTTTGCAATCTGTATAAGCCTTTTAACCACACCTACAGGTTTTCCCACCGCGCTTACGCCTAAAAGAGCGTCAATTATAAGATCCGAAGAAAATATTTCTTTTTCCGCTTCTTCCAAATTTTTAAAATCACACAATTTTATAAAAATGTTTTTTTCTTTAGCTTTCTCTAAATTTTTTACTACCAGCTCCCCATATCCTTTATCTGAAGGAGAAACCATAAAAATCTTTACGTTAAATTTTTTTTCGTTTAAGTATCTCGCGCAAACAAGCCCATCGCCTCCGTTATTACCTCTTCCGCATAATACCGATATTTTTATATCTTTTAAATCTTTATTAAAATTTTCGCCGATATAATTTATAATTTCTAATGCACAGGACCTTCCGGCGTTTTCCATAAGAACTTCAGAAGGTATTGAATAATCTAGACTGGCTATCCTATCTATGTATTTCATTTTTTCCGAGGTTACCACTGGGAAACCGTTGTACTCTTTAATCTGAGGAATTTTCATAATCCTCCTCTCTTTTTTCTGTTCTCTTTTATGAAGTTTTTAAAATCTTTATAACTTAAACAGTTCAAAAGATCATCCTTACAAAGCCCAGCTCTCCTTGCATTGTTTAAAGCGTAGGAAATGTAATCGAATTGCTCTAAAGAATGAGCGTCCGAAGACAGAACCAATTTTAAACCCAAAGATTTTGCTTTTTTTATATTAACATCTTTTAAATCTAATCTATCCGGCTGGCCGTTTATCTCAAAAACCGCGTTGCTTTTATATGCGGCATCAAACACCGCTTCGTAATCCATATCCATCTCTTCTCTTTCCATTATAATTCTTTGAGTTAAATGAGCCACCACATCGCAATAAGGGTTTGTTAAGGCTCTTATAACTCTTCTTGTTTGCTCGTCTTTATTCAATCTTAAAGATGTATGAACCGCCCCTATAACAAGAGAAATTTCCTTCAACTCTTCGTCTTTAAAGGCAAGGTTTCCGTCTTTTAATATTTCAGTTTCTATGGACCTGTCGAATTGTTTGTTCGAATATTTTCGGGATATATCCGACACTTCTTTTCGACTCGATATGTATTTTTTAAAGTCAAGCCCCTTTACAAAATTTAGCGGAACCGAATGGTCTCCTACAAAAGACCATTCGTATCTTTTTGCCAAAAAATCTATTACTTCTTCTACGGAGTTGGCTCCGTCGGTGTATGAGGTATGGCAATGTATATCCCCTTTTATATCGGATATATCCACGAGTTTCGGTATTTTATACTTTATGGCAAGCTCTATCTCTCCGCTATCCTCTCTAAGTTCGGGCGGTATGTATTGAAGCCCCAATTTTTCGTATATTTCCTTTTCGTCCCACCCAGCTATTTTTTCTTTCGAACCGTAATTTTTAAAAAGTCCGTATTCGTTTAAAATAAAATTATTTTTATTGGCTATTTCTCTTAACCTTATATTATGTTGTTTTGAACCCGTAAAATAACAAAGAGCAGCGCCGTATTCGTCTTTTTTAAAAACTCTGAAATCGCACTGGATTTCGCCGTTTAAAATAACCGAGGCTTTAAGTTCCCCTTCGGACAAAACCATTTTTACAAAAGGCGATTTTATAAAATCTTTTATGGCTTTTTGGTTTCCGACGCATAATATGTCTATGTCTCCCACCGTTTCTTTGCATCTTCTAAGACTTCCGGCGTATTCTATGTTTTCATAACCTAAATTTTTCATGTAATCGATAATTTCCAAAGCCATCCTTTTTGCGGTATGGAAAAGAAATCTCTTCGGCATATCAATCTTTTTTTCTATCGATTCTATTATCGATTTCTCTATTTTTTCTCCAAACCCGTCTATTTCTTTTATTTTGCCTTTTTTGGCAAACTCCAAAAGTTTATTGACCGAATCTATATGAAACTTTTCATATAAAACCTTGACCCTCCTGGCTCCAAGACCCCTTAAATTCACTATTTCTAAAATCCCGGGCGGATACTTCGATTTTAGCTCTTCAAACTCTTCAAAGGTCCCGTTGGATTTTATTTCTTTTATATGCGAGGCTATGCCTTTCCCTATTCCTCTTATCGAAAGAAGTTCCTCTTCTTTCATTTCTAAAACATTCTTTTCAAGATTCGCGATTACGTTGGCCGCTTTTTGATAAGCTCTTATTTTAAATATGTTATCGCCGTTTAGTTCGCACAAAACCGACATCTGCTCGAATATGGAAGATATTTCCCGATTTGTTTTAGGCATATATCTTAACGAACGCCATAACCGAGACCGCAACCACAAAAACCACGCCGACGGTTATTATAAGTATGTGAGGGAAAAAGATGGCTATCAAAGAATTTATAAAACCCAACCCCGTTTTTTTCTTAACAAGCCATATTCTAAAAATCCATATTGCCAAAAAAACGAGAAACAAACCTTTCAAAAAAGCCGATTTTAACAGGCCGGCCGAAGCGAAATAATATAAAGGAATAAACAAAAGCGTAAGGTATTCGGTCATTCCGTAAAAATAAAAAAGCTCTTTGGCTCTTATATGTTGTTCGGTCTGAATATCTATATAAAGAGAAGTTATCGCTGAAAAAACGAAATTGAAAACGAAAAAAACGCTCGCAATGAGTATAAAAATCATCAAGCTAAATTCGTATTTATAAGTCAAAAGCAAAGAAACGTAAAAATTCAAAGCGCCTATGAAATAACCAAGCGAAGAAATAAAAGAATACTTCGAACCGAAAAAATCTTTTAATTCCGAATAAACCTTTTCCATAATTAAAAAGAAAATCTATATTCCAGCTTGGGGTAATTATCCGCGGAAGCGAAAGAAAATATCGCAAGCTTGGAATCTATCGCCTGAAATATATCTTCGAATATGCTAACCTTAGCTTTTACTACCGACGGATTTTTCCCTATACCCGCCATAACTCCCGCCTCGTCTATGGCGTCGTAAAGATCTCCTATCTTATCCACAAGTCCCAACTGATAGGCTTGAGAACCCGTAAATATTCTGCCGTCCGCAATATCTTTAACTTTGTTTTTATCCATCTTTCTTCCCGAGGCCACCACATCCACGAATATGCCGTACGTATCGTCTATCATATCCTGCAAAAGCGCTCTTTCTTCCTTAGTCATTTCTCTCGAAAAAGAACCTATGTCTTTAAATTTTCCGGATTTTACCGTATTGGATTTAAGACCTATTTTTTTGAAAAGCTCTTCGCCTTGAGTGGTAGAGAATATCACTCCTATAGAACCGGTTATGGTACCGCTGTTTGAGATTATTTTGTCGCAGGCCATAGCGACATAAAAACCGCCGCTTGCCGCCACGTCTCCAAAATGAGCCACCACCGGCTTTTTATACTGTTCTTTTATCTTTTTTATCATCGAATATATTTCCTGAACCGCTCCGACGCTCCCGCCGGGAGAGTTTATATCTAACACTATGGCTTTTATGTTTTTATCCTCGCCGTATTTTTTTATCATATTTACTACAAGATCGCTTCCTTTATCCGAAATCCCGGAATCTCTTTTATATATCGCCCCGTAAATAGGTATCAAAGCCACTTTGTTTTTGTTATCCTTTTTAATCGTGGATATGGCGTCGGAATCTATTTTTACCTTTTTTGTTTTGGATATGATGTTCAAAGAAATAAATATCGAAACTCCGTATAAAATAACAAAAATAAAAAATATGTAAAAAAGCGGAGTAAGAGGAGTTTTTTTGACCTCTTTTTTTGTTTCCGCTTTAGAATTTTCCGCCGGAAGTTGATTTTCTTCCATTACTCCTCCCTTTTCAATATTATACAAAAAACCGGGTTTATAAATTAAAACATTTTCGTAAATGATATAATTTAATTATGCTTGAGGGATTCTTAACAGACATAGCCATGTCCATAATTTTAAGCGGCATTATGGCCATAATAATGATGAGCATAAAACAGCCGCTTATTATAGGCTACATAATAGCCGGCGTAATTCTGGGGCCGGGAATGGGTTTTGGAATAGTCCAAAACCAGGAAAACATAGAACTGATATCCGAAATAGGATTGATATTCCTCCTTTTCATAATAGGGCTTGAAATAAACCTAAAAGATATGATATCGAGCGGCAAAAGAATACTTTTGCTTACGCTTTCTCAGGTTATAATAGGCTGCTTAATAAGCTTTTTTTCTATAAAATATTTTTTAAACGGGAGTTTTACTCTGCTTGAAACGATATACCTGACTTTCTGCATAAACCTGACTTCGACTCTTATCGTTGTCAAAATTTTAAAAGACAAATTCGAAACTCAAACCCTGGCCGCAAAACTTACCATAGGGATTCTCATATTCCAGGATTTTTTTGCGATAATGTTTTTGGCTTTTCAAAAAGATTTTTTGCATCCTCAATACTCTCTGTTTTTAAAATCCTTTTTTTATACGCTTCTTCTGCTTTTTATCTCGTTTAATTTTTCAAGATACGTTTTTTCCAAAATCATACACTCAAACTCTAAAAGCGTAGAGTTTGTAATAATACTTTCGGTCGCTTATTGTTTTCTGGTCTCGACGGTAGCCAATCTTCTCGGACTATCCAAAGAAATGGGAGCTTTAATAGCCGGAATATCGATAGCCAACTCCCCATACAGCGAAGAGATAGTGGTAAGGATATCTTCGGTAAGAGATTTCTTCGTAACGCTTTTCTTCGTCTCACTCGGCCTAAAACTGCCCCAAATAAGCGCAAATACTCTTTTGTTTTCTTTCATAATAATGATAATAATACTCTTATCGAGATTCTTATCGATACTTCCTTACTACAAAATCATGAAACTGGGGATAAGGCCTCTCTTTATAACATCTCTTAACCTTTTCCCGGTAAGCGAATTTTCTCTGGTTATAACCGCTCTGGGACTCGGATACTCTCATATATCGAAGGATGTGGTAACGCTCGTTTTAATCACCATGATTTTATCTTCCGTAATATCCACATATCTTATTAATTACAATCATCGCATCTATTCTTTATTGGCCGGAATATTTAAATTAGACGCTATGGACGAAGCGTTGTCGGAAAACGAGGAAAAGACCGACATATTGATACTCGGTTATAACAGAATAACTTACGAACTTGTAAAAAATCTGAAAGAAAAAAACCCTCTAATGAAAATACTGGTCGCGGATTTCAACGCGGGAAACTCCCAGACCATAAAAATGTTGGGCGGAAAATGGATATACGCGGATCTGTCAAATTACCAATCTTTATCGAAACTTGAAAAACACGACCCGTCGATCATAATATCTCCACTTTCCAATATCATACTAAAAGGCACAAACACAAATCAGCTTTTACTTAACATAAAATCCATTTTCCCCAAATCATCCTTAATATTCACCGCCGATTCCGAGGAAGAGTACGAAAAACTTACAAATTTAGGCGCAAAAGCCGTAAACATATCGAAAATATCTTCTCAGAAAATATCGAGAGAAATAACCTATATCGCGAGAAAATTGACTAATCCGCAACGGACCATATAACTTTAAGATACTCGCCTTCCGGATAATTAACCGAAAAAGGGTGGTCTATGGAAGCTCCGGTTTTTTTAAATATCTTTACGAGTTTTTTAGATATGGAAGCGGATTTTTTTATTACGCCGACAAACTCGTCCATTGAAAGCATACCGCTACAGGAACAACTTACGAATACCCCGCCCGGTTTAACGAGTTTCAAAGCCAGTTTATTCAAATCTATATATTTTATTACCCCTTCCTCTTTGTTTTCTCTCGAGGTTATCAATTTATTTGGATCTAAAATAACTATATCGTATAACTTAGAATTTTCGATCATCTGCCTCATATAAGTAAAAGCGTCGGACCTTACCGCGTTTATTCTTAAATTGTTTAAATTGGCGTTCCTTTTAACTTGAGAAACGGCCCATTCGTCCAAGTCCACGCATGTAACCTCTTTTGCTCCGTATCTTTTTGCGTAAATACCAAACCCGCCGGTATAAGAAAAAAGGTCCAAAACATCTTTACCCTCTACAAAATTCGTGAGATATTTTCTATTTTCCCTCTGGTCGCAAAAAAAACCGGTTTTATAACCCTCTCCGATAACCACCTCGAAAATCACATTGTTTTCTTTTATTTTAACTTTCTTTTTCACTCCTTCTTCCAGCTCAAACCCTTCCATAGTCTGAGTGTAACCGCTTGAGGTAAAAAAAACCTCCGCGCCGTTTAACGACTTCGATACTATATCTCTTATCTCGTCCATCAGAAGATAATAACCGTACGAATAAATTTCCACAACCGCCGATTCGCCGAAGACATCTATCGTCAATCCGTTTAAACCGTCCCCCCAGTCGTGAACGAGCCTGTAAGCGTTTGTAAAATCCGAAGGTATATTAAACATCTTTCTAAAATCGACGGCCTTAATCAAACTCTTTTGGATATAATCTCTTATATCGAAATCCTCGGAAAAATCTCTCGTTATGGTTCTAAAAGTTATCGCGCTTTTCGGATTATAAAAAGCGTAGCCGAAAAATTCGCCGTTTTTATTTTTAATTTTTACTATCTCCCCCCTATTAAGACCGTCGGGGATATCTCCGACCATTCTTTTATATATTATCGGCCCTTTGGGCGGATATGAAAGCGTAACTTCTTTAAACTTTTTGCCCATATTATCTCTTATAAGGGAACATATTGCATATTGAATTTTTACCGCATAAACCGCTTTCGATATACCTGTCCCTTCTTATAAAAGCAAGGGCCACTATTCTTCTTATCTGCTCCTTGAGTTCCATCCCCGAGTTTTTAAAAAGCGAAGGGAAAAGACTATGAGAAGTAAAACCGGGTATAGTATTTATCTCGCAAAAATAAACTTTATCGTTTTTTGGCTCCATCAAAAAATCCACTCTTGCAAATCCGTAGCATCCGAAGGCTTTAAAAATAGTTCCGGTATAGTTTTGTATTTTCTTCTCCAAAGATTTTTTTATTCCGGCGGGAATTTTAAGCTCCATACCGTTATCGTCCAAGTACTTTGCGTTATAGTCGTAAAACTCATGTTTCCCTTTAACCACCACTTCTCCGCAAACCGACACATCCAGAACCTCGTCGTTTCCTATTATGCCGCAAACTATTTCTCTGGCCCTGTCTATTCCCTTTTCTACCATAATCTCATAATCGTATTTAAAGGCGTTTCTTATCGCTTTTAGAAGCTCTTTATCGGTTTTAACCTTGCTCACTCCCACGGAAGAGCCCAAAGAAACTGGCTTTACAAAAACCGGAAAACCCAATTTTATTATTTTTTTTATAACTTCGTCTTTGTTTTTTTCGAAATAGTTTTTAGTAAAAGTTACGTCCTCGAGAACCGGAACTCCGTTTATCCGGGCTATAGTTTTGGATAATTTTTTATTCATGGAAAGTGCCGAAGACAAAACGTCGCAACCGGTATATGCCATGCCGACGGTTTCAAAAAAACCCTGAAGCTTTCCGTCTTCCCCGACGTTTCCGTGAATCATGGAAAAACCGATATCAGCTTTAAAACTTCCTTTATCGGTAACGAAAACCTTTTTAGTAAAATCGTACTTAATACCGGATATCTTTTTTATCTTTGACAAATCGTTTTCGGTAAGATGCCATCTGCCGGTTTTATCTACATAAATAGGATAAACCCTAATCTCGGATTTTTTCTTAAACAAAGCCAGAACATTTTTGGCCGATTCTATGGAAACCTCATGTTCGACGGAATTTCCCCCGTAGAAAAAAACCATATTTAATCTGCAAGCTTTTAATTTCATCTTTCCTCCTCAAAATTTAAAACGCTTCGACTATCGCTCCGCCGCCCATAACTCTATCGCCGTCGTAAAAAACGGCGGACTGCCCCGGAGTCAAAGCAAACTGCGGCTCGTCGAAAACAAACTCCGCATCCTTATCTTTATATTCTATAATACCGCGGGCCGGTTTATGACGATATCTTATCTGGGCAAAAAGCACCTCTCCGCTTTCCGGCGTTTTAGAAGACAGCCAGTTGATATCTTTTATTAAAATTTTACGGAAATAACAATCCTTCAAAACCCCTAAAGTAACCTCGTTTTTCAAAGGATTTATTTTAACCACATACATCCTTTCTTTACCGCTTACTCCAAGCCCTTTCCTCTGGCCAACGGTATATTTAAAATAACCGGAATGAGTTCCTATTATTTTACCGTCCATATCCTTAAAGTATCCCTGCAAATTGCGAACATAACCGTTTTTTTTAAGCCACAACGCATAATCCCCTTCCGGAACAAAGCATATGTCTTTGCTCTCTTTATTGATATCCAGAGGAATGCCGTTTTTTTTAGCTATTTCCTTAACCTCGTTTTTTTTCATACGACCTAACGGAAACAACATATCTTTTAAAAACTCTTTTTTTATGGGATACAAAAAATAACTCTGGTCTTTCGTATCGTCTATTCCTCTTTTTAAAACATACTCATCTCCTTTTTTTTCCACTATCGCGTAATGTCCGGTGGCTAACTTCGACGCCCCCAAAGATTTGGCTATTTTAAAAAGATAATCGAATTTTAAGAAACGATTGCACTCCACGCAGGGGTTTGGAGTAAAACCTTTTAAGTAATCGGATGCGAATTTGTCTATTACTTTTTCGTTAAAAACTTTTACGGCGTTTTTAACGTAATATCTTATTCCCAAATGATTGCATATCCTTTTAAATTTTTCGACGGAATCTTCGGAACCGCAGCATTTTATATTTTTACCGGAAAAAAGATTAAGAGTAACTCCGACGACATCGTAGCCGGATTTTTTCAACAAAAAAGCGGATACCGAAGAATCTATCCCACCGCTCATGGCCACTACAACCTTTTCCATAATTAAATTTTATAATAATTACGTTCTCTATTATACCGCTTTATGCCGTGTTTTTCGCAAATTTAATTAAAGGGAATAAATTGATAAGTTTTTAATCCTTTATCAATTTGAGCTTATTTTTAACGAGGTCTATGAATCTATAATCGTCCAGCATCGATTTGAAAGAAGGGTCGTTATAAGGATTTGCCAGCCTTTCGCCCTTTAAAAGTTTATCTTTGTTTTTAAAAGCAAGCTCCAGATCGGACAGCGCCTTTTCTCGCTCCCCCATCTCGGCGTATGTCGCGGCCCTGTTATAATAGAAAGTGGGATAATCAGGAAATCTTTCAAGCCCCATATTAAATTTCAATAGCGCGGCTTTATAATCCCCGCTTATTCCGTAGGCCATTCCCAAATTATCTATTGCGGCTATCAAGAAAGGTTTTGTAAGTTTCTTTTCTTTTTTATCCGATTCCAGGGCTTTTTCGTAGTAATTTATGGCGTTTTTAAAATCTTTGGAATAAAAAAATACGTTTCCAAACTGAAAATAATCGTAAATGTTTTGATTATACGGAGAAACGGTTTTAATCGAATCTATTATTTTATTCAAAAAAACGGAATCGCCTTTTCTAAAAAGCGTTTTTGAAATATGGACATCCACGCAATACCCATCGGCGAATATGAAAGCGTTAACGTTCTTGCTTATTTTGCTCCTGTCGTTTTCATATAAAAAAACGTCCCTTTGAACCACAAACATATTTTTATATTTTTTTTCGTATAAATTATCGTAAGGCAAAGGAAGTTTTTTTATTCTTTCCAGATAATAATTTTTGCACCCCTCGTTGTCTTTTATCGCTTCTATGGGTTTTGGCTCTATGAAAACGGTAACATAAACGGCGTCGGCTCCCGATTTTTTATACGCGCTTATATTCCTTTTTTCTTTCTTTTTATCTATGACGTCTTTTATTATCGAAAAACCGTTTTCGTAAAAAGGAATATAAATACCCCAGTTCTTTTCGGGAATTGAAAAGTTATTATAAATATGTTTTTTTACGCTCTCGTCGTTTTGAGAATATAAAATTTTGGAAATAAAAAAGCAACTTATTACGATTAGTTTACTTTTCATAACAAACCTATGTCCTTTCTATAATGCATACCCCTGAAATTTATCCTGGATATATTTTCATAAACCTTCTTTCTGGCTAACTCCATAGTATCAGCGTATCCCACCAGATTCAAAACCCTTCCGCCGTTTGTAAAATACCTGCCGTTTTCATACCTAACTCCGGCGTAATATACGTCCAGATCAGGGTCTATTTTATCAAGCCCGAATATCTCGTCTCCTTTTACCGGATTTTCGGGATAGCCTTCGGCGGATAACACGACGCAAACGGAGTTTTGTTTTTTTATCTTTATGCTCGTACGTTTTATCTCCCCCGAAGCCGTTTCGTCGAATATATCCACTATATCATCGTCTATCAAACCCAAAACCGCTTGAGTCTCCGGGTCTCCAAATCTTACGTTAAATTCCAAAACCTTCGGCCCATCATCGGTCAACATAATTCCGAAATATATGACTCCTCTATAATCTATCCTTTCTCTTATCACCGCCTCCATAAAACGCCATATGATATCTTCTTCTATGCGTCTAAGCGTTTCTTTATCCGCCTCGACCGGCGCCACCGCTCCCATACCGCCGGTATTTGGGCCCTCGTTATCGTCTTTAAGCCTTTTATGGTCTCTTGAAAGCGGCATCATAAGATATTTTTTTCCGTCAACAAAACACATAACCGAACATTCTTTACCGCTAAGATATTCCTCAACTATAATCTTCATACCGGAAGAGCCGAAAATCCTTTTTTCCATAAAATCTTCAACCGCTTTAACCGCCTCGTCCAAATCGTTGCAAACTCTCACCCCTTTTCCCGAGCATAACCCGTCCGCTTTTATTACTACCGGGAATTTGGTCAATCCGTTTATATACTCTTTCGCGTAATTAGAGTCGTAAAATATTTTAAATTCGGCCGTAGGAATGTAGTTTCTAAACATAAACTCTTTGGCCACCTGCTTTGAAGACTCCAAAACCGCTCCTTTCAGTTTCGGCCCGAAAACTTTTATTCCCTTCGAAACCAAATAATCCGAAACGCCTCGAGATAAAGGATCCTCCGGACCTACAACGACAAGCTCTATTTTTTTATCTTCGCATAATTTTGAAATCCCTTCAAAATCGTTGGGGTTGATATCTAAGTTTTCGCTAAATTTTTCAAAGACGGAGTTTTTAGGCAGAGTATACAAATTGTTAAGCTTTTGACTCTGTTTTATTTTAAGACATATGGCGTTTTCTCTTCCGCCGCTTCCGATCACAAGAATATTCATAAACCCTCTCTTAAAGAATAGGATAGTCTCTATCGAAACAGGCCGTACAAAAATTTTTATCCCCGTTTCCACAGGCCTTAACGAGACTTTTTAAACTTATATAATAAAGTTTGTCCGCGCCTATAAAATCTCTTATTTCTTCCAAATTCATTCTATTGGCTATAAGCTCTTTTTTAGTCGGGGTATCTATTCCGTAAAAACAAGAGCCCCTGATAGGGGGGCTTGCTATTAAAAGATATACTTTTTTAGCTCCAGCTTTTTTTAACTTGCCGACTATTTTTCTGGATGTCGTTCCTCTTACAAGCGAATCGTCTATAAGTATTATTTTTTTGCCTTTTATAAAATCTTTAATGGGAGCCAATTTTAAATCCGCTATAAATTCTCTCAAAGATTGTTGAGGCTGCAAAAAAGAGCGCGGGGCGTAATGGTTTTTCATAAAAACAGGCATATAATTTATACCGGATTCTTTCGAAAAACCGAGAGCGTAGGAGGTGCCAGAGTCCGGAACTCCGCTTACTATATCGGCGTCGGATTTTCCAAACTCTGCGGCTAAGAGTTTTCCTATCTCGTATCTCGTCATAGCCACCGTTTTGTCTAAAACGACGGAGTCCGGCCTTGCGAAATACACCTGTTCGAATATGCATCTGTGGAACTTGTCCGGTTTTGAATATTTCGTTTTCTTTATTTTACCGTTTGAAGCTACCGCTATCTCTCCCGGCTCCACCTCCCCTATAAAATCGTAACCCGTGGAATCTAAAGCGGTCGTTTCCGAAGCGAAAGCGAAGGATTTGCCTTTTCTGCCTATTACAAGCGGTCTAAACCCCCAGGGGTCTCTCGCGGCTATTATTTTATTTTCAACCAAAAAAACAAAAGAAAAAGCTCCTTTTAATTTAGATAACCCTTCCGATAAAGCCTCTATAAAATTATTTTTATTGGAGCGAGAAATAAGATGAACGATTATCTCGCTGTCCGTGGTTGTTTGAAATATGGAACCCGTTCTGGATAGTTCCCGTTTTAACTCATTAGAATTTATTATGTTTCCGTTATGAGCGACCGCAACCTCTCCGAATCTCGTATTTAAAAAAAGCGGTTGAGCGTTAGATATTGTGGAAGAGCCGGTTGTGGAGTATCTTACATGACCTATGGCAAAATCCCCGGAAAGGTTAGAAATCAAATCCCTGTTAAAAACCTCCTGAACAAGCCCCATTCCGTTATAATATTTAAAACCTTTTTTTCCCCAGCTTACTATTCCGCAGGACTCCTGTCCCCTGTGTTGAAGCGAATATAAAGCTATATAAGTTAAGAAGCTCGAATCTTTATTGTCGGTTACTCCGAAAATTCCGCACATAAGCTTATTTTACATAATCGACCGCATTTTTAAAAAAATAATAACCGATTCCGGTTTTGTTGGAGCTTTTTGAAGGAGAAAGGTATGAGAAAAAAGCCCTTTCCGGATGAGGCATAAGTCCGAAAACATTACCGTATTCGTTGGTAATTCCGGCTATATCCTCGTATGAACCGTTTGGGTTATCCATATAAGTCAAAGCGTCCAATTTTTTGTCGGTTATTTCTTTTAAAACCTTTTCATCCGCCACAAACTTCCCCTCTCCGTGAGCTATGGGCAGATAAAACTCCGAGTTTATCCCTCTGGTAAATATGCACGGGCTTTCTTTGTTTATTTTAACTCTCACCCATTTGCATACGAACCTTCCGATATCGTTTAGATAAAGTGTGGCTTTCTGTTTTAAATCCGGATGATAAGGCAAAAAACCGGTCTTTATTAAAACCTGAAAACCGTTACATATTCCTATAATCGGTTTTTTCTTTTTCACAAATTCGTCGAAATCCTTTTTTAGGCTTTTTATCCTTAAAGCGAAAATCTTACCGGCGGATATATCGTCGCCGAACGAAAAACCGCCCGGCAAAGCGATTATATCGTAATCGGATAATTTCCTGATCCCTTTGACAAGCTCGTTTATATGAACCGAATCGACTTTTCCTCCCACATAATCGAACGCTTTTTCGGTTTCAAGATTGCAATTTGTGCCCGAGGCTCTTAAAACTATTACTTTAGGTTTCATATTATTTTTCTCTCCCATATTTCTCTTAATTTCAAAACGTCTTCTTTAAATACTATATTGCCTTTATCGGTAAGTATGAAAGAAGAACCCTGAATTACCTTGCCGACCTTGAGCATCGGCGCTTCTCTCATAAAATTTATAAATTCTTTTTCTTTTCTTATATCCACCTCGAGTATTATCTTCGAACCGCATTCCCCGAAAAGCGCTTCGGCATCCGAAACTTTATATTTATCTTTTATTCCTCCGATATTTATCTCGACCCCTTTCCCGCAAAGCGCCATCTCAAGAACCGCAGTTAAAAAACCGCCGTCGGATACGTCGTGAGCCGAAAGAATATGTTTTTTTCTCATAGATTCTATTATTTTCAAATAATACTTTCTGTTTTTCTTTAAATCTATGGAAGATACAAAATCGTCTCCCTTAAAAAGCTCCCTGTAAACCGAACCGCCCATTCCCTTTTTAAACTCTCCGATTACATATATGGGATTTCCCTCCGATTTTATATCCGAAGATACGGCGTTTCTCACGTCTTCCACCGGAGCGATAGCCGAGATTAGAAGGGTGGTCGGAATTTTATAAACTCTATTTTTTACTGCCGTTTGATTATAAAAACTATCTTTGCCCGATATATAAGGCATAGATATATCGAGAGCCGCTTTGGAAGCGGATATCGCGGATGCGGTAAAATCGCCCATAACATCCTCGTAATTGGGGTTTGCCGAACAAAAGTTATCCAAAATCGCTCCTCTTGTTATATCGGCTCCCACGCATACTAAGTTCCTGACCGCTTCATCCACAACATAATAAGACATAATATAAGGAGAAATCTTTGATATTCTTGAGTTTATTCCGCACGAAACCGCAAAACCTCTATGATTGTTTTCGCCGGTGACATTCCCCGCCCATATAACGGCGGAGTCGGAAGGAACCCTTTGCTCCATGGAACAAAAAGGCTTTATTACCGTCTGACCGATAACCTCGTGGTCGTACTGTTCCACTATGCTTCTTTTTGAACAAACGTTTAAATCGGATATTATTTTTTTAAATCTTTCAGGTATCTCGGAATTTTTTATGGATATGGAATTGTAATTTGTTTTTCTTTCTTTGTAAACCGCTTTTTTGGCGATTTGCACAAGTCCGGCGTGAAGGAATTTCATATCCAGATCTATTATTTTATTTTTTTTATGATAAACCTCGAGTTTTTTCGTATCCGTAAATCTTCCGACTACGCAAAACTCGCACTCCTCCATTTCGCATATTTCTTTTAATTTATTTAAATTCTTTTCCGGAACGCAAAGAACCATCCTTTCTTGAGACTCGCTAACCCATATCTCCCAGGGTTCTATGTTTTCGTCTTTTAACAACGCCTTATCCAGCCAGACCTCCGCTCCGCAATCCGAAGCAAGCTCCCCTATCGCCGAAGAAAAACCTCCGGCTCCGCAATCGGTGACGGCGGTATACAAACCCATATCTCTGGCTTTCAAAAGAACATCCAAGACCTTTTTTTCGTTTATCGCGTTTCCTATCTGAACGTGAGATGAAGATGTCTCTTCTTCTATATCCGCGGAGGAAAAAGTCGCTCCTCCTATTCCGTCCCTTCCGGTCCTTCCGCCGATAACCACTATAAGGCTTTGAGGAACAACCTTCTTGTTTATTTTATCCTTAGGTATAAGACCGGCCGATCCCACATAAACGAGAGGATTATAAATATAAGAATCGTCAAACACCACCGCCCCGTTTGCCGTAGGGATTCCCATCTTATTGCCGTAATCTCTGACTCCGCTAACTACTCCGGATATTATGTTATGCGGGGTTAAAAATCCTTTTCCGATATCGTATTTTTTATCGGGGTAAGCGAAACAAAAAATATCGGTATCTATGACGGGTTTTGCGCCCATGCCTACTCCCAGTATGTCTCTTATCACCCCTCCCACTCCGGTCTCGGCTCCTCCGTAAGGCTCTATCGCGCAGGGATGGTTATGCGTTTCCGCTTTAAAACAAATCCCCCATTTTGAGCCTGGATAAAGCTCTATTATACCGGCGTTATCTTTAAAGACGCTTAAACAATACTTTTTATTTAATTTTTTAGTCGCATAAACTATGGTTTCTTTAAAAAGATTATCGAATTTCTTTTTCATTTTTATCTTTCCGGACCGATCCTTCCAGATAAACTCTACCGGTCCCGAAAATGTTTTGTGCTTGCAATGTTCCGACCATGTCTGGGCTATAGTCTCTATTTCGGCTCTGGTAGGCTCTCTTTTTAATTTCTCAAAATAATCTTTTACCATTAAAAGCTCTTTTAAATTCAAAGACCAGCCGTACTCTTTGTTCATAGAAACAAGCGTTTTTTCATTTGAACCTATAAATTTAATCTCTCTCATTTATATCTCCTCTACAATTATGTTGTGTATCAATTCGTTTGCGTAATTTTCTTTTATAAAATTTATTATTTCGGTTTTATCATTTAAAGAAAAGTAAAAGCCTTTCGATGTTTTAACCTCTTTGGGAGACTCGTACCCCATCTCCGATATTATTTTTTTAACGCTCTCTCCGACCACATCCGTAACCCCTTTTTTAAAACTTACTTTTACGAAAATTTTATAACCGGGAAAAACTCTTTTATCCGAACCGATTAATTTAAAATTTTCAACCACGGGGTCGTACAGCACTTCCTCCGCTATTTTTTTAAAATAATCTTTATTCGCGTCTTTCGATATCTCGTATATTCTGGATAATTTTATTTTAGAGTTTAAACCCGAAAAATCCGAAAAAACTTTTTCTATATTTTCGCTTTCCACGTCGAATCGCTCAAGCGTAATTATCTCTATTTCCATAATTTATCCTTTTATTTTATTTAATATTTCGTAGTACTTCTCGCTGGTTTTCCTGACCACATCCTCGGGCAACGACGGCGGAGCGGAATTTTTATCCCAGTCGGTAGTTAAAAGATAGTTTCTTACAAACTGCTTATCGTAGCTCTCCGGTTCCGACGGCGGGTTATAGGTTTCTTTATTCCAGAAGCGGGAACTGTCGGGGGTTAAAAGCTCGTCTATTAAAATAAGTTCGTCGTCCAAAAGGCCGAACTCAAACTTAGTATCGGCTAAAATTATTCCTTTTTTAATCAAATAATCGTGAGCGAAATCGTATATCTTTAACGATATGTCCTTTATTTTATTTGCAAGTTCAGACCCTATCTCTTTAGACATATAATCGAAATCCACATTCTCGTCATGACCTTTATCGGCTTTGGTTGTCGGAGTAAAGATAGGTTGGGGAAGTTTTTGAGCGTATTTTAAACCCTCCGGTAGTTTTATTCCGCATATGCTTTTGGATTTTTGGTACTCCTTCCAACCGCTTCCCACTATATATCCTCTTATTATGCATTCGAAATCGACTCTTTTGGCTTTGTAACAAAGAACAGTTCTTTTGGAATAATAATCGTTTAAGCTCAAACCCGTCAATCGGTTTATCTCATCTATATCCGAAGAAATCAGATGATTTTTAATTATATGTTTGGTCTTATCGAACCAGAAAAGAGATATTTCGTTCAATATCTCTCCTTTATTCGGTATATCGTTCGGAAGGACATAATCGAATGCGGATATTCTATCCGTTGCGACTATCAAAAGTTTATCCTCGCCTATAAAATAAACGTCTCTTACTTTCCCTTTATAACATTTGATATCGGAAAGAGATAAACCCATACAAACCTCCTTAATTTAAAACTCATATTTAATTTTTTTGCGATTCGCAAAAATTGCAAACGTCATAATAGAAGCGAAAATAACCGAATAAATAAAAAATAGATTATAATTTAAAAAATTAATCATATTCATGCCGATTAACGCCCCTATGCCGTATGCGGTATAAACGGCCCCGTAGTTTTTTGCGTAATGAGAAAGCCCGAAAAATCTCATTGTGGAAACCGGAGCTATGGCGAGCCATCCGCCCAGATTAAACCATATTATCATAAAACCTAACAAAACCGAATAAAAATAATTTCCGGCGAATATAAACAAAAGCCCGGCTATAAAATACATGGAAAAAGAAATAATACAGGCCGAAATAAAACCGAACCTATCCGAAATATAACCGTAAAACGGCCTTCCTGTTGCGTTTAAAACCGCCATAACGGAGACTATATACGAAGCCTTTTTAATATCCAGATTAAAAAAATCTATGAAATAAGAAGCGGTAAACGAAACCGATGTTAACGAAACCGAGCATGCGAAGACAAAGCAAATGTAGAGAATATAAAATCTTTTATCCTTTAAAACAAACGAAGTATCGTACCCCGTATGATAATTTTCTCTGTCCAAATCCCTATCCGGTATCCTGACGTTGAAATAGCACAAAAAAAGAACCGCAAAAATAACAAGCCCAAAATAAAAGAAAGAAAGGAGAATCCCGTATCTGGTTATAAAAAACTTAAATATCTGAGCCGCCGCAAAAGAAGACAAACCGAAGCCCGCTACGGTTATACCTGTCGCTATACCTTTTTTATCGCTAAACCACAAAGATACCACCTTTAAAGGAACGCCGTAAATAATACCCGTCCCGACTCCCCCAAGAACTCCGTAAGTAAATATAAAACACCATATGGAGTTTATAAAATAAGAAGAAATCCAGGATGCTACTATCATAAAACTTCCGATAATATAAGTTTTTCTTACCCCTAACTTTTCTATAAGATAGCCGCTTAAAGGCATCGAAAAAGCGAAAAGCATGAGAAAAACTTTAAAAGGAAGCCCGCTTTGAACCGAAGATATGTTAAGGTACTCTTCTACCGGCTTTCTGAATATGCTGTAAGAATAAACCGTTCCCCCCGCAAGCATTATAACAAAACTATTGATAAGATACTTTATCCTTTGTTCCATCTCACTCCCATTCTATGGTAGCGGGCGGTTTAGATGTTATATCGTAAACGACCCTGTTTATACCTTTTACCTCGCCTATTATCCTCGAGGCTATTTTATCAAGAACCTCGTGCCTGACTTTGGACCAATCGGCGGTCATACCGTCTATGCTATCTACAAATCTCAAAGCCAGCACATTATCGTAACTTCGCTCGTCTCCCATAACTCCGACCGACTTAATCGGAAGAAGAACGCAAAAAGCCTGCCATATTTTAAAATAATCCCCGGATTTTTTCAACTCCTCTCTCATTATCTTATCGGCTTTTTTTAAAATATCGATTCTATCTTTTCTAACGTCTCCTATTATCCTTATAGCAAGCCCGGGGCCCGGGAAAGGATGTTGAAACAATATCTCGTCGTCTATTCCCAAAGCTCTTCCTATGTTTCTAACATCGTCTTTAAAAAGATATTTTAAAGGCTCCACCAGCTTAAAACCCAATTTTTTGGGAAGCCCTCCGACGTTATGATGGCTTTTTATAACGGCCGAAGGACCTTTTACCGACACCGATTCTATTATATCGGGATATAAGGTTCCTTGAACTAAAAACTCGGCGTTTTTTATCTTTTTAGCTTCGGCTTTAAAGACGTCTATGAAAGTTTTACCTATTATCTTTCTTTTTTTCTCGGGGTCTAAGACTCCTTTAAGCCTTTTCAAAAAAATATCCGAAGCGTCCGCTATTTTTATATCGAACGAAAACTTTTTCTTAAAAACTTTTTCTATTCTTTCTTTATCGCCTTCTCTTAAAAGCCCGGTATCGACGAATATGCATTTAAGATTTTTACCTATCGCTTTATGGGCTAAAAAAGCCGCCACAGACGAATCCACCCCTCCGCTTAAAGCGCATATGGCGACGGAATTTTTAACCGTTTCTTTTATTTCCAAAATAGTTTCTTTTATAAAATCTTCCGATTTAAAAAGATTTTTTACTCCGCATATATCGAAAGCGAAATTTTCGATTATCTTCAAACCCTCTACCGTATGCTCCACTTCGGGATGAAATTGTATCGCATATATTTTTCTATCGTTATTTTCAAACCCGCTTATAACCCCGTTTTCAGTTCGAGAGTTTATTTTAAAACCCGAAGGAACCTTAACCACCTCGTCGCCGTGGCTCATCCACACCGCGGTTTTTTTGTTTACTCCTCTAAAAAGAATAGAGTTTTTATCGGCATCTATATAAGTAAGTCCGTATTCTCTTCTCTCTCCCCTTTCCGTTTTACCGCCTAACTCCGAGGATATAAGCTGCATACCGTAACATATTCCAAGAATCGGAATATTCAGCTGGTTTATATCGAACGAAAGCTTTGGAGAATCGGATTTATATACGCTTTGAGGCCCGCCGGAAAATATTATGCCGACGGGTTTTTTAGAATTTATATCTTTTAGAGAAGCATTATAGGGCATTATCTCGCAGTAAACGTTCAGTTTCCTGAGTTTTTTGGCGATAAGCTGGGTATACTGGCTTCCGAAATCCAATATTAATATATTATCGCTCATAACCCTCCTTGAGCGAAAAACAATTTTACTTCTGCCTTCCCATCCCTACAACCTGAGTTTTTTGCAATAATTTCCCTTCCGCCTTGATAGAAGGAGCTATTATTATCTGAGTCATCTGCATCTCTTTTATATTTTTAGCCCCGACCGCTCCCATAGAAGTTTTTAACGCCCCGGCTAAATTTTGAGTTCCGTCGTCTGTTCTGGCCGGCCCCAAAAGAATTTCTTCAATGGTTCCGGTTACTCCGACATGAACCCTTGTTCCTCTCGGTAAATTCGCGTGAGGCGTGGCCATGCCCCAGTGATAACCCTTCCCGGGCGCCTCTACCGCTTTGGCGAAAGGAGAACCTATCATAACGGCATCGGCTCCGGCGGCTATCGCTTTACAAACATCCCCTCCGGTAATCATACCTCCGTCGGTTATTATAGGCACATACCTGCCTGTTTTTTTGAAATAAACGTCTCTTGCGGCGGCGCAGTCTACGGTAGCCGTAACCTGAGGAACTCCTATTCCTAAAACGCCTCTTGTGGTACATGCGGCTCCCGGTCCAACTCCAACTAAAACAGCGCTTGCTCCTACTTCCATAAGGTCTAACGCGACCTTATAAGTAACGCAGTTACCTAATGCCACGGGGATCTTCATATCCTTTATAAATTTTTCTAAGTTTAAAGTTTTAATTTTAGAAGAGTAATAATTAACCGTCAAAACCGTAGCCTGAACGAAATAAATGTCCGCTCCCGCGTCTCTGGCTATTGGACCGAATTTCTCCGCGTTTTGAGGTATTGAACTAACCGCGCAGTAAACCTTATTCTTTTTTATCTCTTCCACTCTTTTGGCTATCAACTTCGGCTTTACCGGCTCTTTATAAATCTTCTGGAAAACTTCGGTGGCTTTGTCGTTTGAAGCGTTTACAAGTTCGCTTATAACTTCCTCCGGATTTTCGTATCTTGTATTAACTCCGTCCAAATTCAAAACGGCAAGCCCTCCCGTTTTATTGAAAGCTACCGCCATTTTAACATCCACCACCCCGTCCATCGCCGAAGCCAGAAACGGGATTTTTAATTTAATATCGGCTATGTTCATCGATATATCCACATCCTCCGGATCTATTGTTATATTTCCCGGAACCAGAGCCACATCGTCAAACCCGTAGGTATACCTCGCTTCTCGATTTCTTCCTATAAAATAAGACATATGACCTCCGCGGAAACAGAAATTTTACGACAGGTTAGAAAACTACGATATATAAATTTTAGTAAATTTTTTAAAAAATAAAAAAATAATAAGTTAAATCAATTTTAAAAGATTATATAATTAGAAGAATTAGCAATTAAAGACTATTTGAAAAGACTTTTGTATTTCTCGGGTATATATGGGTCATATCCGGTTTTGTAATCGTTCCATACTTCTTGGCCAAATCCTTTTATTAGCCAGTTTATGTCGGTTGGGTTATGTATAATAAAGTTTCTAAAATTATGATACTAATAGTTGACCAGACTAAATATAAAAAATATTATTTACTACCATTAACCTTAATAATTTATTTTTTATTAGCGAACCACTTTTACAGACGATCGTTCGTATAAGTGGTCAGTGGAAGAGATAAATATCACTAAAGATTAAACAAAGATTTGGAGGATTAGATGAATGGACGACTGGAAGATTGGCTGTTTAAATAAACTTAAAACATTTTCCTATCGTGCAACTTTAGACATTTAACATTCAACATTAATCTTTGAACATTCAACTTTGAACTTTAGACATTAGACTTTAAACTTTGAACTATTTGGCGTTTCTCTTTTTAAATGTTATTATCACTTTTCTGTTATCGGATATTCTGTATTTCAACGTGGAAGGGTCGGCTTTTTCGGAAATCTTTATTTTTTTAACAAATCTATTTTTCTTTTTAAAACTTTCGGATGTGTCGATAAAATCTTTTTTTTCGTAATTTAAAACCACATCTTTGCCTTTTACGTTAACGTAAGTTTTTCTCGGGTTAAGATTGGGTATATCCACCTCCGTAACCACCGTCTCATCCGTTTCCCTCTCAAATATCTTTAAGTTTTCGGTTAACTCGTTATTCTTTTTTACGTCTTTTTGGGCTGCGTTTTGAACCGCGTTTATTATATCGTTTTGAGCGTCCAGTATGAGTTTATGAGAGTTATCGCCGTTTAAAAACTCTTTCGAAAAAGCGTCCATATCGGTATTCAGCGTATTTCTTGCGGAATTTATTTCGTTTACCGAACTATTCGTTATCAATTTCTTATCCTGAGCCGACATCAAAACCGAAAATAAAATTAATATAAACTTCATAACCACCTCTCTATAAGCCGAAAAAAATTTAAATCCAAACCTTTTCGGCAAACCCTAATTAAATTATATAGTTTTTTTATAAAAAATCAATAGTATTAACAATTTAATCAAATTTCTCTTTAATCTAACACTAACCACTTATAAAGACGATCGTTCGTATAAGTGGTCTTTTAAAAGTATTTAGTATTTGCAAAAAAGAGAATATTTTAAAAAAACTATTTCAAAAACTTCGAATAGTATAAATATTTTCTCCTTTGTCGGGATATGAATCGTAAATGTGTTGGAAAACCAATTCGCATTTTTGATGGTATAAATCGTCATTAAAAGATTCGGGCAATTTCTCCAGAACTTCTTCAATACATAACTTAACCGATGCTCTTGCCTGTTGTTTTTTTCTCCAGTCTATTACTAATTTTTCCTTTTTTAACTTTTCCAATAATTCTTTTGCGATTTTCTTAACTCTTAAAATTTCTTTTTGTGTCAGATTGATAGGAGTATTTTTGGTAAGCAAGTCATATATAGCAAGTTCCTCTTCAGTGAGATTTTCCGAAATACTTCTTTTTTCTTCCTTATTTAGCGATTCTACAAGCTCCAGCAATTTTTTATAATACTCTTCGACATTTACCGAACCCGCGTTATACTCATTAACCAATTCCTGAAACTTTTCCAGAAAATTTATTCTGCTTTTGTTTAACATATACAAAGCCTGAAGTTTAATTTCTATGGCTTTTTTAACCCTTTCAGCGATAATTATTTTTTTGCCTTTTTCAAATTCTTTTTTCAATTTATTTATATCAATCTTTGTCAAATCCACAATACTACCGGCGACATATTCTTCAAAGGTTTCTTTTGAATAACGCGTATCTACTTTAACTGACCGGTCTAACAAATCCGAAACCTGTTTAATTACATCCGAAATATCTATTTCCGGCGAAATTGAATTTATTTTTTTAGATATCGTGCCAAGAAGTTTAACTACAGGCTGATATTTGGAAACGAAGGTATCGGGGAGAATTGCTTTATAAGTTCTTTGTATGATTGAATTTTTAAGCGCAAAAGTTTTTTTTCTCTCATCGTTTCGAAGAATATTTTCCACTGCATTATCTATAAGATTTATGCATTCAAGCTCTTTGGAATTTAAAATTTTCTCAATATCTATATCCCATTTTGAAAACAAATCTTTTATTTCGTTTATATATTTTTCAAGCTGAGATATAAGTTCAGATTTTTCAACAATCGGTGAATTACTTATCCCTTCTTTGTCAGTAGTTATATAAATTGAAAGCGCCTGGTTTAATTGATATAAAATTCCTATATAATCCACTATAAGGCCAGCCACTTTGTTTTCACCAAAAACTCTATTAACTCTGGCTATCGTCTGCATTAAAGTATGGTTTTTCATCGGTTTATCTAAATAAATAGTCGAACAGGACGGCACATCAAACCCGGTCATCCACATTGCGCAAACAAAAACCAATCTTAAAGGATTATCCGGGTCTTTAAATTTTTCATCCAAAGCTTCTTTATTCATTCTTAAGCGATGAGGCAGGATATCCACTCCTTTTTTCTTTAAATCTTCAACTTCGTTTTGAGATTGAGAAACCACAACTGCCATATCGGTTTCTTTCATATATTTAATTTTTTGAAATATCTCTTCTCTTTTCTTATCATCCTGCTCTTTTTTTAAATCTTTTTCCAATTTCTCAATATAATTTAGCCAGTATTTCTTAACTTTATCATACATTTTAACTGCTGTGGCTTTGTCTATTGCAACTACCATAGCTTTTCCCATAAAACCGCGGTTCATAAAATGAATTACTATGTCTTTAGCTATTTCTTCAAGCCTATCCTCACGAGTAATAAGCTGATATTCTTTTGAAAATTCCCTTTCAAATTTTCTTTCTTCTTCATCCGTTAATTCCGCTTCTCCGAGGATTTTATAAATATCTTCATTTAGATTTAAATTTTTGATATTTAAATGAGGTTTCCTGTTTTCATAATATAAAGGCACCGTCGCCTTATCCTCAATAGCCCGCTTAAAATCATAAATGCTGACATAATCACCGAAAACCTCTTTTGTTTTTTCTTCGCCGGCTATTAAAGGCGTTCCTGTAAAAGCCATAAAAGCGGCATTAGGCAAAGCGTTTCTCATATTCATTGCAAAAATATCATACTGAGTTCTATGAGCTTCGTCCGCTATAACTATTATATCCGAGCGGTCGGAAATTACAGGATGGATTTTTCCTTTTTCAGTCCTAAACTTTTGTATCGTAGTAAATATAAACCTATGATTTTCGGTTAATAATTTTCTTAAATTTTCAGAGTCTTCGGCCCAGACCTGAGCGCCGGTTATAATACCGCTTCTAACAAACCGTTTATATGTCTGCTCGTCTAACTCCTTTCTGTCGGTTACTATTACAAATGTCCAGTTCCCAGGTATTTTTCTTAAAATTTTTTGGGAGAAGAAAATCATCGATTCGGTTTTACCGGAGCCCTGGGTATGCCAGAAAACCCCCAATTGTTTATTTGTTCTATTTTTATACACAGTATTAAAATTTCTTATCGCTTTTTCTACCCCTAAGTACTGGTGATTTTTAGCTATTATTTTAATTAAGCCATTCTTTTCTTCCCTGAATATCGAATAATTTTCAATAATATCAAGAAATCTTTTTCTATCGCAGACCGCTTTTATAATCGTTTCAAGAGAAACAACCCCTTTTTCCCCTTCATCGTTTATTCTTTTCCACTCGGCAAAATGCTCCCAATCCGAAGAGATGCTTCCAACTCTACTTTCGCTTCCGTTTGAAAGAATAATAATTCCGTTATAATGAAAAATTTGAGGTATGGTATTTTTATAATCCCTTAAATTATTATCATAAGCTTCCTTGATATTTTTACTAAAAGCTTTTAATTCAATAAATAACAGCGGTATCCCGTTAACAAACCCTACAAGGTCAGCTCTTCTTGTGTAAATATCGCCGGAAACCCAGAACTGCGATGCTAAAAGAAAATCATTATTTTCTGGATTATCCCAGTCTATTATCTTTAATCTCTCGGAAACCGACTCGTTTTTATTATTTAAACACTCTACAACAACGCCATCTTTAATTAATTGATAGACCTCTTTATTGGCATAAGCCATACCCATTAGATTTCTATCGGCGATAATTATATTTATAGCTTCGTTTATAAAATCATCCGAAACATTTGGATTAAGTTTTTTAATTGCCGGTTTAAGTCGGGAAACTAAAACTACGTCGCTTTTTGTCTCGCGACCTAAAAAACTTTTACCCGAATCAAACTCGCCATAACAATCTACAAACTCCCATCCCAAATTTTTAAATAACTCTATCGCAGGCTTTTCAACCATAGCCGATTCGGAATAGTTATTATTTGGAAGAGACATAATTAAAAATCCTTTTTTAATAATCTTTCTTGCCAATAACTTATAGTTTCTTCACTTATTGTATCCCAATTAAAAGCCAAAAATATTTTTCGAGCTATTTCATTTGCCTTTTCCTTCCATGAAGATGTTAAATCAATCATATCTATCTTCATTTCATAAGTGAGAGTTTTTTCTAAAGAAAAATAATTACCATGAAAATTAACTTCCGGATTTAAACAAATAAGTTTTCTATTATCGACATTAACTAAAGTTATATTAATGTTTAAGTATGAATTTCGAGATACTTCTTGATAATATCTTTTGAAAAATAAAAAAAACTCTGTAAGTGAATAAATTACGTTTATAAAATCTAATACTTGTTTCCCATCTTTTCTAAAAGATTTATCATCTTCCCCAAAAGTAGATACCCAAGCGAATAATCCGCTATTATAAAATCTCCATGCTTCGGTATGATATTCCCATTTAGCAAAAGATTGTCTTCCATTATTAAAATTAGTAGTATTTTTGTAATCAATATGTGGAAAATCCCAACCTCTTAAATCAACTTTATTTTTTTCCACTAATTCTTTTATCTTTTTCTGATCTAATCTATTATGAATATAATTCTCTGGATATGCAAAGATTTTCCAATAACCTTTATCTTTAATTATTCCAATCTTTTCAGTTGCAAATATAGAATACTGTTCAAACTCTAATTTGTATCTCTCTTTTGACTCTTGACTATATGTTAAACTCTTCCCTTCAATCAATTTTTTAATGTTTTCCAATAATTCATTACTTTTTCTTCTAATAGCTCTATTTAAAAATTCTCTCATTTGTTCTGAAGAAGATATAACTTCGGTTGTCGCTTTTTCTGTTCTTATATAAATTTGTCCTTCTTGTAAAATTAATTTGTTATCTTGAGAGTGTAAGTTGTTTTTACAAATAACGGGTAATTCTTTAAATTCAGGCACATCAATTATAACAACATATTTTTCATCAATATTAAACTTATAAATAAGACAAGAATATTCTGGGTCCGTATAATTGTGTAATAAATCATTAATTTTAGTTGAGTCAAAAGATTCAAAATCTTCTTTAGATAGACCTATAAATTCAAAATCTTTATCTCTTACACCAAACACAATCTTTCCACCATCTTGCGTATTAAACATAGCAATTATGTCTTTTATTACTTGTCCTTTTTCCGATTTTAAGGCATTATCCCAATTGAATTTTTCTTTATAGTCAAGATTTTTACTTTCATTTTTTCTTAATAGCAACTCTTTTGCTTCTTTTTCTGTCATTATTTAAATCTTCTCTTTATCAGTTTCTCTTACTTTAATCTCCAAATCTGAGACATCTAATTCACCGGAAATAAGTTTTGGTAACAAAATATCTCGTATTTGACGAAGAATTTTGTTTTGTTTTTGATAAACTAATATTGAATTAATTATTGGTCTTGCTAATTTATCATATTCTTCAATTATATTTTCTTTTGGAAATAACCATTTAATTCGTGCTAAACCTTCATTTGTCAAAGACATTTGAGTTGCACCAGTACAAAATATATCTTTTTGTTTATGAAATTCTTGCGACTTTATTGATATAAAAAGAAAACTTAACCACTTCTCAGATATAGCTTCAAATCCAACAAATCCTGATGACAGGATAATAGAATCTACTAAATCTAAATTAGGGGTAGAAAACAACAAAACTTTATAAGTATCTTTCATTCTTGCAAACCATACTGAATTTAAAACTGGTTGTTTTTGAGCACGACTTGGTTTATTATGATAAGAATATTCAATCCCATCTTTAACAAAATCAATACCTTCTACATCCGCTGTCGCAAAATACTTTTTAGTCCCTTGATAAGGCAAAATATTTTCATTAACTAATCTTAAATATGGAATTTCTAAAAAAGTTTTCACTTCCCAGCCTTCGGGGATTTTTCCTAATTCGGAATCAACAAATTTAACTTTCTCATAACCGGGAAATCTAAATTTTACAAACCATTCTTTATAAATGGCATCAGCCATCTGCTCAAGAATTTTAATTCTTTTTGTATTATTTTCAATCAAATCATCATAAGCCGAAAGAATCGAAGCGATTTTTTGCTGTATTGGATATTTATGGATTTGCAACTCATACTCTTCAAAAAATTTTTTATTATATATTGCTTTGCCTGAACCAGTCCCCATAGCTATTGATTTGATTTTAGGTGTTTCATATATAAGACGATAATACACATATTCAGGAACATATTTTTTCTGATTAACAATAATGGCATTTATTTGCTGATTAGTAAAACTATAAGTTTTAGTCATGCAAATTTTCCCTATAGTAGAACCAATACACACATAACAAACTGTTTTTGGCGGAAGAATTTTGTTTTTCTGACTAAGATAACCTAGTTTAGAGAGACCGCGTTCTGTATTTTGAATAAAATAAAAATCATAAGATAAAATATCTGTAGGAGTAATAAAAGGATAGTCATTTCCAAACAATTCAGGCTTTTTTGTGGATGGAGTTTTACCTGTAATGATTTCTCCCAAATCTTTTATTTTAATAGTTTGCATAATTTAACAATTTATTTACATTTATTTCTAATTTCTATTGCTTCTTCTACCCACGATTCAATATTATTTCTAATATAGTTATATACGTCCTTACTATCATAATAAGGTGGATCATAAGTTTTTACTATGTATGATAACAATTTCCCATTAAGTTCAAAATTGTCAAAAGGATTCTTCCCTTTCAAACCTTGATTCCCATCCTTATCTTTTAAATTATGGATATATATTCCAAATAAACCTTTACCATTATTCCAAGATTTTTCAATCTCATAATTAATCCATTTTCTACCTGCAGTATTTGTTCCTATAAGGACCACAGTGCAAGATTTATCTTTCAATTGCTCATCAATCCAATTTTCTATTGCTCGGTCTCCACCTCTTATGATTTGTTCCCAATCATTATCAGACACTGGTTGGTTTCCTTCAATTATTCCTATATTTCTAATTTGCGATGCACGCCAGTTGTCCGCTTTATAATGAAAACTAAAAAATACCTTTCTTGCCATTTTATTTTCCTCCTAATATTCTAATCACAACTACTACTAAAAGCATTGTCCCATAAAAAGGCAATAGAGTTTTTGAAAAAATAACTTTAGTCAAACATTCCATTTCATCTTTTCTAAGAAGTGATTTTGTATCTAAACAAAAATCTACTTTTTCTAATTGTCTTGCCTTATCATAAAATTTTCGATATTCTCTTTCTATTTTTAAAAAATACCCATCTAAAATCCAAAAAACTATTATTGGTAAAAAAGCCACATTAACAAATGCTATATTTGAATCTTTAGCAGACAAAGCAAACAAAGCAGAAACTAAAATTGCAGTCCATTCTTTTAAAAGAAAAGAATTATTAGCCATACGACTGATAATATTTTGAATCATTTCTAAATATCTTATTTTATCTTCCATATTACCTCTAATGTTTATAAGGTTTTCTCCCTTCAAGCCAACTATTGAAACTTACATATATATCGACATCATCATGAATCCATAATGTCATTTTACCTGAACCTTCAATCCGATCTTTTGTGACATAAGGATAAAGTCCTAAATATTCCTGTCCCTTATATTCATCGGTTATTGATGATGACTGGGAAATGGGTAGTATTGCAACTTTTCCTTTTAAAGCATCAAAATAACCAAGTTCCCATGACATCCACTTTGAATTTGGTGAATTTTCAGATGTAACAAAAAACAAACTCTTACAACACTTCATTCTTTTGCGAATAATTTCCGCAGTCTCTTTATTGACTTTTCCTCGATTTAATTGCTTATCTTCTATCCAATCAACATAAGTTGAAAAACCCATATTTTCAATTATAGTTTTTACTCCTAAAATTTCTTCAGCATCGGTATAACTATGTGAAATAAAAATATCATAGGTTTCGCCTTCAGAAAATGATAACGATGCTTTTTTTAGAATACCAATCGTATTTTCATGTAATAAGCAATATTCTTTTCTTACTTCTTTTATTTCCGCTTTTGTAAATAAAGCCATTTTACTTTACCTTCTCATCTTTTAGTTTTAAGTATTTTTGAAATATTTGTTGATATTTTTTCTTCTAATTCTTTAGCTTCCGCGTTTAGTTTTTCTAATTCATCGTTTAATTCTTTAATTTTTTCTTTAAAATCAAAATCTTCCTCATCTTTGTCGGCAACTCCCACATATCTTCCGGGATTTAAACTCCATCCCTGCTTTTCTATCTCTTTTATATCGGCTACTTTGCAAAGCCCCAACACATCCCTATATTTAGATTCTGGAAAGTTTTCATTTAAGATTTTCTCGCTTCCATATCTATTTTCCGGTTTTTCTTCTCTATAGAGTTTTACGATATTTGATATAAATTCTATCTGCTCGGGGGTAAATTCCCTGTGGGCTCTGTCAATCTGGTTATATATGTTTCTTGCATCTATAAATAATACTTTATCCCTTCTTTTTGTGTTTATTTTTGATTTATCAAAAAACCATAACGTACAGGGAAGAGTAACGGTATAAAAAAAGTTTGAACTTATTGCTATCATAACATCCACTACTCCGCTTTCAATAATCTTTTTTCTTATCTCCATCTCGCTTGCTCTTGCGTCGCTTGCGGAGTTTGCCATAACAAAACCAGCTCTTCCATTTTTATTTAGAGCGCTATAAAACAATTGAATCCATATATAATTGCCGTTATCTACGGAAGGCATGCCAAAAGGAAACCTTTTAACATCGCTTTTTATTCTTTCTTTGTCTATTCCGTTTACATTAAACGGTGGATTTGCCATCACAAAATCGAATTTTCCAACCATGTCATGCAAATCTTCATAATAAGAATTACCCTGAAGAATATCCCCTGAAAGACCATGAACCGCCAAATTCATTTTACAAAGATTAACAGTTTCGCTTGTTTTCTCAACTCCATAAACACTTATTTCATCAACCGCTCTTTTTTTATGCTCTTCTACAAATTCGGCACTTTGAACAAACATACCGCCGGACCCGCATGCCGGGTCAAATATTTTTCCATGAAACGGTTCAATTATTGAAACTATTAATTTAACAAGACAGGTAGGGGTGAAAAACTCGCCGCCATGCTGACCTTCTTTTATTGCAAATTGTCCTAAAAAATATTCGTAAATTTTACCGAAAGCATCACCTTCTATATCGTCCGGTATGGAAGACATCAATTTTAACAATTCTATAAGTAAAGATTTTTCAAATCTGTTATAAGATTTAGGAAGAATACCTTTAAGGTCCTCATTTTCATTTTCAATAGCTTTCATAGCCTCGTTTATGGCTTTTCCTATATCGGCACTTTCAGGTAATTTTAATAAGTATGAAAATCTTGCATTCTCAGGCAAATACATAACTCCAGCTGCTTGGAAATCTGTTTTTCCTATTTTTCTTCTTAAATTTGTTTTTTGGGAAAATATTTTATCTTGTTTTGTAAATTTATAGTCGGCATACTTTAAAAATATAAGACCCAAAACCGGGACGGAATACTCGGAAGATTTTAAATCGGAATTTGCCCTTAATTTATCCGCGATATTCCATAATCTATTCTCAAGTTCGGAAAGCGTTTCTTTCGTCATATCATTACCTTCTCTATTTTTGTAATTAACAATCTACTAAAACAATTTTATCAAATTACTTTAATAAATTTTATACCTATCCGTTTTTATAAAAAGGTTTTCTTTTGAGGTTATATTTTTGAAAGAAACGGGGGTTATTTTTTTGCCGTTAAAAAGCGGGCTTTCGATTACGAGGCTTTGTATATCCGGCTTTGTTATTCTAAAACGGGGCTTTAGTTTTTTGTTTTCTTTTTCCATATCGTCTATGAATTTTAAATCCATAGTTCTACCCAAAAAGGATTTGAATTTATTTTTGTCTTTGGATATCCCGACGCAAATGGGTTTTATCCCGGCTTTAGAATATGATTTAGTCAAATCTTTAAAAGATTTGTCTATGAAAGGGAAAAGATATTTGCGATTTGTTTTATTAAAGAAAGCCGTTATTAATCTGTATTGTTTTTTGTGATTGGGCTCGGATTTTATATCGTCTTTATCCCAGGTGAAAAAAAACGTAAAATCGCCTATTTTCCCCTCGACCCATCCGACCAGTTCCGAAATAAAAGCCGATACGTCGTTTTTAAAAACAAAATATTTCCTTTCATCCATCTTGAAATATAAAATCTCGATATTCATCAATTTGGAGTGCAGTTCTATTATCTTTTTGGAATAAGGGTTGTTAAAATAAACATATCCCTTTGAGTGAGGTATCGGTTCTAAGTTTATCAGAAAAGGGACGGAGTATCCTTTTTTTAAGGCGGTATATAAAGCGAAATGAGAATCCTTACCGCCGCTATATAATATAACGGCTTTTTTCATCTGCCTTTTTTCTTTCTAAACTCGCTTACCATTTCTTTAAGGTCCGCCCAGCTCCCCATACCGGTCATTCCGTAATAAGCGTGTTCTATGGGAGTGTCGGGACATATATAACTTCCCCTTTTTACGCCTTTAGGGTCTTTTTTCAATCCTAACCAGATAAGCCATACTCTCATATTTGAAAAATCTTTTTCCAATAACTCGGGACCGGCCTGAAAAATCTTTTTTTTGTCTCCAAAACCGTCCAAAACGCAGGCGGAGTGATAACCTAAATTTTTTGCGGCTGTTATGTCTTTTTCGGTATCGCCTATTACATAAACGTTATTTTCTTTTATCTCTTCTTTTATTATCTTTTCGGCGTTTTTGACGGCCGTTTTAAGCATATCTTCTCTGGTGGTATGTTCCTCGCCGAAACCGCCGAATAAGAAATAATGAGAAAGTTTAGACGGGCCTAACTTTATATAAGCCCCTTTTTCTAAATTTCCCGTACCAAGCCCTATTAAAACGTCGTCTCTTTTGGATAAAAAGTCGAGAAGCTTATCGACGCCTTTTATTTTAAAATATTTTCCGGCTTTAACCGAATAATTAACCTCGTCGGGCAGATGTTTTATGTATAACTCTCTTAATTTTTTATATTCTTTTGAGTTCGGTTTTCTTTTAAAAGCGCAGTAAAAGGCGTTTTCAAAATTGACCTTATCTGTCGAGCCCTGAAGTTCGAAGTATTTGCAAACGTCCTCAATACCCCCGATATCGGATACCGCTTTGTTCAAAGCTCTCATACCGGCACCGCCGGCGTTTATAACCGTTCCGTCAATATCGAAAAGTATTATTTTTTTCATAAGCTATTTTTCCTTTTTTGAAAGTGATTTTGTTTAAATTGGCTCCAAAGTAGTAACCCAACTCTCTATGGTCTTTTACTTCCAAAATAATTATATCGGCATCCATACCCAAATCTATCATACCAACCCTGTCGTTTATCTCTAAAGCGCATGCGGCGTTATAAGTGGCGGATACTATGGCCTCTGAAATTCTCATTTTCATATGAGTCAAAGCCAAAGATATTACAAACTGCATATTCCAGCATGGGCTTGTTCCGGGATTAAAATCGGTGGCCAGAGATACGGGGTTAGCGTTTTCTATGAATTTTCTGGCATCGGGGTATTTGGTTAAACCTAAAAAATAATTGGATGCGGGAAGAAAAGTGGCTATGGTATCGGATTTTTTAAGAAGTTTTATATACTCTTCATCCGCAAAGTCCAGGTGGTCAGCCGATATAGCTTTTACTTTGTTAGCCACAACGCTTCCGCCAGATTTTGTAAGCTGGTCGGCATGTATCTTAGGTTTAAGGCCGTATTTTTTTAAATGGTTTAAATAATTAATAGCTTCTTTCGGTTCAAAATATCCTTTTTCGCAAAAAATGTCCGCGTAAATGGCAAGTTTGTTTTGGGCCACATACGGAACCACTTCTTTTTTCAAATAATCCAGATAATCCTTAGAGCTTTTAAACGAAGAGGGAATGGAATGAGCCCCTAAAAAAGTCGGTATCATTTCAAGCTGGGCGTTTTTTTGAGATTCTTTTACGGTTTTTAAAATTTTTATTTCGTTTTCAAAGTCGAGCCCGTATCCGCTTTTAACCTCCGCGGTTGCGGTTCCGCATTCCAAAAATTTTTTTGAAAAATCTATAAGATTTCTAGAAAGTTCTTCGATATCCGAATTTTTAATATCGTTTGCGCTCCTGTTTATCCCACCTCCGGCTTTTTTTATCTCGGCGTATGTGGCGCCCTGAGTTCTCATTTCAAAATCTAAAAGCCTGGGTCTTGCAAATACCGCGTGAGTATGAGAATCTATAAAAGCCGGCATTACTACCCCGTCGGCTTTTATATTAATAAATTTGTTTTTTTTGATTTTTTTAATAACCTCTTTCTCTTTTCCGTAATATTTTATTTTGCCTTCTGATATGTATATGGCGGCGTCTTTTATTATTTCAAGTTCGG
Organism: Elusimicrobium minutum; assembly: GCA_020723765.1. Taxonomy (GTDB): domain Bacteria; phylum Elusimicrobiota; class Elusimicrobia; order Elusimicrobiales; family UBA9959; genus JAAYVG01. The sequence goes on from DYIF01000005.1 coordinate 58,875, forward strand.
TCAATTCTTTCCCGATTCTAACGGATTTCTTGCCTTTTAAAGTTAAAAGTTCGGTTATGGAAGTTATCAGGTAATTCATAATACTATCGCTATTGAAAATAACACTCCAAAAGCCAAAACAAACTGGGCGGTTTTTCTAACAAGTATTACATAATCGCCTTTTTCGGTTATTTTAAAAAGGTCGTACATCAAAACCAAAGACGGAAGAAGCAAAAGCGAAGTTTTTGAGAAGTTAAGCAAAAATAGAGAAAACAAATAGCTTAAAAACAATAGAGATATGTATATTTTTTTAGAAACGTTTATCCCGAATATGTCGACTATCGTTTTTATGCCTTTCTCCGTATCGGATTTGTCGTCTCTTATGTTATTGGCAAGCAATATGTTTACTATCAAAAGCGCGGACGGTATCGATAAAAATATAGATTCGGGGACAAACCTTTTGGCCATAATCATAACCGCTCCGCTTACTATCAATGGACCGAAACATAAAAATATCACTATCTCCCCTAACGCTTTATATTTTAAAGAAACGGGATTTGCGGTGTATATAACGGCGAGCAAAAATCCCGTTCCCGCTATAAACAGAAAACTCCACAAAGAATATTTAAAAACGAGAAAAAAACCTATCAAAGCGCTAAATATTAAAAGCCCCCATGCGACTATAAATGCGGTCTTAGGGGTTACAAGCCCTTTTACTATGCCTATGTCGTCCGAGTTTTCGTCGTCCACTCCGTTTTTATAGTCGTAATAAGTATTTAAAACGTTTGCCCCCAAATGCAAACTCAGCCCGGCGATAAAAATTAAAACAAAATCTAAAGCGTTAAACCATCCGTTTTTATAAGAATATACCCCGGATATCATTAAAGGGACTATTGAAGCCGGCCAGGAGTAAGCCCTTAATATTATAAACCATTTTTGGAAATTACTCATAATCTCCTCCTCATTTTTTCCTTTCGCACATAGAATATATAAAATTAAAAAAATCTATCGCATTGTCTTTGTTTTTAAATTTTAAAATGTCGTCCTTTAAATCCAAAACCAGATTTAAAGCTTTTTCTCTGGCCAGATCGGTGTATTTATTTTCCACAAGATGTTTTCTTATTTCATAAACCGGAACAATATCTTTTTTATCTTCAAAAAAACCGAGGGTTCTCGTTTTTACATAATCGTCTTTTAATCCTAAAAGCACGGGGTAGTTTATTTTCCCCTCGACGAGGTCTTTAAAGCTGTCTTTTCCTATTAGGTTTTCGTCTCCTTCTATGTCTATTATGTCGTCTATTATCTGAAAACTTAAACCGAAATTTTTAGATATCTTATCGAGCATAACGAAATCGTTAAACCCGGAAACGGCTCCTATTGAAAAAGAAATCCATCTAAAAAGAGAAGATGTTTTTAAATCGACTACTTCTGAATAATCCGATTCTGTTATTATTTTAAATTTTATATTTTCTTCCAAAAGAGCGCCTTTGCTCATACTCTCGACGCAATCGACCAGGCTTAAAGCCAAATCGCATGAAACGGATTTCGCTTTTTTGAAAGCTATCGATACCACAAGATCGCCCACCAGTATTGCCCTGTTTATTCCGTATTTAAAGTTTATGCTCGCATTCCCTCTTCTTGTCAAAGCGCTGTCGACGCAGTCGTCGTGAAGCAAAGACGCCATATGAACGATCTCGGCGGCCGAGGCTATTTTCACCGCGTATTTTAAATCCGCGCCCAAAGCTTTGGAAAGCCAGAAAGCGAATCTCGTTCTTACCCCTTTACCTAAAGGTTCGGTAAAATTTTCATATAAATCGAAGTATTTTGAAGGAATTTGTTTAAAAGACGAAATAATTTCGTCTTTTACATTTAAAATAAAATTCTCCATAATTTAGATTTTACAAAATTTGGCATTTATACGCTAAAATCTGATTTGTTTTTCCAAAGACTTCTGTATTTCTTCCAATTTTTTGCTTATGGTCTCGGATTCGGATTTGATTTTTTCTTTAAGCTCGCTCTGTTTGGCTTTTATCAAAGAATCAATTTTTTGTTTGTTTTTATTAATCTCAAGGTCTATTTTTTCTCTTATCTCGGCTTTTGCTTTTTCTATCTCTTTTTTAAACGCGTTTTCAAGCGAGCCGGATATTATATCCGCAAGATCGGTTTTAAAAGATAAAGAAGGCGATTTTAATTTCCCCGAAAGTTTTATGTCGAGCGAAAAAGTTTTTAACCCGGACAACGAGTTTTCTATGGTTTTGTTAAGCTTATCCAATTTGGTTATGGCTACATAAGGTTTCAATTCCATATCCCTAAAAACGGATTTTATCTCGGCGTCTACATCCGAACCCAAAGTTTTTATATTTACAAAAGTGTCTAAATAAGAAGAAGGGATTTCTATTTTCAATTTATCTTTACCGTAAACTAAGTTTGAAACCTTAACACCGGTATATTTCAAATCGGTAACGGATTTTGCGATATCGGTTGATAAATCTATAGAAGAGTTAGCCGATATCTCGGATTTATCTTTCTTGCCGAAAAGCTTTATTTTCAAAGGATAGGGATAAACCGAAGGCTGGGTTGTAAGATTTTCGACGGTAGCCGAGTATTCTATGGGATTTTGGGGAGTCAATACCCCGTCTATATGAGCGATTTTTAAAAGAAATTTGGGGTAGCTATCGTACTTTGTAAAATTGACAACTCTTCCTCTTTTTCTTTTTTCCTCAAACACCTTTTTCTTCGGGTTATCCGGAATATATCTCTCGGCTTCTAAAGCCATGGAATAATAATCGTTTATTTTGTTTACGGTATCGGAGCCTAAAAGCATTCGTGATATGGACTCGGAATCGATCTTCGGTATTTTAGCAAGGCTCATTATTCTATCCATATCTTCTTTTCTCGCCTGGTCGAGAGATTTGTAATAATCTTTTACCTCGTTTAAAAGATTTGAAACTTCTCCTTTGTCTTTTTTAAAATCTTTATAAAATTTGTCTATTTCCTTTTTTAATTCCGAAGCCTGTTTGGCCTGTTTTATAAAGTTCTTTTCTTTTTTAACATCCTCGAATTTTTTTTCTATGTTTTTTAATCTTTCGTCGTATTTTTTAAAATCTATTTTCTCTTCTATGTTTTTATAATCGGCGTTATATTTTTCTTCTATTTCTTTTAAAAGATTAACCGATTTTAACTCGGCGACTTCCAATTTTATATCGCTAATCGCGTCGGTCTTAATTTCCCCCAATCTATCTACGGCAAAATCCTGGGCCTTTGCCATATAATTTTTAACAAATTCCGGCATCTCCGTCTTTTTTATTTTAATCTTACAGGATGTTTTCCTCGGGGTATCGAACGAAAGCCCTTTAATCGAGGCCTCGTCTATTACGAATTTTTTTTCAAAAAGAGGTTTTGAAAGAAGAGCGAATTTAAGCTTTTTAAACTCGAATAGATTATTAAATTCTTTGTTTTTATTTCCAACTTTAAGCTCTTCTATCTCTATCGAAGGGTTAATAAAAGAGGTTTTAACCTTCTTTATTTCCGCTTTCGCCTCGAAAACGCTTTCAAGCGATTTAATCATCGTCCATTTAAGCAAAGGGTCGAAAGCGAAATAGAAAAAAAGATAAACTATCAAAACGAAAACTAATCTGGGTATTAAATAACTCCATCTTATCATTTGAAATACCACTCAAAAAGCCAGCTTGCTTTTAAAAATTTTACGAATCTGGAATTTGAAACCTTGTTTTTCAAAAACAAATTATAGTAATTAGCGAATTTTTTAAATAAAAAATAAGACGGAATAAAAAGGGATAAACCCAACATTAAACCGCCCATTACCACCGTGTTATTGAAATCGGTCCAGGGAATAACCGGCATATTATACATCTTTGTAAAAAAAGGCTCTAAAGATTTTAATGTAAGTATATAATATCCTATTTTATCTGAGATAAGATCTGTTATCGGGGCCAACAAAGAGAAAAAGAATATGGATAGTATTAAAAACGGTATATTGGCTTTGGTCGAAAGCGAGAGAATAAAAAGAAGCTGAGCCGTAAGATTGTTTTTGGGAATTATGCCTATCATCATACCGAAGGATAGCCCCAAAGCTATCTGGTAAGGCTCGTTTTCTTTTAAAAGCCCTTTTACAAACTGTCTTATTATAGATAAAGGATTCATAATAATATTATATAAATTTGAAATTACTTATGCCTTAGAAAGTCCTCATCCTCCCAGTCCCCCGGAACTCCGGAAATCGGAAGAAGCCGTCTATCCTCGTAAGAATCCGCGTTTAATTGTTGCATCTTTTTAAATTCTTCTTTTATTTGAGAATAGGATATGTCGTTTTTCTTGACTCTGATTACCGCAAAGTAGCTCGCTAAATACATAGGTATCGATATCAAAATAAAGCTCCAGCCGTATTTATAACTGTTAAGCCTTGTAAGCATCCAGCCGCTTAAAGTTTCCCAGAAAGAAACAACGAAAGCCGAGCCCGAAAGTATATATGCGACTATTAAGTTAAGCTCAGAGGTCTTCGGGATGGAAAGTATGACTATCAAAAGAGACAAATAAGCCATTATTATTATAAGCGACCTGAAAACCCAGTTTTTCCATCTGTCTTTGGATAAAACTATAACTCCGTAGACCGGATGGTCTATTATCTCGGCCCTATCCCCCCACTCCACCTCGACCGTTTCTTCTCTTGAATTGGAAGCGGTAATGGAGTTTTCGGCTAAAGCGAAATCGGGAGTTAAAGGCAAAAAAATATTTAAAACGAAAAAAGAAAAAATTATTTTAATCGTTATTTTGTTCATCCGGTTTAAAATACTCCTCAACCTTATAAAACGTGCTGTCTTTTTTAAGGCCTATCATATAATCCACGTCTTTTATTTTCTTCATATCCTCTTTTTTAATATCGGATTTAAGTTTTATCTTGGGCTTCAACTCTATCATATCGAAATAATGCCAGTAGGTCGTAACGACCGAGGCTATCATGCAAGTGAGCATAAAACCGGTAAAAAAAAGGTCTTCTCTGTCTTTTCTTATCCAGTATTTCTCTCTGAATCTTCTTGTAAAATTGCTCATCTTTCAAACCCCGAAAGAATTTTTTCAAGCTTTGAAATTTTGATATTGTTCTCGTTTACTCTCTCTTTTATTTTTACAACCTCTGACTCCGGAGCTTTTTCGGTGAAATCCTTATTTGAAAGCATCTTCTCCCATTTTTCGTTGGAGATTTTTATCTCGTCCATTTCTTTTTTTATTCTGAGTTTTTCTTTTTCTATGTCTATGTTTGAGTCGCATTCCACATATATCTCGTAATTTCTAACGACGCTTTTTATGTAAGTTTTATCTTTTTCGGGACTCCCTATTATTACGGCCGCCGATTTTGAAAGGTGTTTTATATAACTCAAATGATCTAAAATATTTTTTTCAATCTCGCTTACGCCGGCCAATACCACTACTATTTCCTTTGTGGGATGAAAGGAAAACTCGGACCTGACGGTTCTTATTTCTCTTATGATCTCCATCAAAACTCCCATATCGGCTTCCGCTTTTTCGTCTTTTATATGGAAAGGTTTTTTTATCTTTGAATCAACTATAAATTTTTCCGGGTTTTCAAATCTTTCCTTAAGCGCCGAGTATATCTCTTCCGTAACGAAAGGCATAAACGGATGAAGCATTTTTATTACCGACTCGAAAACTTTAATAATCAAGCCCATCTTATGCGATTTAAGCTCGGTATTTATATACATCTTTGAAATCTCAAGATACCAGTCGCAAAACTCGTCCCAGACAAATCCGTAAACCGTATCCAGGGCCTCGCTTAACATATAATTGTCCATCAGTTTTTTATACTCGTCTATTATCTTTGAGCTTCTGGATATAATCCATTTATCGCTAAGGTCCATCTTCGACTCTACCGCTTCGTATTTTTCTCCTTCTTTTAAATTCATCTGGATAAATCTCGATACGTTATACAATTTGTTTACGAAATTTCTGCCACCTATTATGGAGTTTTCGGAAAACGGAATATCCTTTCCGCCTAAAGCCCCTATGGCTAAAGAAAACCTCATGGCGTCGGTTCCGTATTTTTCCATCATGTCCAGCGGATCTATTACGTTGCCCTTGGATTTAGACATTTTCTGTCCGTGTTTATCCCTTACTATGCCGTGAACGTAAACCTTTGAAAAAGGAATTCGATTGAGATGAAAAAGCCCGCTTGTAATCATTCTCAAAACCCATAAATAAAGTATCTCATAACCGGTGACAAGCGCCGAGGTCGGATAAAAATAACTAAGCTCTTCGGTTTTTCTCGGCCAGCCGAAAACCGAAAAAGGCCAAAGCGCCGAAGAAAACCAGGTATCCAAAACATCGGGGTCCTGAACAAAATCCGCCCCTCCGCAGTCCGGACAGGAAGAGGGCTTTTCAAAAGATATTATCGGTTTTGCTCCGTTTTTAATCGAAACCTTTACTATCTCTCCTTTTTCGTTGTAAATCAAGCCTTTTCCCGAGCATTTCTTGCAATAAAAAGCCGGGATTCTGTGTCCCCACCATATTTGCCTTGAAATGCACCAGTCCTGAATATTGTTAAGCCAATCCAACATCGGTTTTACCCATCTCTCCGGATAAAACTTAACCTCTCCGTTTTTTATTACATTTAAAGTATTTTCGGATATCGGTTTATATTTTACAAACCACTGCTCGCTTATCATAGGCTCTATATGATTATCGCATCTATAACACTTCCCCACATTATGAACATACGGCTCTTCTTTAACCAGATACCCTTGCTCCGACAAGTCTTTTACGATTTCTTCCCTCGCTTTTAAAACCTTTAAGCCCGAATATTTTTCCGGCGAATTTATTATCTTTCCGTCGTCGGATATTACTTTTATAAACTCAAGATTATGCCCCTCTCCCATCTCCATATCTAACGGGTCGTGAGCCGGGGTAACCTTAACCGCTCCGGTTCCAAAACCCATTTCCACTTTCTTGTCGGCTATCAATCTTATTTTTCTTCCGACAAGAGGAAGAATTAAAAATTTGCCTATTAATTTTTTATATCTTTTATCCTCTGGATTTACGGCTACGGCCGTATCTCCGAGCATGGTCTCGGGTCTTGTGGTGGCCACTACTATAAAATCATCCGAACCGTCTATGGGATATTTTATATGCCATAGTTTGGATTTTTCTTCTTCGTATTCGACCTCTATGTCGCTTAAAGCGGTATAACACCGGGGGCACCAGTTTATCATCCTCTCGCCCCTGTAAATAAGGCCTTTTTCCCAGAGCTCTTTAAAAGCCCAAAAAACCGAATAGGCTCTTTCCTTATCCATGGTAAATCTGACGTTTTCTTTCGAGAAATCTATGGAACATCCCAATTTTTTAAGCTGATTTAGTATCGTGTGGCCGCATTCCTCATACCACTTCCACATTCTTTCCAAAAACTTTTCTCTTCCTATGTCGGTTTTTTTTACCCCTTCGTTTTTAAGAATTTTTTCCAATACGTTTTGAGTGGCGATTCCCCCGTGGTCTGTTCCGACAACCCAGTAAGCGTTTTCTCCGCTCATCCTCTTATATCTTATCAGTATATCCTGAAGAGTATTGTTTAAAGCGTGGCCCATATGAAGCGCCCCGGTTATGTTGGGCGGAGGGATGACTACGGTAAACGGTTTTTTCGATTTATCTATTTTAGGAAAAAATATTTTTTCTTTCTGCCATATATCTATCCATTTGTTTTCGACCGATTTCGGCTCATAAACCTTGGGTAACATAAAAACTCCTTTAAAACATTGTATCCGAAATTATTTTATTTGAGACAAACAAAAAATCTTTTTTTATTTTAACCTTTCCGTTTAATATTTCCATATAACCTTTTTTTATCTGTTCCTCAATTTTCTCTTTAAAAACATTATAAACTTCGGAATTTAAATCCAAACCTTCCATTTTCCTAAGCTCTAACATCAGTTTTTCGTTTAATTCGTCTTTTTCGTCGAGCTCTTCCATATGCTCAAATTCTATTTTACCATTATTTAAACCTCTTATGTAAGCTTTCAAATCGGATTTGTTTTTCCATCTTTTGTTAGAAATAAAAGAAGAAGCCGATGGACCCAACCCCAGATACTCCCCTCTATCCCAGTAATTAAGATTATGTTTTGAGAAATATCCGTTTAAAGCGAAATTGGATATTTCGTAATGGATATATCCTTTGCCGACCAAAAAATCTCTTATCAAAAAATAGTAATCCGACTGTTTCTCTTCGTCTATTTTTAAATTTTCAAAAAAAGTATTCTTATGAGTTTCTAAAGCGTATAAAGAAATGTGTTTTGGAGAAAGAGAGGTTATATTATCCAGATCTTTTAATAAATCTTTTTCGCTTTGTCCGGGAATACCGTATATTAGATCGAGCGAAACGTTTTCAAAGTATTTCGTTATAATATCGTATTTTTTCAAAAAATCTTTATAACTATGAACCCTTCCTAAAAAATTTAAAATCTCATCGTTTGAGCTTTGAACGCCTATAGAAACTCTATTTATACCGAAGTCTTTTAAAATTTTAAGTTTATCCTCGGAAACCGACTCCGGATTAAGCTCGAAATCCGCTTCATCCATATTTTTTAACGGTTTTATTTTGTTAAACAAATCCAACAAATACTCCGTTTCGTTCAGGCTTAAAAAAGAAGGGGTTCCTCCTCCGAAATAAATAGTTTTATATTTATCTTTTTTTTCAGTTAATAAATCTTTATAAAGATTTATCTCTTTATTAACGGAATTTAAATACTCGTCTGTTAAAGAGTTATCCGTTAAAGAATAAAAAGAACAGTAATTGCATTTCTTTTTACAGAAAGGTATATGAACGTAAACGGAAAAGAAAGGATCTATCATCAAAACAATAACGGCCGATTCAAATTAGAATCGGCCGTTAAACAAAAAACTAATTCTTTTTCTCGCCTAAAGCTTTAAGCAGTTCTATAGGCAGAGGGAAAATAATGGTCTGATTGTTTTCCGAAGATATCTCGACCATCGTTTGCAGATATCTTAACTGTAAAGCCACAGGATTTTGAGATATTATATTGGAAGCGTCCGCCAATTTTTGAGCGGCCTGATATTCGCCGTCAGCATTTATTATTTTGGCTCTTCTTTCTCTTTCGGCTTCCGCTTGTCTTGCTATGGCTCTTTGCATTTCCTGAGGTATATCTACGTTTTTAACCTCCACCGCGCTTACTTTTATTCCCCAGGGTTCGGTATGCTGGTCGAGTATTTGTTGCAAACTCTGGTTTATTTTATCTCTATTTGTCAATAAGTCGTCCAATTCCTGCTGACCCAAAACGCTTCTTAAAGTCGTTTGAGCTAACTGGCTTGTTGAATACATATATCTTTCCACATTTAATACCGCTTTGTCCGGATATATGACTCTAAAATAAACTACCGCATTAACCTTAACCGGTATGTTGTCTCTGGTTATTATATCCTGAGCAGGAACGTCGAATGTAACGACTCTGGTGTCTATTTTAACCATTTTTTGAATGATCGGAATTATTATTATAAGACCGGGGCCTTTTACTCCGGTGTATCTTCCGACCGTAAAGACTACTCCTCTTTCGTATTCGTTTAACACATTTATGGCGCTAAACAACAAAAACAATAGTATGATAATTAAAGGTAACATTGACATAAAAACCTCCTATTTAAATATTATACCTATTTATAAGACGCATTGGATAAAAAATATGTCATTGAAATTATTAATATTAACTTTAAAAATGTAAAATTAAAAATTTATAAAAAGACATTATTAATACATTTTATTTCTGTTATATTATTTTTGAATCGAGATTGAAAAAACTTTTTTAATTCTATATGTTTAATAAATTATTTAATAACACACCAAACGTTTTTTTATCCTAACCACTCATACGAACGATCGTCTCTATAAATGGTTACTATAATTTAATTAAAATTAAATGACTAATAGAAATAAAATAAGATTTCTAAATTTTAATCCGATGGAGTTTAAAAAAAGAAGAAAAATGTTATTTTAAAAAGAGTAAAGGGCGAAGTTTATGCTTGATGACATAATATTTTGTCTAACATCGGGATTACCTTTTTTTAAAACAGCACTCGTTTCCCCACAAATCGAGGTATCCAACTTTATCCTCCGATTTTACCTCGGCTATACCGTAAAAAAAAGAAGAAGCGTAATCGTATTTTAAAGGAATGACAAATTCTCCTTTTTTATTTATAAAACCGAATTTTTTGTTCGACTCCACCATCGCAAATCCTTCGGAAAAGTTATTAACGTAATCGTAGGCCGGCTTTATTACCTCTACGCCGTTTTTATCGACAAATCCCCATTTGTCCTTAACCTTCACTCTCGCCATATCTTCATAAAACAAATCTACCTCGTCGTATTTAAAATCTATTATTTTTTTATCTTTTTTATTTATCGCTCCCCATTTGCCGTTAAGTTTTACCCATGCCATATCTTCGACAAAACCCATTGTAGCCTGGTATTTCAAAGGTATCAGCTCTTTATCGTATTTGTCTATAAAACCCCACAAGCCGCCGACATTGTAAGCTATGTAATCGTCTTTTGTTATCTCTCTTTTCTGGTATCTTGTTTCAAAAGTGTCCACGTACGGATTTTTTATGTTTTTTTTTCTGAACTCCTCTATAAGTTTTTTGGCTTCTTTTTTGTCGTAAGATATCTCTATTATTATGTTTCCCTTCTTATCTATGCCTCCCCATTTCTCTCCCATATTTACCATTGCGTATCCGTTATAAAAAGGCCCGGCGTAATCGTATGAAGGATTTATGGCGAGGCTGCCGTCGTAATAACAATATCCCATAAGATCGTTTCTTATGCATCTTTTCATTATATAATCCGAAACATCTTTATAATAAAAATTCTTTTCCCCGTACTTGTTTATAAACTCCTGAGCCGTTTCGTCTTTTTGAGCCGGAGAAATAGAAGACGATTTTAAAATAACCATTGTTTTTTCAAAATCTTTTTTAACCTCTTCTTTAAAATCCGTTTTCTCCGAAGAAAAAAGAAAAATGGGCGTCGAGCATAACAAAAAAACTAACGATTTATTCATAGCGAAAATTTATCTATAATTTGTAAATATCAAACTTACTCCGAAATCTTTCGATTTTAACATGGATATTACGGCCTGCAATTCGTCTTTCGACCTTGAAAAAACTCTTACTGTATCTCCCTGTATCTGAGGGGTTACCTTAAACTTTGCGTCTTTTATAAGTTTAACCATTTCTTTGGCCTTCTCCGAAGGGATTCCCTGTTGTATCTTGACTATCATTCTGGCTCTTGAACCCAAGGCGTTTTCTATTTTTTCGACGGTAAAATTTTTTAAAGGAAGCCCTCTTTTGCTCATTCTGGTCAAAAGAACGTCGTATAAAGATTTGACCTTGTATTCGTCTGAAGAGGTAAGATATATTTTATTTTCTTTTTTATCCACGGTTATCTCCGAGTTTGAGTCTTTAAAGTCGTATCTGTTGGAAACCTCTTTCAAAGCTATATTAACCGACTCGTCCACAAGCGTCATATCGACTTTGGATACCACATCGAAACTAAAATCCGCCATACCGCCTCCTTATTTAATCCTCGATATTTCTTCGGATACCCTGCAGGCTTCTTCGTAGACATAACAAGCGTCTTTACCGTAAAGCCAGGAAATACCGGGGCATCTCGAGCATATCGTTCTATAATTACATTTAATACATTTTTTAGGCTCCATTTCAAGTTTTTTCCTCAGTTTAATCGCTTGCTCGGATTTCAAAATATCCTTTATCTTCTTTTCTTTTAAACTTCCCAAAGAAAAAGGGAAAGCTAAACACGGCAAAACATTTCCGTAAGAGTCTATTCCTATAACGCTTTTCGCCGCTCCGCAGGAAACATAGTCGATTTTATCGAACGATTTATCGTAAGATTTTAAAATTCCTTTTTTAAAATTCTTTAAAAACTTAAAATCCGAAACCGATAATTCGGCGCAAGAAAGATCTCCGTCGTTTCGAGGGGTTATTATCGGGTCTATTTTAAAATCCAAATTATTGTCTTTGGCGAATTTCTTTATCCATTTTAACTCTCCGGCGTTTTGCCTCATAACGGGGGTTTTAACGGTTATCCTAAAACCCAATTTCCGGGCCTTTTTAATGTTATCTACGGTCAAATCGAAGCTGTCGTTGCCGGTAATTTTGTTATGTATGGTCTTTGAGCCGTAAAGGCTTACGTCCATATCTCTAAGTCCAAGATCATAAATATCCTTTATTTTTTTAAAATCGCAGTTTAGAGAAGAAAAAAGCTTAACATAGAACTTATGCTTTAACGCCAGTTTAATTATATTTGAAATGTCTTTTCTCAAAAGAGGCTCTCCGCCCGTTATGTTTATAAATATGGTTCCGATTTCTTTTAATTCTTTGAATATTCTTTTTATTTCCCCTAAAGACAACTCTCTCTCCGGCTTATAATTTTTATTATGAGTTTCTACAAGATAGCAATGAAGGCAGGAGTTAACGCATCTTCTGGTAACCTCCAGGCTTACAAACAAAGGGATATTATTTTTGAAATAAAAAGAATAAAGCTTTTCGGATAATCTCATCTTAATTTTCTTTTAAAAAATCTTATATTTTTTATAATAATATGAGCAAGATACCCCGGATATCCGTTAAAAAAAGAGCAAACCCTTCCCAAAACGTCTTTTTTTTCTATAAAATGCGTCTCCATATCGTCGTCGTTTGAAATCCATATTTTTTCTTTTTCCAAACCGATTATTCTATGGACATATAGATTATCCGAATATCTGTATAAAATCATATCTCCCAATTTAAGAGACGATAAACATTCTTCGTAAAAAACCAAATCCCCGTCTTTTAAAAACGGGCGCATACTCGTACCTTTAAGTTTTACCGCTTTTAACATTTTTAAGATTTTTTTCTTATCGTTTTGCAGGCAAGCTGGTTTATGGGTCCCGTCTGGCATTTACCGCACGCCAGAGCCGCGGTTTCAAAAACCTTTTGAGTCTTCATTTTAGGCTTTATATATCTCTTTTTTTTACTCATCTATTATCCCCTTATCTTTAAACTCCGATATCAAATCCTCTAAATCTTTATCTACCGTCCGTTTATCGGCGTCGTAATTTGACAATATCTTTTCCGATATTTTTTTGCGATCTAAACCTTTATCTATCGATTTAAAAACAAAGGAAGCCGTTTCGTTTAACTCGTGTATCTTTTCATTCGAAGGGTCTATTATAAAAATTTCTCCATCGATTTCTCTCCATATTATTTTATCGGATATCTTCATAATTTAATTATATCAAATTGAAGTTTCATTTTAGGACCTTTGGCACTTGATTAAAATCAAATAAAAATTAAAATATAATTATGAGATTTGAGTTAATTTTTTTTGCGTTTTTATTTTTTCATCCAAACATTTACTCTCAGGAACTTACCGAGATAACCTGCGACGATATAAAAGATACCCAGACCGTAAGCACCCCGCCTCCTACATTTGAAATAAAAAACTACGACATACCCGAAAATCTCTCGGGATCCGAACTATTCGACTATATACACGACATAACGAAAGCGAAATATGTTTTAACATACTCGGAGGCTAAAAAGAAGATGTTTTACGACGTGGACAATACAGTATGTCCCAACGGAGAAAACGGTGTATGGGCTTTTTATTCAAACATATGCGTTAACGGAAAGTATGAGACCGGAGACAAATACATAGAATATACGGACATAAACTTAGACGGATACATAGATTCGAAAGGAATGAATACCGAACATATATGGCCTCAGTCTTTTTTTAACTCAAACTCACCCATGGTATCGGACTTAAATCATCTAAGGCCGACATTTACAACTCCGAATAACAAAAGGGCAAACCTTCCTTTTTATTATGTTTCAAACCCTACCTACGAGGTCAAATCGAGCGGCGCAAAATTAGGAAACGGATATTTCGAACCGCCGGATAGCGTAAAAGGAGATGTGGCAAGGGCCGTTTTTTATTTTGTAGCCAGATATTACGATAGAAGCGTAACGGTATCCATGAACTACGACAATTTTTTCGTATCTAAGATAAAAACATATATGTTATGGAACCAAATGGACCCGCCCGACGAAAAAGAAAAAAGAAGAAACAATCTCGTATACAAATATCAAGGTAACAGAAATCCCTTCATAGACAACCCGTCTTTAATAGAAAAAATAGGAGAAGTTGTTTGGGCAAATAAGAAACCCAAAAATATCGAAGAAAGCCTTGAGCAACCTGCGGATACTACCTTAACGGAAAGATAAAATAAAACCTCCCGGGCATGGATTCGAACCATGAACAACGCCTCCAAAGGGCGCTGTGTTACCGTTACACCACCCGGGAATAGTCAGGGTAAATGTTTTTTTCCCTAAACCCTATTTGTTTTCTTGAGAAGCGCCTTTTTCGCTGAGCGCTTTGTTATATGCGTCAAGAACCGCTTTTTCGAGTTTGCTTCTGAACTCGTTGGTTATAGGATGAGCTATATCTTTAAAACTTCCATCCTTTACTTTCCTCGACGGCATAGACACAACAAGGCCGCTTTTGCCGGTAACTATTTTAACGTTATGAACGACAAAAGTGTTGTCGAATGTTATGGTCGCAAACGCTTTAAGCTTTTCCTCCGGCCTTAGATGTATTCTGACTTCTGTTATTTCCATACTAATACACTCCTGTTAACCAGCAAACAATGCTGTAAATAAAGGCTTAAGAAACCCCTAATGTTTCCTAAAACCTTATATATATTATATAAATTTTGAAAGATAAACAAAATTATATTTCTTTTTCATTTCGAGATACGCTTTATTTATTTTATCGTAATCGTACGAAACGGCGAATACGCTGGAACCGGAGCCGCTCATAAGGACGGCTTTAAGGAATTGGCTCATATATTCTTTTACTTTTAAAACTTCGGGATAGATTTTAAAGGTGGTTTCCTCAAGTCTATTGAAAAGAAACGAAGAAAAATCTATTTCTCCGCCCTTTTCCGTCAATTCCATGAAAACTCTAAGCTTATCTTCCGCTATTTTATAACCGTATTTCATGCTTTGATAAATCTCTTTGGTGGAAACATTTATGCCGGGAAAAACCAAAAGAATATGAGGCATAACGGCTTTTGAGTTTAGAGGAGAGACGATTTCTCCCCTTCCTTCGCATAAAGCAAAAGATACGTTTTTTAAAAAAAACGGGACATCGCTACCCAAAGATTTTCCTATTTCAAATATTTCTTTCTCTTTTTTTATATTAAAAAGCTCCGACATACCGAGAAGAGCCGTAGCGCAATCCGATGAACCTCCCCCAAGCCCCGCGCCAAGAGGAATGTTTTTTTCAAGAATTATATCCACGCCTTGTTTTATACCGAAAGTATTTTTAAAAAGTTTTACAGCTTTATATACCAGATTTGACTCCGTCGGAATATCGTAAGCGTTAACGTTATTTTTAACGGTAATTTTTATCTCTTCGTCGCTTCTTTTATTAAAAACAAGATTATCGTAAAGGCCTATTTTTGCGAAAACGCTTTTTATGTTATGATAGCCGTCCTCTCTTTTGTTTAAAACCTCAAGATATAGATTTAGTTTGGCGTAAGCTTTTTTACTTACCATACTCTATCTTAATCTCCTCGGATTTAAGTCTTATTAAAGCTTTTGGGAATTCAAACTCCGCGGAATAAGGCATATAATAATTTAAAAAATCGGAGTAATCCTGTTTGGTAGGCCTAAAATCGGAAAATCTTATTTTCATATTTATATCGGATTCGTAATCTATTAAATCTAACGCAAACGGATTTTTATCCATACATAGCTTTACCTTATCCCCTTTCTTAAAAATATCCGAATAATAAAAACATCCGTTTTCATACTTAACGGATTTTATTTCTTTTTTAAAATCCCAGTAATAAAGCGCCTGAGAGTACCACCTGAAAATAAAAGACATCAAAACGGAATATCTTTCAATATCCGAAGCCGATATTCTTTCGTCTCCGATTTCGGAGTTAAAATTATATTTGTTTTTATTCATTTCTATTTCAAGAATAGGGGTAAATAAAGGGCCCAATACTTTAAAAGAAATATATTTTTCCTTCGGAATAGATATTAAAAATCCGTTAAAAGTAAATTTGATATTTTTCTTTTTTAAAAATTTCCTGTATTCCGCGTTAAATTCCAGATTGAAATTGGAGTTGTTTTTAAACTCAGGGCAATTTAAAACCGAATCCGAAAATAAGTAATAAGGTTCCAATTTATCCAGAAAAGAAAAAACCTTCGAATTTATCTGTTCCGAGTTTTTGGCCCCGTTAATGACGGATATTTTATAGTTTTGATAAGCATCCTGGTATCTTGAAAGCTTTAAAAGTATATCGGCGTAATGCTCGTATATCAGAGGATCGTTTTCCCTATTATATTTGGATATTAAGGATATGGATTTTTCCATATAAGAAAGAGCCTTCTCATAATCTCCTTTTTTATAATAACCCCAGGCTAAAGAATCCAGATAAGCCGAGTTTTCTTTATCCAAGGAGACCGCTTTTTCCACCATTTCTATCGCCTCGTCCAGTTTTATTCCTCTGTCTATCAACGAATAACCCAAATAGTTTAAAACGGAATGGTCGTTCGGATTTTTGACCAGAAGCTCTCTAAAGTTTTTTTCAAAACAATCTATTTCGTTTAACCTTTCGCAAACCACCGCCAAATTATATTTAGCCTCGTAATTGTTGGGATTGGTCGAAACGACGAGTTCAAACAATTTTTTTATCTCTTTATCGTTTTCTTTTTTCCCTTCGTCCATTAAACCCAAAGCTAAATAATAGGCTATCTCGTTATTGTCCGGCCACTTTTTGTTTGCGTTTCTTAAGATTTCTACGGCTGATTTCAAATCCCCCATCATTATGTCGAAATAACTCATTTTCAAAACCGCATCGACATCTTCGTCCCATCCTTTTATTCGCAAAAGATATTTTTTGGCCGAAGCGTAATCTTTTCTTTCCTCGGCCAGCAAAGAAAGCCACCATAAGGCCTTCGAATTTAAAGGATTTATCTCAAGCGTCTTTGAAAAATAATTTTCGGCTAACTGATATTTTTTTTGCGAGAGATATATCTCGGCTATTCTGTTTGCGACCTCCGCGGTCGGCTCGACCGAAAAAAGCCTTTCATACCATTTTATCGCGTTATCCCACTCCCCCTTTTCGTCGTAATATGTGGCCATAAAATAATAAGGTTTTAGATTATACTGATCCGCCTTTATGGCAAGCTCCATATATTCTTTGGTCTTTTTTTCGTCTTTTTTCATTGAGTATAAAACCCCGATGTTATAATAAGCGTCCGCCTTAAAAGAAGGATCTATCTCTATTATCTTTTTAAAATATTTTTCGGACTCGAATATGTTATCGCTTGAAAGAACGGCAAGTTGATAATAAGCGTCTATGTTTTCGGGGTCCAACTCTACGGCTTTTTTATACGCTTTATAAGCCTCTTCCCTTTTCCCCTCTCCGGCTAAAGAATTGCCGTATATTATCCAGTTATCGGCCGTAGTGGAATCCACCTCGACAATCTTGGAAGCTATATCTCCGCTGCGATTATTCATACCCGCCCTTACCGATATCATATATAAATATTTATAAAGATAAGGATCTTTATCTATTTTTGTTATATTATCTACTATGTCGAAACTTTTTTTATAATCTCCTATCTTTTCGTAATACAAAGCATCTACGAAATCCGAATATTTGGAAGCGTCTAAAAGGCAGGGGATAAAAAACACAAACCAAATAAATTTTCTCATACAATCTCCTTTCTCATTAAAAGAGCGTCATACTTTAAATCATAGTATTTTTTTCTCAAGTTATAAACCTCAAAACCGAATTTTTTATAAAGAGAAATGGCAGGTTCGTTTTTTTCGTTTACCTCAAGCAATATCCTTTTTACGCCGTTATTTTTGGCATATGACAGAGCATACTCCATCAGCTTAAAACCTATCCCATGGCCGATATTCGATTTTGAAACCACCAGAGTATTTATTTCCATCTCTTCTTTAAAATCCCATATGTTTATAAACCCTTTTACCCCTCCGTCGTCGTAAACGAAAATTTTAGAATAATCCTTTTCAAATTCCTTTAAAAAACCGACCTCTCCCCATTTTGGATAATCGGGCCATTGGTTTTCTATATCCGTTATTTTTTTTATGTCTTCTTTTTTAGCCGTTCTTATCATAACTCAAACTTAGCCGGCTTTAAATAAAAAGGCGATATGTCTTTTTTGTCAAAATAATTTGCGGCTTTTATTATGTTTTCGCAAATTACTTTAGATAAGCTCAAATCCGCTTTTTTATACTCCGAAAATAAATCGTAAACGCTCGGGTTATCTTCATTGTCGGTTATTAAAAGGCCGTCGAAACCTTTCATTTTTTTAAAAAGGTTCTCTTTGGAAATCCATACCGGAGTTTCTTTTAAAAAAATCTTTTCTTTTTTTATCTCGTAATCCGCTAAGTAATACTCGTCCTTAAAAGCGTTAAGCACCGCTCTTATTCTTCTGTCTCTTTTATCTTTTTCAAAAACATTATATGTCAAAAGCTCAAAAACATCCACTCCACTTACCTCGCAACCGGACAAAGCGGTATAGACCGAAGCGAAAGCGTAAGCAGAACGTATTCCGGTAAACCTTCCCGGACCTCTTACAAGACATATCTTCGATATATCTTTAAAATCGCATTTAAAAATTTTAACCATTTTTTTTATCCTCTCAAACATTACCTCTTCGAAGTTGGTTATTTTTTGAGAATAATTCAGATATTTTTCTCCGTTTGTCAAAGAAATCTTCAAAAAAGAAGAATAAGAAGAAACTCCCAATGTTATTTTATTCATATTTTTTTATTTTTATCTCCCTTTCATCGTTTTTAATCATTTTAATCTCTACGGAATAAGGTTTGAACATAAAATACTTTTCAATATCGTAAGGCCACTCTATGGCGACGATATTGTTTTCGTTCACATATTCTATTAGTTCTTCAAAATCGAATTTCCCGTTTATTCTGTAGAAATCGAAATGTATTAAATTCAATCTTTCGGCTTTATAAACGGACATCAAAGAAAAACTCGAACTTATAACCCTTTTGTCCGAGCCGAGTCCCTTTAAAACCCCGTTTAAAAAAGTGGTTTTGCCAGCTCCTATCTCTCCGCTTAAAAGAATCATATCAGCGGGTTTAAGAGTTAAAGAAAAATCGAAAGCCTGTTTTTTAGTTTCTTCGGGACTTTTAGTTTTTAAAATGTTCAAAATTTTTAATCTTCCCATGGTAATTTAAAACCTCTACTCCGACGCCATTGTCGCAAAAACCCAAGATATTCAAATCTTTTATTTTTTTAGAAAGAGAGTTAAATTTTTCTTCAGGTATTGTAAAGATAAGATTGTAATCTTCTCCTCCGAAAAGAGCGTATTTACGCGCATCTTTTTTTTCCTTTTCGGCCCATTTAATTAAAACCGGGTGAGCGGATTTTAACAGTTTATCGTAGTAAATTTTAACCTTAATATTATTTAAGCCGGCCAGTATCTCCGCGCTTTTATATAAACCGTCCGAGTTATCTATCATCGCCGAAGCGTAATTTGAAATTTCCGCGGCCTCTAAAGAGTATATTCTGGGCTTTACAAATAAAGAAACAAGTTTTTTTTCAATCTCGCTCAAGGACTCTCTTTTCCTATTAACCATAATATCAACGGCGGCTGCGGAAAATCCCATTTTGCCGACGGAACACAATAAATGACCGGGGGTTGCTCCCGATCTTTTTATTAATTTGTTTTTTTTAACTTCCCCAACCAATGTCATAGAAAAAAATATATCTTTGCTTTTTGTGAGATTTCCGCCTATGTTAATAATCGAAAAAAAATCAAGCTCTTTTTTAAGCCCGTTTAAAAATTCGCTAACCCATATATCGTTTACTTTATCGAAATTTATGCCTCCGCTTACAAGACAATAAAGAGGCTTAGCGTCCCCCATAGAATAAATATCGCTTACGTTCATCCTGACAAGTTTCGACGCTATTTCTTTAGGCTTTAAAAAAGAAAGGATAAAATGAGTATTTTCTACTATCTCATCCACGGTAAAAAGAAAATATTTTTTTTTATCTTTAAAATCTATTACCGCGGTATCGTCCCCGGGCCCCAATACGATACTCTTATCTTTTTTTGAAAAAAGCTTTATTATTTTATCTATAAGTTTAGATTCTTTCATCTCATCCTTTTATTTTTTTAAAAGCCTTCCCTAAACTTTCAAGTATATCTATTGCGGTAACCGAATATTCAGAGCCTTCGGATAGCGCTATCTCGCCCGCTAATGAATGAATATAAACTCCGCAAATGGAAGCTTTGAGAGCCGTGGTTTTATCAAAACCCTCTTGTTTTCCCATCTGAGCCCATATGCCGGCTATAATTCCGCAAAGAACATCCCCGGATCCCGCTTTTGAAAGAGCGGAGTTGGGTTTATCCAAAACAAATGTCTCTTTCCCGTCGGTTATTATCGTCTTATAGTCTTTTAAAACCACGACTCCCCCCGTCTTTTCGGCCATACAAACGGCCGCCTTCTCACCTTTGAAACCGCAAAACCTTTCGGCTTCGCCGGTATGAGGAGTCAGTATTGAGGGAATTTTTTTCATAAAAGAAATATCCTTCGTTTTGCCTAAAGCGTTTATGCCGTCCGCATCTATCACCGAAGGCAAAGATAACTTTCTTATTATTTTTACCGCCGTTTTAACTGCCTCTTTATCGTCTCCCAAACCGGGTCCCAATAAAAGCAGGTCAAACTTCTTTTTCTTTGAAATTTCTTCGATTTTATCAAAAACGCTATCGTCCATATAATCGGTTTTTTTATCGGAAGAATAAACTATGGCTTCGGGAACCATTTGAGAAACAATCGGTTTTAATTTATCGGTTACAACCGATACCGCAAGCCCCGCTCCCGCTTTTAAAGAAGATTTTAAGCAAAGAAAACAAGCTCCCGCCATAGGATAAGAGCCGGCTATTACCAGAATTTTTCCAAAGTCGTATTTATTGGATTTATCGTCTCTTTTAGGAAGTAACTTTTTCGCATATTCTTTTGTTATATTCATATCGGTTTCAATCTTCCCAAACAAATACCGCACAGGCGTAAGAAGCCGTATGAGAGACGCTCAGTTTTCCTTTTATTTTTAAACCTTTTACGAAAACAAAAGGCATACCGTTTTCTTTGTTTACTATTTTAATATCTTTAAGAGAAATTTTGTTTATCAAATGGAATATTTTTTTATTATCCGAAGATTTTAAAGCTTTTATAAAAGCCTCTTTGGCTGCGAACTTCCCCGAGTATCTTTCATCTTTGTTTTTAAATCTTTCGCAGTAATCTATTTCTTCTTTTGAAAAAACCTTATTTACAAACTTCTGGTTTTTTATTAATTTTTTTATTCTTTTTACTTCGACGATATCAATGCCTATATTCATCTTACGGTAACGCTCTTGGCTAAGTTTCTCGGTTTATCTATGTCTCTTCCTCTTTTCAAGGCGGTATAATAAGCGAAAAGCTGAAGAGGTATTACGGTTAAAACGGGAGCGAAATATTCGGAAACCTTGGGTATTTTTATATAAAAATCGGGCCTTATGAATTTTTTGGAATCCTCGTCGGCTATGGCTATGACTTTCCCGCCTCTGGCTTTGGTTTCTTCTATATTACCTTTAATCAAATCCAGCTCCGTCTGGGTTGTGGCTATCGCGACGACGGGCATACCATCGCTTATAATGGCTATCGGCCCATGCTTCATTTCCCCCGCCGCATAACCCTCCGCGTGGAGATAAGATATCTCTTTAAGTTTAAGAGCCCCTTCAAGGGCTATCGGATAGTTAATCCCTCTGGCTATAAATAGATAATCGTTTCTGTCTTCAAATTTATCCACTATCTCTTTAACATATTCCTCGCATTCTAAAGTTTTTTTAATCAATTTGGGAATTTCCAAAAGCTCCTCGGCAAATTCCCTCGCCTTTGTTATGAGAAGATTTCCTTTTATGTAAGAGAAATGAAGAGCGAGAACATATAAAGCCGCAAGTTGAGCGGTAAAGGCTTTGGTTGAGGCCACCGCTATCTCCGGACCGCAATGGGTGTATATCACGTAATCGGACTCTCTGGATATGGTCGAGCCCACGGTATTTGTAATCGCGAATATTTTATTTCCGTTTTTCTTTGCCGATCTTATGGCCTCTAATGTATCCGCGGTCTCACCGGATTGGCTTATCGCTATTACCAAAGCTTTTTTGTCTATTATTTTTGCCCTTTGAGGAAATTCACTTGCAAGATCTATATCGGATTTAATTCCCAATTTTTCAAAAAGATATTTACCGACATAGGCCGCATGATACGCCGTTCCGCATGCGATAAACTGAATGGAAGAAAAGTTTTTAATCTCTTCTATCGTAAGGTTTATCTCTTTATTTAAAATATACTCTCCGACCGGCAAAACTCTTCTGGCTATGGTATTTTCAAAACCCATCTCCTGCTCGTGTATTTCTTTAAGCATGAAATGTTTATATCCGCCCTTCTCCGCCATTTTTATGTCCCAGTCTATCTTTTTTATGTCCTTGTTTTTTTTCTTTCCGTTGAAATCGAAAAAAACTATATTGTTTTTATCTATGAAAGCGATCTCGTCGTCGTCCATAAAATAAACGTTATTTGTATATTCCAGAAAACCCGCCACATCCGAACTTAAAAAATTTTCCCCTTCTCCTTTTCCTATCACAAGCGGACTGAATCGTCTTGCCGCAAGTATAACACCGGGAACTTTATTCCATATAACCGCGATTGCGAAACTTCCTTTTAATTTATTTAACGTATTTAAAAAAGCCTGAAAAAAAATGGGATGGAGCATTTCCAATCTGTTCGATTTTCCGCCTTTGTTCAGCTTCTTGATATTATCTTCTATAAGATGGACTATCACCTCGGTATCGGTGTCGGATTTAAAATTATGATCTTTCAACTCGTTTTTTATTTCTATGTAATTTTCGATTATGCCGTTATGGACTATGACTATGGAACCGTCGCAGTCGGTATGAGGATGAGCGTTTTCTTCGTTTGGAACTCCGTGAGTGGCCCATCTGGTATGAGCTATTCCGGCGGATATGTTTTTATATTTTTTATTCGATATTTTTTCGCTCAACGCCTCGACCCTTCCCTTTACGCGATCCAAAAAAAGTTCCCCTTTAGAGCTTTCAATGGCTATACCGCAGGAATCGTATCCTCTATACTCGAGTCTTTTAAGCCCTTTTAAAAGGACTTCCCAGGCGTTATTTTTTTCTCCGGCATAGCCGACTATACCGCACATCTAAAACCTCTAACCTATTATTTCTTTCATCTGAGAAACCGCCGTTTTAAGGCCGACGAAAACGGCTCTTGAAATTATGGAAAAACCGATGTTCAAGCACTCCATGCCTTCTATCTGAGCCACCGGTCTTACGTTATAATAATCTAAGCCGTGACCGGAATGAAGATTCATATTAAGTTCCTTTACAAGATAAGACGCAAGCTGGAGTCTTTCAAGCTCTTTGGCCTGATTTTTCTTTCCCCAGCTTTCGGAATAAGCTTTTGTGCAAAGCTCCACGGTATCCGCTCCTATTTTATATCCGGTTCTTATATCGTCCGCGTTAGGATCTAAAAACAAACTGACTTCTATACCTTTGTCGGAAAGTGTCTTTATTGTTTTTTCAACCTCTTTTACCATCGATTTATCCTTTAAGTTAAGACCGCCTTCGGTGGTAAGTTCCCCCGGCTTTTCGGGAACTATGCAGACCGAATCGGGCTTGTGTTTTAAAGCGATATTTCTCATCTCGTCGTTTGCCGCCATTTCTAAATGAATAAAACATCTTACTTCCTTTCTCATCCTTTCCAGATCTTCTTCCTGCATATGCCTTCTGTCGCCTCTTATATGCATTACTATCATATCGGCTCCGGATGTCAAAGCGACTCTCGCCGCCTCTATGGGGTCGGGATTCGATATCATTCTGGCCTGCCTTAAAGTCGCTATATGGTCCAGATTGACTCCTAATTTTACATCGGACATAAAACCTCCCTAAAAATACTTTACAAAATTAAATTAAAATGTTTAATTTTTTAGCCGCATTGTTATAAATATCGAATATTTTCAAAGATATCTCTTCAAGCTCTCTACGTTCTTTATCGGCTTCTATCAAAACTCTCAGAACCGGCTCGGTTCCTGAGTATCTTACGAAAATCCTTCCGTTTATTTTTTCTTCCATGTTTTTGACTTCTTTTAAAAATCCGTCGAGCTTTTTCATATCGGGTCTCGATTTGACCGAATAAGATTTTAAGTGACTTGGAAATCTTTTCCACATTTTTTTGACATCTCCGACTTTTATTCCGGTTTTTGTAACGGCTTTTAAAAATTCAAGAGATGTTATAATCCCGTCTCCCGTAGGAAGATATTTCTTTATTATTATATGGCCGCTCGGCTCTCCGCCCAAAACCGAACCGTATTTATCCATAGCATGGCTTACGTTTCTATCCCCAACGTCCACCGAAATTACTTTTACTTTATTTTCTTTTAAAAACCTCAATAACCCGTAATTGGACATATGAGTCAAAACCACGCAGTTATTTTTTAATGTTCTATTTTTTTTATAATAAACGGAAAGAAAAGCTATTATATCGTCACCATCTACGATATCTCCGTTTTCGTCGGATATCATACACCTATCGGAATCTCCGTCGTAGCTTATACCGCAAAAGGCTTTGAGTTTTAAAACGTTTTTTACCATAAGTTTGGTATCCAAAGCTCCGCAACCTATGTTTATGTTATTACCGTTCGGCTTGGAACCTATCAGATGAAATTTGAGGTTTAAATTTTTAAATATATAAGGAGCTATTTTATAAGCCGAACCGTTGGAACAGTCTAAAACCGCATCTATATCTTTTATTTCTCCTTTAAAAGCGGAAACGACATAATCGCAATAAACAAAACTCATATCTTTTTTATTCGAGATTTTTTTCGCCGTTTTTATCTCATCGCATAAATCTATGAGTTTCTCAATCTCTTCCTCCGTCTTTTCGCTTATCTTTTCGCCTTTTGAGTTTAATACCTTTATCCCGTTAAATTCCGGAGGATTATGGCTTGCGGAGACCATGATACCGAAAGAAACTTTGTTTTTGGAAAGAATGTAAGACAACGACGGGGTGGTTATTATACCCAAATCCAAAACCTTAAGGCCGGCGCTATTTATTCCCGAAGACAAATAATCTATTATTTTTGTCCCGCTTTTTCTCGTATCTCTTGCGATAAAAACGGTTTTAGCCGAATTTTTAAGTTTTTTAGATACCGCATATCCTATTTTTTTTATAAAATCGGGCTCCAATGGAAATTTAAAAGGAATACCTCTTATTCCGTCTGTACCGAAATACTTTGGCATAATAAAATTATATCATTTTTATAATATTCGTCGGGCTAAAAGTCGATAAAAAGTCTTTTTAAACTTTTGGAATATTTCTCGATAAAGCCCATTTCCTCATAGCTTCAAACTCGGAGTTTTTGATTACAGAAAGAGGGGTTGTTTTTTTAATCTCCGAAACCACGCTTTCAAAACCGACATTTAACGAGGCGGAATAAACCGAAGACAATACCGCCTGCTCGATTTCCGAACCGGAAAATCCTTCGGTCAATTCGGAAAGTTTTTTAAGGTCGAAACCAGAATAATTTATTCCCCTTTTTCTAAAATGTATTTTAAATATTTCCATTCTTTCGTTAAAATCGGGAAGATCCGAAAAAAAGATTTCGTCAAACCTTCCTTTTCTTATAAACTCGGGCGGAAGCTTTTCTATGTTATTTGAAGTGGCTACCACAAAAGTTTTGTTTTTCCTTTCGCCAAACCACACCAAAAACATGGAAAATATTCTTTTGGAAACTCCGGCGTCGGAGGATGAATCGTCGGTAAAAAAAATTTTTTCTATTTCGTCTATCCACAAACACACGGGGGAAAGGCGGTCTATGGTTTCAAAAATTTTTCTTACGTTCTCTTCGCTTTCTCCTATATACTTCGAATATACGGAAGAGGGGTCGAATCTGTAAATGGGATATTCCAATATTTTTCCTATAACCTTAGCGGAAAGGCTCTTGCCGCATCCGGGTATTCCGGTTAGTAAAACCCCTTTGGGAGAAGGGATATTTATTTTAGAGTCGCTATCAATAATCTTCTTTCTATCGTAAATCCATTTTTTAAGATTATTAAATCCCGCTATATCCTCGGCCACCTCCCCTTCGTAGTACTCTAAAAAACCGCTTCTATCGAATATCTCTTTTTTTACCTTTTCCACTTTTGAAATATCCGAGACATCTATCTTAAAATCGTCGACAAGGCATCTCAAAACTATGTTTCTTATCTGTTTTTCGGTAAGCCCTTTAAGCGCTTCTATAAATCTCTTAGATTGTCTTCTATCGAGATATATTCTTAAATCGGAAGATTTTAAAAAATTTGAAATTTCACTGTTTACTATATTTACTATTTCTTCTTCGCTCGGGAATGCGCCGGTTATTTTGGAAACATAGTTATCGAAATCCTTTATATTAAGAGGGTTGGGAGATATCCCGATTAAAGTTACGGAATTGTTTTTTATGTTGGAGAGTATGTCTTTTATGTATCTGACTATTATGGGTTTGTCGAAGTATTTGTCTATGTCGTACAAAACAAACAATGCCTCGGAAGAATCTTTTATAATGTCGGCTATAAGTTTAAGAGCTTTTATCGGCTCGTTGGAATCGTAAAAACTATCGCTTGACCCCCCCACCCATAAACCTTTTGTAACGGACCAGAAGTATAGTTTATACCCGGAAGAAACCTCCGTTATATTGGAAGTCACATAATCCTCATCCTGAGTTTCTATCCATATGAGAGAATATCTGGATTTGATAAGAAGCTTTAATTCTTCTTTGAATTTCATTATCTTAGTTTAGCTCCGAAAGAATCGGAAAGAACTTTTATTACCTCTTCTATTTTCTTATTTAACTCTTCATCGGTAAATGTTTTTTCCATGGATGAAAATATGAATCTGAAAGTAAAGCTTTTCTTGCCTTTTTCTATTCTTTCCCCTTCATAAACGTCTATGAGCCTGAGGTCCAGTAAATCTTTTGTTTTAGAAATAGATTCGTATATGTCCCGATAAGCGTATTTTTTATCCACTATAAACGAAAGATCTCTTATCCCGTATTGAAACTGAGATACGGATTTCGGTTTTTTTGCCATGGAAGCGAAATCGGTTTTATAACTTGAGCAAAGAGTATCGAAATCAAAATCGAAATAAAATATTTTGTCGGCCTTAACGTCGAATAACTTATTTATCTCCGGGTTTAACATACCGAAAAAACCCGTTTTTTTCCCGTTTAAAAAAACCTCCGAAGAAACGTCCTCCACCATATATTTTTCTTCGGATTTTCCGTTTATTTTTAACGACTCAAAATCGGACAGCAGGTGATTTACGACGGTTTTTAAATAAAAATAATCCATGCTTTCTTCTTTTTCTTTCCAATACTCCCACTCGTCTTTAATACCGCTTATAATTCCCGCAAATCTTCTGTTCTCGTATGGTTTACCCGCTCTATTTTCAAAAACCGTTCCAAACTCGCATATCTTTAAACTTTTTATTCCTCTGTTCAAATTGTATCTTAAATTTTTAAGAAGAGAAACAAGCAATGAAGGCCTTAAAAATTCAAATTCTTTTGAAAGAGGATTTGCGAGTTTTATGGAGTTTTTTATATCAAACCCCAAATTGGTTATATCTTTTTCGGATACCAGATCGTAATTTAAAGCCTCATTGAAACCGAATACAGAAATTTTTTGTAAAAATCTATTTTTAAGAACCAAATAAGGATCCGTATTCGACTTCATAACCTTCATATCGGTTTTAGATTCTATTATTTCGTATCCCAAATATCTCGCTACTTCCTCCGCCAAATCCCATATGCTTTCTATATCCGAGCGGTACGATGGAACCTTAAATTTTATACCGTCGAAGCTCTCGTCGATTTTTTTAAACACCTTCGTCATTTCCTCGCGGCTAATTTTAGTTCCGAGTATGGAGTTGATTTTATCCGCATCTATGTCTATTATTTTCGTTTCTTTATCGGCTCTTTTTACGTCCCCGTAAAAAGAAATTAAACAATCGGGATTTGAGGATTTTATTATCTCTACCATTCTTTTAGAAACGATTTCGACTAAATTGAAATCCACTCCTCTTTCAAACCTGTAAGAAGAATCGGTTTTTATGTTTAAATATTTCGACGATTTTCTAACCGCCGAAGGCTTAAAGTTGGCTATCTCTATTAAAATATCGGAAGTTTTTTCGTTTATAGAACTATAATACCCGCCTATCACTCCGGCTACCGCAAGCGGTTTTTTCAAATCCGCTATAACCGTTACGTCTTCTTTCAATTCGTATTCGTTTGAGTCCAGGGCTTTTATCTTTTCCCCCGCTCTTGCGTTTCTCACGATTATTCCTCTTTCTACGTTATTTAAATCGAAACAGTGAGTGGGCTGACCAAACTCAAACATAACATAATTGGAGACGTCTATCAAAATATTGTTCTTAGGATTAACTCCGATTTTTTTAAGTCTCTGAGATATGAAATCCGGGGTCTGAGTGTTTTTTATGTTTCTTATTATTATGCCGCAGTATCTCAGGCAGTTGTCGGTCTCTATTTTTATTTCAAAATTGTCTTTACCCGCCGTAAAATCGGGAATTTTTATTTCTTTTAAATCGTAACCGCAAAATATGGAAAGCTCTCTGGCAAGCGAATAATGGGAAAGGCAGTATGCCAGATTCGGAGTTATTTCAAGCTCGAAAACATAATCGGGATTATAAATCTTTTTAATGTCCAAACCCAAAGGAGTCTTTGGATCTAAAACCATTATACCTTCGGAATTTTCTTCAAGCCCCAATTCCTGAGCCGAACATATCATCCCGTTAGATTCCACTCCCCTTATCTTCGCTTTTTTTAGCACTCCCCCGCCAATCTTCGCTCCCGCTAAGGCTAAAGGAACCACCTGTCCCGCGTCTACGTTTTTGGCGCCGCAAACTACGGTATAAGCGTTTGAACCGTCGGAAACTTCGCACAAAGAAAGCTTGTCGGCGTTTGGATGTTTTTCTTTTTTTAATACCTTTGCCGTAATTACGCCTTCGGCGTCCACTCCTATTTTTTTAACATCATCTACCGAAAAACCTATTTTTGTAAGATTGGAAATAAGAGAATCGAAATCGGGCGGATTATTAAGATACTCGCAAAGCCAGGAATATAAAACTTTCATAGTATTTTCCTATCAATAAATTTGTCTTAAAATTCTCAAATCGTTTTCGTACAAAACTCTTAAATCGTCTATTCCAAACAATAGCATCGTAAATCTTTCTATGCCGGCCCCGAAAGCAAATCCGGAAAAAACATTCGGGTCGTACCCGCAATTTTCCAGTACTTTAGGATGAATCATGCCGGCTCCGAGCATCTCGAGCCATCCTCTGCCCTTGCACACTCTGCAGTTTTGGTCTTTTCCGCCGCAAAAAACGCAACTTACCTCCACCTGCGCCCCCGGTTCCACAAAAGGGAAATAAGAAGGAGAAAACTTTAAATCCGCTTTTTGGCCGAAAAGGTCTTTTATGAAACTTTCCAGAGTCCATTTAAGGTCCGACATAGAAACGTTTTTATCCACATAAAAACCTTCTATCTGATTAAATACGAACGAATGTGTGGCATCCACGGCTTCCGATCTGAAAACTTTACCCGGAGATATTATTCTCATCGGCGGTTTATACTTAAGCATCGATCTTATCTGAACCGGTGAGGTATGAGTTCTTAATAGATAATTCTTATCCTTTTCGTCTTTCAACTCGGTATAAAAAGTATCCTGCATGTCTCTGGCCGGGTGATCGGGAGGAAAGTTCAATGCCTCGAAATTATAATAATCTTTTTCCACCAGAGGTCCCCATTCGACCGAAAATCCCAGTTTTTCGAAACTTTCTATTATTCTGTTAAGAGTAACGGTAAGAGGATGAGCGCATGAAAGATTTAGCTTTTTCGGCGGCAGAGTTACGTCTATATCAAAGGAATATTTTTTAAATCCGCCAAATTTGTTTTTATTTTCCTCTAAAAACTTTACTATCTTTTCTTTAAGTTCGTTTCCTTTTCTGCCCAATAGTTTTTTATCATCCGGAGAAAACTCTCCCAATTTTCTTAAGAGAAGAGTAAGTTCCCCTTTCTTACCCAAAAAAGACTCGAAAATATTATCAAAATCGGGATTTTCCTTTACAGCGGAAACAAACCTCTCCTCTATCTTAGAGAGTTCCTCCAGCCACTCGGAAACGTTCATTTTAATTGGAAGTTATATTTTTTTTGGCTATCTCTACAAGAGCTTTGAACGAGTTAGGATCGTTTATCGCCATCTCGGAAAGCATCTTTTTATTAAGTTCGATATTGGCTTTCTTAAGACCGCCTATAAACTTGCTGTAACTTAACCCGTATTCTCTAACCGCGGCGTTAAGTCTTACAACCCACAAAGACCTCATATCTCTTTTTTTCTTTCTTCTGTCTATGTAAGCTCTCATCAGCGACTTTTTAACCTGCTGAGTCGCCATCCTTAGTCTTCTGGATTTGTCTCCATAATATCCTTTGGCAAGTTTTAACACTCTTTTTTTTCTTTTGTTTCTGGCTACGGCGTATTTTATTCTCATAACTTCTCCTTAGATCTTTCTATTCGTAGGGAAGATAAGTTTTTATCAACTTGGCTTTGGTGGAATTGGATTCCAAAACCTTGGCTTTCTTTAAGTTTCTCCCTCTTTTGGCGGACATCGGGGTCAAAAGGTGCCTTAATCCGGATCTCTTCCATTTTATCTTGCCGGTTTTAGTAACCTTTATCCTTTTCTTCGCGCCGCTATGATTTTTCATCTTAGGCATAAAATCTCCTTATTAAAACAAAACTCCAAACAAACTCTTTATCGTCGAAAAGATCGACTCTATATATTATATATTTTTTTTAAGAAAAAATTAAATTTTGTAAAATACAATTATGGCTCAAACGCTTGAATTTAAAGACGCGGAAAACAAGATAAGCGAACTCATAAAATTATCCGAAGAGATAAAAAACATATATTCCGTAACCGAAAAAAAAGAAAAAATAAAAGAAATAGAAGAGAAATCCAATTCTCAAGACTTCTGGTCCGATCAAAAATCCGCCCAGCAAGCGGTAAAAGAAATGAACGACATGAAACAAAAAATATCCACCATAGAAGAAGCAAACAGACAAATAGAAGATTTTAAAGTTCATCTGGAACTCACCAGAGAAGCAAACGACACGGAAGAGTTAAAAGTATTATTCGAAGAATTAAAACATTTAGAAAGAAAACTAAAATCTTTAGAATTCGAGTTAAAACTCTCGGATCCCTTAGATAAAAGCGACGCCATACTTTCGATTCACGCGGGCGCCGGGGGAACGGAAGCATGCGACTGGGCGAGCATGATAATGAGAATGTATATGAAATGGGCAAGCTCCAAAGGATTTCAATTCGTAATAACCGATATGATATCCGGAGAGGAGGCCGGAATTAAAAGCATGACCGCGTTTGTCAAAGGAAAATACGCCTACGGATATTTAAAAAGCGAAATAGGAGTTCATAGGCTCGTTAGAATTTCTCCTTTCGACGCCAACAAAAGAAGACACACGTCTTTTGCAAGCGTGGATGTCTTGGCGGATATAGAAGAAGACATAGACATAAAAATAGAAGACAAAGACATAGAGATGGAAACCTACAGAGCCGGCGGACACGGCGGGCAAAACGTAAACAAGGTGGAAACCGCGGTGAGGATAAGACACATACCGACGGGAATAGTGGTGGCATGCCAGGTTGAAAGATCTCAACATCAAAACAAACTAAACGCTCTCAAAATGCTAAAAGCCAAACTTTACGAAATAGAAATGGATAAAAAAAGGTCTCAAATGGAAAAAAGATACGACGAAAAAGGAGACATAGGCTGGGGGTATCAGATAAGGTCTTATGTTTTTATGCCTTATCAGCTCGTAAAGGACTTAAGAACCGATTACGAAACCTCGCAGGTTGAAGATGTTTTAAACGGCAAATTGGACGATTTTATGCATAGTTATTTAAGCTGGAAGGCCAAACAAAAATCCAAAAACTAACCCGTATATGATAGATTCTCATACTCACCTTTCGGACGAAAAATTCGATTCCGATAGAAACGAAGTAATAAAAAAATCGATATCTTTGGGAGTAAATATTTTTCTGGAAGTTTTATGTTCCGAAAAAGAATGGGATAGAAAAAAGTATTTCGATTCTTATCCGGATAATTTTTATTTTTCTTTCGGAATTCACCCGCATTATACAGACGAAAATACCCTTTCGAATTTAGAAAAATTAAAGCGCCAATTTTCCGACTCAAAATGCGTGGCGGTAGGAGAAATAGGCTTGGATTTATGGTACTACCCGGACAAACTAAAAGACCAGCTCAGTCTTTTGGAAAACCAGATATCCATAGCAAACGAATTAGATAAACCGACGATATTTCACATAAGAAACTCGAAATCAGGCAATGACGCTTACGACGAATTTTTCAATTTTATAAAAGGAAAGATTAAAAAAAGAGCAATAATACACTCTTTTTCAGCCAGAATGGAAGACGCGAAAAAAGCGGCGGATATGGGATTTTTAATAGGAGTAAACGCGACCGTAACTTATCCTAAAAACCACGAATTGAGACAAGCCCTAAAGACCGTGGGGATAGATAACATTCTTTGCGAAACCGATTCCCCATACCTCCCCCCTCAAAGAATAAGAGGGAAAAGAAACGACCCCTCGAGCGTAAAAGATATAATACAATCGCTATCTCTATTAACCGACGAAAAAACCGAAAAAATAGAGGAGAAAATTTCTAAAAACTTTTTTGATTTTATAAATCAATAGACTTTGATTATAGAAAAAGAAAGGTTTAACATATTGGAAGAGCCTATATCCAGATTTTTGCCGCTCATATTAAACATATGATTCCACTCCAAATTCGCTCCCCAGTCTAAACTTTTATATAATTTTTTCTTAAAACCGAAGCCCACTCTAAAACCGCCCTCGGTAGAGGAAGAAGAAGAAAAAGAAGCGCTTTTTGGCTGTGACCAGTGATAAATTCCCGGACCAAAATAAATATATTTTTCTCTTTCAGATAGCCCTAACCACGAAAACACAACCGGGGTAAAAGAAAATATTCTGATTTTCATATCGATTTTTCTGTTTTCATAATACCTGTGAGAAGAAATAAAAAATCCCAATGAAAGCGCATCGTCTATGTCTTTGACATACCCCCCCGAAAATCCGAATGCTTTTTTAAATCCGCTATCAGAGTCTCCGAAATCTCCGTAAACCGGGAAAGAAAAACCAGTATTTATAAAAACATATTTGCGAGAATCATTTATTTCTTCGGAGACGGAATTTGCCGTTAAAACAAGAAAAAGTAAAAATAAAAACCTAAATTTCATAAATTTAAATTTCTTTAACCCCGTCTATTTTATTTCTAGCCGTAACCATAACTATTACTATTATTATAAAAATTAAAAAGACCTCAAAAAAGCTCAATACAGTTTCGACAAATTCGTCTTTGACGACAACCCTCGCGGCTATTGAACCCAAAATTAAATTTAAAAGCGATATAAAGACCACCGCGCTTTTAACAGAAAAACCCACCGATAATAGCCTGTGGTGGAAATGGTCCTTGCCGGTGTATTCGAGCCACTCGGTTATATTTCTTACAAGCCCGTTCTTTATTCTCGAAACGGTTATGTATATTATGTCGAAAATGGGAATGGATAATATTATAATCGGAACGGATAAGGATATGAAAGGATTGTCAGAAGAATAAGAACCGTAGATCCCAAGACAGGCAAGTATAAACCCTATAAGGGTTGAGCCACCGTCGCCTAAAAAAATTTTTGCGGGACTCCAGTTGTATATCAAAAAGCCGAATACCGAACCGCAAAGACTTGCCGTAATGAACATAACTTTGTACTGCGCGGTATTTACGGTAATTATTAAAAATATAACGCTTATTACAAGACCCATGGAGGCCGCAAGCCCGTCTATTCCGTCCATAAAATTAAAAGCGTTTATTATGCCGACTATCCATAAAACCGAAACGAGCCAGGAGATAATCTGGCCGTATAAACCCCAACCTAAAGTATAAGTTATTTTAACTCCGCCGGCTACCACTATGCAAGCCGAAAGTACTTGAAAAAACAATCTTGATTTTGCGCTAAGTCCTTTAACATCGTCTATAAACCCGACTATAAAAATAACGCTCGAACCTATAAGTATAGAAATTATTTCCGATGAAAATTGAAAATTTCTAATAATAGTAAATATAAAAGCCAGATATACGCCCAACCCGCCTATTCTCGGTACGGGTTTTAAATGAACCTTCCTCGAATCGGGGATATCTATCGCGTTTATTTTCCAAGCAAGCCTGAATATGAAAGGATAAGAAATATTAAAAATAAGAAAAGAAACCAAAAAAAGGTAAAGCCACCTTACCCCGCTTTCAAAACTCCATGCTGAAAAACCTCCCGGAGGAATTATATATAAAAGGATGAAAAGAGAAACGAAAAGAGCTATTTTTCCAAACATATGAGGTTTAAAAGGATTCTTTGAGCCATAAAAGCTTCCGCGTATTTTACTCTCGCCTGATAACCCCTGAAAACCGCCGTGCTTTTTGCGCTTTCTATTATCGACAGATTTTCAACCCTTGTTTTATTTAATTGGGAAAAATGGGATTTTAAAAGCCTTATCTTCAAGTTTATATTTTCGGTTATGTCGAAAAAAATGTTTGGAGAAAAATCTATGGAGGTGGGCGTTTCGTAAAAAATAACGTTATTGGCGTATCTTGCGGCGGTTATTGTGGCTTTGGATACCGCCACATGATCCTGATGAGTATCGTTATGATAATTGACAATTATTAAATTCGGTTTAACTTTTTTTATTACCGATTCTATCTCTTCTATAAGCTCTCTGTTAAAAGAAACTTGAGTATCTTTAAAACTTCCCCATATTATTTTAGCGCCTATTAGACCGGCAGATTTTTCCTGTTCTTTAACTCTTATTTTCCAATCCGCCCCGGCCTCTCCTTTAGTAGCGACATATATCGTTATATCGAATTTCTTTCGGGAAAATTTTATCAAACTTCCGCCGCAACCGAATTCAAGATCGTCCGGGTGAGGCCCTATAACCAAAATCTTTTTCATACCTCTCCTTTTATTCCGGCGTACGCTTCTTTTATTATATCCGAATTTATTTTTTTCACTCCTTTTGAAAAAGCCGTAAGCAAAGCCATAGAAGCTATGTTATTTATCCACCTGGGTATTCCCCCGCTCAAATCGTACAAGGTATCGAAACATTCCTCTTCAAATATATCGTCTCTTCCGCTTATCTTTAATCTGTGAATGACATAACTTCTGGTCTCGTTTTTATCGAAAGGTCTGATATCGTAGCTTAAAAAAACCCGCTGTATCAATTGTTTATTGGAAGATATTCTATCGGAAAGCTCGCTCTGGCCGGACAAAATCAAAGTTAAAAGAGGTTTTGAGTTTATCTGGTAATTTAAAAGCATTCTCAATTCCTCAAATACACTTTCGGAGGTTATGCTTTGGGCCTCGTCTATTATCACAACGCAATACTTTCCGTCTCTATGAGTGTCTTTTAAAAACTTTTCGATTAAAATCAAAAGGTCAGCCTTATTATCCGGTAGTTTGTAACTTACTAAATTATGAGCTATCAATTTTAATATTCCAAGCTCGTCCACGCCGGGATTGGAGACGAACGAAAAAACATATCCTTTTTTGGAGTAATCCGTTTCTATGGATTTTAAAACGAACGTTTTCCCGGTTCCATACGCACCGGTAATCACGGATAAAGGTTTTTTTTCATCTATAACATAAGAAACTCTCGAATAGGCTTCTTTATGAGAATCAGATTCAAAAAAAAACTCTCTCTCCGTAGTATTCTCAAAGGGTTTTCGCTTAAACCCGAAAAAATCAAGATACATACAATTTATTATAGCAAAAATAATAATTACGCTTTCAAAATTAAAAATTTCTTAAATTAACTCAAAAAATAAAATTAGGACTAAAGTACCCTTTTTTGTGGGACAAAAGATTCTTTATCTCTTAATCCTTTTATGTTAAAATATTAATTGTGGAAATATTAACACGGAGGGATAGTATGAAATTAATGATAAGTGTTGTTTTGTTTTCTTTTTTAAATGCATATTCGCTTGAGTTTATAAATAAGAAAGAATTTGAGAATATAAAGTCTAATATTTCTATGCCAGAAACAAACGTTTCACCTAAAACTCTATCGAACAATTATGGTATAGCCGAGATTTCTAAACCACATCTTATAGCCAACGCGAGCAAAAAAATATTATTCGGTTACGTAAAAGACGACAATCAGTATAAAGAGTTCGTTGAAATGTATACTAAAATATTAAAGGATAATGGATTTAAAATATCTGAGATAAAAAGAGAAGGAGAAATGGCAATTATAACCTATCTTGCTCATAACGAAATGGGGATAAGAAGATTTATCGGAGACCAGCTTAATTATAACGCGAAAGACGACAAAGAGATAATAAAACTTATGGACGAGGTGGTTTCAAAACTGGAAGAAAACAATATGAAAGTGGTGGCAAAATATATAGTCAAAACCGATTTTTTAAGACCGACTTTTATGATTTACTATCTTACGGAAGTAAAAGATTTTCAGGAAAAAGAAATGAGATTAAGACAACTTAAAAAAGGCGAGGACATAGATTTTGAACTTCTGGAAAATTCCGTAAAAATAATAAAAAAAGATTCAAGCTTTTCTATGCTTTATATCGGCAAAGAATTGGGGTTTGTATCAAAACTGGCCGTAGACGAGAATTCGGCTATTAAAAAACTTGAAGATTATAAACAGTTTTTAAAGGAAAACAAAAAAGAATTTATAAATTATAATATAAAAAAATTGGACAAACCCTTTACTTCGGGAGAAGCCACTTTTAATTTTCTTTTAAATATTTATTTCTTCCAATAAAGAAAACCTTTCGACATCGATTAATAATAGCCCCATCTAATTTGGTATCATATTATTAAGGAGTTTATTATGGAAGAAAAGCTTTTTGTCGTCGGAATAATCTCGGGAATATATCTTTTTTTTACGGAACATTTTAAAGACAAGAAAAAATTCGATACTCTAAGTTTTGCGGTTTTATGGCACAGAGTATTTCTCGCCATGGCCGGATTTATAGTGGGATTTCTTTTAATGGTAATAATAGACAATAGGTTCGGAGAAATAGTAACCGCATCGTTTATAACTTTAAAACAATTTATGTTTGCCATGTTGTTTGCGGTAATCGGATGGTTTTATCCCAAAACGCCGTTTTTCGTCCCCGACGCGAAAATCGACGAAAAAACAAAACTTCCTAAATTCATAAAAACCGACCGCGAATGGGGAGATACTTTTTTTACCGCTTTTGTTTTAGCTTCGATAGTAATGTATTGCTTCCTTCAAGCTTTTAAAATACCGAGCGGCTCTATGAGAAATACATTAATAGAAGGAGACCACCTTTTCGTAAACAAATTTATCTACGGCATAAGAATACCTTTTACTCAAAAAAAGGTTTTGAAAATTAAAGAGGTGAAAAGGGGAGACATAGTTGTTTTTAGGTTCCCAAGCGACGATCCGGACGAGTTTCACTGCGGAGGCAAACAATACGGGAAGGACTTTGTAAAAAGAGTAATAGGTCTTCCGGGCGAAAAAATAGAGATGAGAAACGGGATACCTTTCATAAACGGGGTGGCTATAGGAGTAGAAAAATACGCTCAATATCTGGACGGCAAAAGAATGCCCGAACTGACCGACAAGGTCGAACAAAAAATAGTTCAGGAAATATGGGAAAAAAGGCAAAGCGGGAAATATTTTTCAGATTATGTAAGAGACAACTTCGGACCGATAATAGTTCCGCCAAATTCTTATTTCGTTTTAGGAGACAATAGAGACAGATCCTGCGACTCGAGATACTGGGGTCCGGTTCCGGAAAAGGAAATAAAAGGCACTCCTTTGTTTATCTACTGGCCGCCGTCCAGAATCGGCCTTCCTAAATGAAAATAATAGAGATACTCAAAAACAAAAAGACTTTGTCTTTCGAGTTTTTCCCGCCCAAAGGGGAAGAAGAGTTTGAGCTTTTTATAGAAACCGTCAAAGATCTAAAAATATACAATCCGGATTTTGTTTCGGTTACAGACTCTCAAATATCCGCCAAGATGAAACACATCGCTTTATCCAAGTTTTTAAAAGAAAAGTTGAAGCTAAATCCGATGGTTCATCTTACCTGCATAAATAACACTTCCAAAGAAATAAAAAATTCATTGGATGCCATAGAAGAAAACGGCATAAGAAACATACTCGCATTAAGAGGAGACAAAAAAAATTTTTCAAAAACATCCGACGAGTTTAAACATTCGACGGATCTTTTAATCAAAATACCGAAAGAAAAATTTTCCTTAGCCGTAGCCGTCCATCCAGAAGGACATCCCGACGGATCGTTACCCGAGGAATTTTATTACCTTAAAATGAAAAGGGAACTGGGAGCGGAATTTGCGATAACCCAAATATTCTTCGACAATAATGTTTTTCTAAAGTTTAGAGACAGGGCGAAAAAAGAAACGGAAATGCCCATACTCTGCGGAATAATGGCCGTAACCACTCCTCAAATGATTGAGAATATACTTAAAAAAACTGGAAAAATAAAAATACCCAAAAAACTTTCAAAGATACTTAATATGAAACTTAACAATAAAGATTTTATCAAATACAGCATAGATTTTTCGACCGAACAAATTTTGGAACTTTTAAAAAACGGGGCGGAAGGAATACATTTTTTTACTTTTAACAGAGCTTTCGCCGTAAAAAAAATAATAAAAAACATAGGGGAAAAGAGATGAACGATTTTGAAATAAAGAAAAAATTAATTAAGATTTGTAAAAAATTAAAAAATTTAAATATACTTCCCGGAACCAGCGGAAATTTAAGCGTAATAAAAAAGGATACGATATTTATAACGCCGAGCGGAATAAACAAAGAAGAATTGAAGCCGACCGATATATCTCAAATAACGATAAACGGCCATCTAATGAAAGGTCCCAAACAGTCTTCCGAGTATATGCTTCACACGCATATATACTCCAAAAGAAAAGACGTAAAAGCCATAATACACACTCACCCCCCTTATACCTTAGCCTATTCCATAACGGGATTAAAGCCGGATTACGATATTACCGTAGAATTTAAAATGGCAGTAGGAAAACTCGAATTTTGTCCTTTTATAACCCCCGGAACACAAGAACTTGCTCAAAAAGCGGCGGAAAAATTAAAAGACTCGAATGTTCTGGTGCTTAGAAATCACGGACTTGTATGCGTTAGCGATAGCCTGGAAAAAGCGGCGGAAATGACCGAAGAAGTGGAAAACTTCTTTAAAATAAATTTTTTGGTTTCGATTTTAAAACAAATCAAAAGATAACTTAAACATTCTGCTGTTGTAACAACTCGTTTGAAATCGGAAGATAAAGTTTAAAACATGTTCCCTTCCCGACCTCGCTTATTATTTCCACTTTCCCCTTATGCCTTTCTATGACCTTCTTAACGACGGCAAGCCCAAGCCCGGTGCCTCTCGCTTTTGTCGTGAAAAAAGGAGTAAACAATTTTTCTAAAACGTCCTTCGGTATTCCGGGGCCGGTATCTTCTATTTCTATTTTAGCCATATTTTCCGTCGTAACATCCGTTCTTATTATTATTTTTCCTCTTTCCGGCATTACCTCTATCGCGTTTTTTATAAGATTTCTTATCACCTGGTTCATCTCGTCCTGGTCTATGTTAACGTTAATCTGAGAAGGATAAAATTTTTTTTCAAGTTCTATATGTTGCGGGAAAGGATAGGTGGAAACAAGGTCCTCTAAATAAGAATTTAAATGAGTAAGCTTCGGTTTTAATTCTCTGGTTCTTGCGAAACTAAGTATCTCGTCTATTATACCGTTAGCCTGTCTTATCTCGGATTCTATTATAGATATGTGTTTTGAAATTTTTGCGTCCGCCTGAGCGCCCAATTTGGTTTTTATAAAATATATGGAATTATTCATAACCGCTAAAGGATTTCTTATCTCATGACTTACCACAGAAGCCATCTGTCCCATAGCCGCAAGTCTTTCTTTTTTAATCAACTCTTCCTGAGCGGATTTCAATTCCCTGGTTCTCGCTTCAACTCTATTTTCGAGGGTTCTATTAAGTTTTTCAAGCTGTTCTTTGGCCAATAATATTTCGGAAGTTTTTATTTTAAGCGATTCGCTCATTTCAAGAAATGTATGGGCAAGCTCCCCTATCTCGTCGTTTGGAATTATAAGATCCGGCTCGAAATCGAAGTTCCCCTCCGCTATTTTGGCGGCGGCCTCTCTTAACGCCTGTATGGGTTGAGTTATTACCACCGAAACCGCATAACCCAAAAACAAAACGAAAACCGTTACGAATATCATAACCTTCCACGTCTTTGAAAGCATATCCTGAGAAGCCTGATAAGCGACGTTTATGGAACGCTCTATATATATAATCCAATCTAATTCCGAAACGGTGCTAAAAGCGCCCAAAACTCTTTCGCCAGTCTGAAGTATTATCTCCCCGCCCCCGCTTTTGGCGTCGTTTCCCAAAAGTATTTTAAGTATTTCGTCGTTCAATTTTGCGTTGGGCTTTTCCGCCTCCTCGGGGACAGAATGAGCCACTATAAATCCGTTTACGTCTATTACGGCAACTCTTGTGTGATTGGCATCCGGGAAACTCGCCTTTAATAGTCCGGAAAGAGTGGCCAGACTTAGTTTCGCCATAAGTATTCCGCTGGAATAGTTGGGATTTTTTGGGTTTACTATGCTTACGGCTATTGTAATAGCAGGGTATCTTCCTTTATATCTTTCAAAACCGCCTATAAACTCGCCGGATTTTATGGTTTTTTGATAAACGGAAGAATTTAAAAAATCCCTGAGTCCAGAATCATCACCGTATCTTACCACTCTTATTACTTCCTGGCCCAAAGGGTTTAATACCGACATCTCGAGAAACGCGGAATGTATCTGCATCATATTGTTTACCAAAGCCTTCACCTTTTCCGTGTTCATCGAATAAAAATCTTCTAAGTGAGCCGAATCGTAAAGTATGTTTCTAAATGAAATGACGTAGTTTGTAACCGTATCGGCAAAAGCCAACGCCAACGCTTCCTGGTCTCTTATTATGGATTTATTCAGAGTAGTTTGAGTCAAATTGACCAGGTAATAGCTGACTATGCCTAAAGGCAGCAACGAAACCACAAGAAATATAAAAAGCAGTTTATAAAAAAGCTTTCCTCTTTTTTTTCTCGTCATAAAAATATTTTAAAAAATTTATGTTAAATAATTATTTTATACTTATTAAAATTATTTTCCGCATCCGCCCTGGTTTCCGGTCTGCGACATTTCAATATCCTTATAATCCTCAAAAGACTTAAGCTGAGAAAGCCCCACAACCAAAATATTCCCGTCCACTATAAAAGTGGGAGAAACGTTTATATTTAAAGAATTTACATATTTAAAATCTTCTGCTAAAAGCTCTTTCGCCTCATCGAATCTTTTTTCCACTACCTCCGGATTAACCCCGGCTTTTTTGGCCGCTTCCTTCCACTCGGGCGAAGAATAATTTTTATTTCTTTCTTTAAGATAAGCGAAGTATTTTTCAGGATAAATCTTTTTTATAAGAATCTGCCTTGCGTTTTCCTTCCACTCCTCGTCTCCATGGAGTGAATGAAACTTCATATTTCCGTCCGGATCTTTAAAAACGTCTCCTATATAATGAATTTCCAGTTTAACGTCTTTAGAAATCTTTGAGTTTTCAACCGCATTTATAACGGAATTTTCCGCCATAACTCCGAAAGGACATTGAGACATTACAAACATCTCTAATTTTTTCTTTTCGCTTTTTTTATTCAACATTAAAACTTTGGAATTTTGATTGTAATAGACGTAATAATTTTCAAGATTATCGAAAGCGTTTTGCTCTATGGCCCCGGAGAGCATCTCTTTCACTTCCGATGTTTTTTCTATCATATATGCGGGAAGCATTTTTAATTTTTCTTTTTCTTTCTCGCCCAATTTCGATAGCTCTATTTTTTCCACATCTAACGAAGAAAACAATCTCTTAAATGTTTCGGTTATATTCTGGTCTACCCAATCCTTTGTCACATCGTCGTAAACTATCTTAAACTTAGGCCCTTTAATAGACGACATTTCGCTTTTATAAAGATTTATTTTTTTATCGCCGGATAAATAATTATTTACGCTTTCCATTACGTCCGTTATTTTAACGGAACCGGAATAAGGGT
This sequence comes from Elusimicrobium minutum, assembly GCA_020723765.1. GTDB lineage: Bacteria > Elusimicrobiota > Elusimicrobia > Elusimicrobiales > UBA9959 > JAAYVG01. Next base: position 101,366 of record DYIF01000005.1, read on the forward strand.
TGGAGTTTATAAAAACGGACATCCCGCTTATTTTTTTATCCGACGCTCTTTTATAAGCTTTAGCCAGAAGCGCTTCTTTGTTTTTTTGCACATAATCGTCAAACTCTACGGGATTTATACCGGCGTATATAAGAGATTCTTTCCAGCCGTCGGGGTACATATTAAGCGAACGAGCTATCAAATAATCGTTTAGCTTATCGGGATTTTTCGAGATTATCGCTTCGATTCTGGCGACTTCGGTCGTTTCTATTTCGCCTCTCGAGCTAAAATACTTCCCTTCCTGATTTTTATTTATCAAAGGATAAACGCTTAATCTTACGCTTTTAACCTTTTTTCTTACAAGATCGAAGTTAAGATAGCTCTGCCACCCCTGGGTATCGAATGGTTCGAAATACATTTCCACTTTTATTTCTTTCGTTTGTTGCGGAGACTGAGCAAAGCAATAAAAAGACGCAAAAAAAGCAAAGATGAAGATTTTTAATTTTTTCATAAAAACTCCTTTAAAATTCATATTAAAAATATCAGTTTTTCCCCTTTCTAGACAAAAGTTGTTTTATTCTTATGGAAAGTTCCTGTATGTCGAAGGGTTTGGTAAGATACTCGTCAGCCCCTAAAGTAAAACCTTGAGTTTTTTCGTCGGAGGATAAAAATCTTCCGCTCATCATTATTATAACCGCGTCTTTGGATATCTTTCTTATTTCCTGGCAAAGCTGAAATCCTATGGAATCCGGAAGCTGTATATCCATTATAACCACATCCGGGTTATTTTTTTTGGCGAGTTCAAATCCCTCTTTGGCGTTTTTCGCTTCTATGCAAGAAAATCCGAAAAGCTCAAGCGTTTCGCTCAAACTTTCCCTTAAATTGGAATCGTCATCCACTATTAAAATCTTTCTCTCCATTTTCCCTCCGATTAAGGAATAAACTTATAACCCACGCAGGAAACCGTATGAATATACTTGGCGGCTTTCCCCATTTTCGCTCTTAATCTTCTTATATGAACGTCCACGGTTCTGGGCGAACCGAAATAATTAAAACCCCATATTCTTTCAAGAAGATACGGTCTTGATAAAACTCTATTGGGAGAGCTTAAAAAGACATATAAAAGGTCGAACTCTTTGGCCGTGACCTTAACCTCTTTCCCGCCTATTTTAACGGTGTAACTGGCCATATCCAGTTCTATTTCGTTGGCTTTTATTATTTCTTCCGGTTCGTTTGGAACCACTCTTCTTATTACCGCTTTTATCCTGGCTACGCTTTCGTGAAGATCCTGGTCGTAGCTTAAGCACTCATCCGCCCCCAACTGAAAAAAAGCAAGCTTATAAGTTATCGAAGGACTTTGAGTTTTGCCTTTAGGGGCCGAACCGAATGACAAATTCAGATCCGATGAAAGTTCTCTTGGAATCGTTTCAAGGACCTCGTTAAAAGAATCGACCATGGCTATTACCGGCATATTTTTATATTGGGAGTTTCGGATTTGTTTTAAAAAGATTAAGCCGTTAGAATCGGCAAGTTCCTGCGAAACTATAAGCAAATCTATTTTTCTATCCTCCATTATAGCCATGGAATCTTTGGCTCTTGTCGATGTTATAACGGAATAACCCTGTCTTTTTAGCATCTCTATAAGCAATGACGATTTAATGAAATCCTTGGCGACAAACAATATATTAATTTTAATCATTTCTAACTCCGAATTATTTTTCGGCGGATTCCTCTACCTCTATTTTTAATCCGCTCATTCCTATCACCCCTATGAAAAAGTTATATATAAAAACGAGAAAAGAAAGATAAGCCAATGTTATTAAGAAAAACGTAAAAGTATAAAAAAAACATCCTATAAACTTCGCTTTGAAGGGCTCTCCAAGCCATATGGGATTCGGGGTTACGAATATGGCTATTATTGCCACTATCAAAGAAACGAAGAAAAGAGCTATGGTAAAGCCCGAAAAAACTATGGAAGATATATCTAATTTTTTTATTTCCAATTTCATATTAAACCTCCCTTATATGACCGCATATTATAATTATATATAATTTATTTATAAAATATAAACCGAAACTATTTGGTCTCAACAAGGTATTTTTTAGCTTCCTCGTCTATGTATTTTATGGCAAGGCCCGAAAAATAACATTTTTCTTCGGGCAAAGCGTAAGGATCTTTTTCTCCGAAATCGAAATAATATATTATGCCGTTTGCGCCGGTTTCCGCGGCTTTCTTTTTAGCTAAAGATATTATCTGTTTTTGTTTTTTAACGGAACAATCGAATTTATCGCTGTGAAGTATGGCTACGGCCCCGAAAGGGTACTCGACCCCGTTTTTGTCGGTATAAAGCTTTATATCTTTGTCTTTTTTAGGCGGGAAATAAGGACCGCTTTGAATCACGTCTATGTTGAGGGTAGAACAGGAGCAAAAAGCAAAAAAGAAAAAAAACGAAACTATTCGAAACATTTTAATTGGGCGGATTTATACCTAACTCTTTGCAAATTTTTTTAGCCGCAAAATCGGCTATTTCGTTATGCCTGGTAACGGGAACTTCTTTTTTATTTGTCGGATTCATAAAAACGGAATACTTTCCCCCTTCTCTTACTAAAACGCAACCCTCTTTATTTAAATGTCTTATCAAATCTTTTCTTTTCATAAAACCTCCGTAAAAATCAAAATTAATAACTTCTTTTAATCTTTCCGTAAATCTTCCATTTCATTTTACCCCTATCGTTATAAACATATATAAAATTTATGGTTCCATCGTCGCTCTCCAAAACAAGTATATTTTTGCCTTCCGAGTTAATAACCCCTTTTATAACGCCGTAAGAATAAGGGAGAGCGTCCGGGTCTATGGTATCTTGATTTTCTTCCCCATAAGAATAACCCGCACTTTCCGTATCGAAATTCATTTTATCCACTAAAACCTCAGACTGGGAATAATCTTCAGTCTGTTCTTGTTTTTGATTTTTTTCCAATTCAGATTTCGGATTTTTATAATCTGCGATATTTGCGCTTTGAGTTTGAGTAGATATGGTTACGTTTTGTTTAGTATCTTTTTGAGTTTGAACCTTGGAACCGGTTTTGGTTTGAGAAAAAGAAACCGAAACAAACAAAGCCATAAACAAAAAAACGATCGAATATTTCATATATCCTCCTTAAAACCTCTTAATATTTATTTTACATATTTTAACGCCGGCTAATCTATAAGCCAATTCTTTAAAGTTCTGAGGCATATCGCTTACGTAAAATTCGGTGCTTCCTTCTTTCCTTTTATCCGAAAGCATATTTTTTTTATAAAGGAAATCCTTTACGAAATAAGCGCAGGCCTTTGAAGAATCTATTATGTTTATTTTAGGAAGCGCTTTTTTAATGACATTTTTCAATAAAGGATAATGGGTGCAACCCAGTATTATTGAATCGTAATCGGTATTTTTAAACTCTCCGAGATATTCTTCGACTATTAATCCGGCGGATTTGTGGCGTATGAAATTTTCTTCGACTATAGGGACAAAAAGAGGACAGGCCTTTTCTACGACTTTTATTTTACTATTTTCTTCCATTATTTTGGTTTTATAAGCGTGGCTGTTAACAGTGGCTCTGGTGCCTATTACTATTATCTTCCCGGTTCTGGTCCGCTTTAGAGCAAACTTTACTCCTGGCTCTATCACCCCGAATACCGTGTCCACCCCGAATTTCCTTACCACATCCAGAGCTATGGAGGAAACGGTATTGCAAGCGACCACTATGGTTTTAACCCCCAGACCTTTTAAGAAAATAGATATTTCTTTGGCGAAAGTTCTTATATTATCCGGAGACTTATTGCCGTAAGGAACTCTCATGGTATCTCCGAAGTATACTATATCTTCGTTTGGAAGTATCTTTCGTATCTCCCTGTATACGGTCAATCCTCCAAGGCCAGAATCGAATATTCCTATAGGAGATTCATTTATGCTGTTTTTCATACTCCGCTATTCCCTTATATATAGAACGAGCCACTTTCTCCTGTACGGAAGAGTTGTCCAGATTGGCTTTATCCTTTTTATTTGTCATAAAACCGACTTCCACCAAAACTCCTGGACAGTAAGTGCCTCTTAAAACATAAAAAGCCGCCTGTTTTATTCCTCTGTTGGCAAAAGGAGTATTCTTGGATATTTCTTTTGTTATATAAGCCGCTATTTTGCTTCCTTCGTTTATATACTCGTTTCTCGCCAGAGAATGAAGCACCAAAGCCGCGCCGGTATAGTCGAAAACCTTATCTTCATACTCCACGGAAGCGTTTTCGTAATCCGCCACATCGCTTGCCCACGGATCGGTCGCTTTTTCGGAAAGAAAATAAATTTCGTAGCCGTTTTCGTTTTTGTTTTTATGAGCGTTTGAGTGTATGGAAACGAATATGTCGCATTTCAGGTCGTTTGCTTTTTTGCTTCTTTCATAAAGCGGAATAAATTCGTCCGAATCTCTTGTGAGAACCGGCTCGAAATTGGGATCCTTCTTAAACAACTCGTAGACTTTTTTGGCTATCTCTAAATTTATCTGCTTTTCTTTTTTGCCGAATAAAACTCTCCCTCCGGGGTCTTTTCCGCCGTGTCCCGCGTCTATCACTATTACTTTTTTATCATAGTTTTTTTTAATCTTATCCGGAAGAACAAAAGTGGCGCTGGACTGAGAAGCTGAAGATGTCGGCTCTATTACTTTGCCTATTCTGTTTTCTTCCGCTTCGACCTTCGGTTTTATGTCTATCACTATTCTGTCCGGATCTTTAAGCGTAAAAATATCGTAGCTTCCGTAGTTTTCTCCCATATTTATGGCGACTTTCAAAGTTTTTTTATCTTGAGACACGTTTATGTCTTTTATGTTCCCGTCGGAAACGTTTAAATTTTCATTTTGAGTTATGTAAGAGCCTTCAAAAACGGTTAAAATAACGCTTCTACCAACAACATCGGTATTGTATTTCAATTCTTTCGACATATAAATTACGACTCTTGTTTTTTCGATATAAGAAAAGAATTTTATTCCCGTAACGTTTATGTCTTCGTATATGCCCATTATCTTACTTTTGTTATCCAGATCCACTTTAATCTCAAATACTTTTGAGAAAAGAGGATTTATAAATATATCCGACAATACGAAATATCTGCTCGCTCTTATGATAACGGGTTTTGAAACGTTTATACTTTCAAGATTATCGTAATTAACGCTATCTTTCGATATGTTTAATTTTTTTCCGTTTAAATATATTATTACCCTGGAAGAAACGGAATAAACGTCTTTTCTAGCGTTTAGAATCTTTACGGCATCGTTCAAATCAAAATATATTTTTTCATTAACCTCGTAATAATTAATTGCGCCTATATATTTATCTTTTTTAAATACCTTATATTTTCCAACCCCGCAATATAAAGAAATCGAAAACAGAAAAACAGACAAAACAGAAAATATTTTCTTCATAACGACTCCGTTAAAACGAGTTCACAATATAAATTTTAGCATTTATATCACTCTATAATTATTCTATAATCTTCCCAGACAAGCTGAGGATCCGAAACGATCTTTACGCTTCTGTGGACGTTTTTTTCTATCAAATAAATTTTAGATTTAAGCCCGTCCATAACATGAGGATGAACGACCACCCTCAGATTGCCGCCGGGTCTTCCCATCGTAAGATTCAGTATATCTCTCTGTATTTTTATTCTTATGCTTTCTATGGATAAAACTCTTCCGGATCCCTGGCACTGAGGGCACTCTTCGCTTATCATATTAAACGTGCTTTCTCTTCTTCTTTCCCTGGTCATTTCTATAAGACCTAATCTCGTTATCGGAAGTATTTTTATCTTCGCTCTGTCTTTGCTTACCGCATCCTCTAAAGCTTTCATAACCTTGTGCCTGTTGGACGCTTTTTTCATATCTATAAAATCTATCACTATTATACCGCCTATATTTCTAAGTCTTAACTGCCTCGCTATCTCATAAGCCGCTTCTATGTTGGTTTGAGTAACGGTATCTTCCTGAGATTTGGAACCGGTGTATCTGCCGGTATTTACGTCTATTGCGCATAAAGATTCGGCTTCCTGTATTATTATGCTTCCGCCGCTCGGAAGCTCAACCTTTACCTTTCTAAGCTCATCTATCTCCTGCTCTATGTTAAAAGCCTTGAATATGGGAGTTTTGCCGTCGTAAAATTTAATCTTATCCTTAAACTCCGGAGAAGTTTTTGTCACGAAATCCAAAACGTTATAATAGTCTTCTTTATTGTCTAACATGTATATGGAAACATCTTTGGATAATAAGTCTCTGGCAACCTGAAGAGTTATATCCATATCTTTGTATAAAAGACAAGGAGCTTTGTTCGTTTCGTATTTTTTTAATATGCTTTCCCACAGCCTTATCAAATACTTATACTCTTTTCTTATTTCCTCTTCGCTTATCCCTTCGGCTTCCGTTCTGACCACGCACCCGTATTTCTTTGAGCTTTCCACCACCGAATTTATTATCTTCGATAACCTTTCTCTTTCTTCGTGATTATCTATATTTTTGGAAACTCCGACATGCTCTTGATAAGGAGTTAAAACTATGTATCTTCCTGGCAAAGATATATCCATGGTAACCTTCATTCCTTTTGTGCTTATCGCGTCTTTTATTATCTGGACCATAACCTCCTGATCCTTTCTTAACACTTTGTCTATTCCCCCTCTCGAGTCTCCTATTACGTCGGAAATATAGATATACGCGTTTTTATCGAAACCTATATTTATAAAAGCGCTGGATATTCCGGGCAAAACATTTTCGACAACCCCTTTATATATATTTCCCACAAGGCTTACGTTGTTGTTTCTCTCCCAGAACAAATCGGACAGCTTTGAGTTTTCTAAAACCGCTATCCTTACCTCTTCGAAAGACCTATTCGCGTATATTTCTCTTATATCGTTGTTTTCGCTCATAATCTCTCCTTTTCCCTAAAAAAGGGTTAAATTATTTTAAAAACTCCAGACAAATCCTGCCAGTAGAGTTTTTTCCTGACTATTTTTTTAAATTTTACGTCTTTCATCAATTTTTCAATCATAGTTTTTAAGCTAAGCTCCTTTTTCAAAACAACTCTTAAAATATCTTTTTCTTGCGTAAAATTTAAAATCTGTTTTTTTTCAAAATACTCGGATTTTAAAATCAAATCCGCATCGATTTTTTCTTCAGGATAAATCTCGTATTCTATGGCGTCGGTTACCGACTCTACGGAAGGGAAATGAACCGGTATCGTCTTAAAAGATAACAACGAATAACCAAATCCAATATTTTTATCTATTATCGTTTTAACTTCTTCTTCTTTCATCCTATTTTTTAATAATACATCCACATACTCGCACTCGCTTTCATACCCGAAGGGCAGAGCCGGCCCGAAAGAAAATTTGGTTTTCTTTCCGTTATGCAAATCGAAATTGGAGACGAAAAAATCTCTAAAATATTCTATTTGTTTTAAAAAGCTTGTTATAGGGCAATCCGCGCTTTTAGAAAAAATAAACCTATATCTTATCATGCTATCAAAAGTCTCCTTGTGTATATGGATTGAAGTATTCCGATTATTATAAAAGAAGCGACCATGTTTGTGCCGCCGTAGGAAACAAAAGCTAAAGGCACTCCGGCGACCGGGAAAAAACCGAGTATCATTCCTATATTAACGAAAAAATATCCCATAAATAGTCCGGCAAACCCGGCGCTTAAAAAATAACCGAAAGAGGTTCTTGAAAGAATCGCTATTTTTTTAATTCTATTTATTATCACCGCATAAGCCCAAAACAACAAAAATACTCCGAAAATTCCCATCTCTTCTCCTACGACCGAAAATATGAAGTCGGTATGACGTTCGGGGACAAAACCTAACCTCGACTGCGTTCCGGAAAAAAGACCTTTTCCTTTTACGCCCCCGGATCCCAGAGCGACTCTCGCCTGTATTATGTTATAACCGGCCCCTTTTGGGTCGGAACCGGGATTTATAAAGCTCTCTATTCTTTTATACTGATAATCTTTTATCTGATTTTTAACAAACACCCCGGAAAAATATCCCGAAACTATTATCGCATATATCAATATAAAATACGAATATTCTACGACCGGATTTAGTTTATGAATTATCTTCCACAATAAAAACAAGAATACTCCGAGTCCCACTCCGAACAATAGCATATTGATATTGAAATAAGATATCTCGTATAAAAATTCGATTACCGGATTATTAAGATAAGAGGGATAAAGGTTTACTACCACTCCCACCATAGGGATTATTAAAACCACGAATATGTAAAACAAAAACATATATAAATAACTCATATTAACGCCGGCTACGATAAACATAACGGCAAGAGGAAAAAACGTTATTAAAATCCCTGAGAAATCCGGTTGTTTCATCATAAGTATAAAAAACGGAAGTATCATCAAAAAAACCTTTATTATGCCGTAAAAATCTTTTAATACGTTTTTGTTTTTCGAAAAATAAGAAGCCAAAAAAATTATCAAAGAGATTCTCGCTATTTCGCTCGGCTGAACGGAAAAGAAAGGAAGCCTGAACCATGACCTCGATCCTTTATCCACAACGCCTATAAAAAGCACTAAAAGCAAAAGGAAAAGAGAAAAAATGTAAATTTTTTCTGAATACTCCTCCAATACCTGATAATCCAAAATCCACATAAATATCATAGCCGCCACTCCTATAGCCACAGCAAGTATATGGGTTCTTATTATTCTTTCTTTAAAATCCAACATCATTATAGAAGAAAATATAGAAACCGTGCCTATGGAAACTAATATTGTAACCGCAAGTATTAACCACATATCCACTTTTCTTTTTTTATCTACCGTAATCATTCTATTATCATTTTCTCGTTAACCGATTCGTTTTTATCCGAATTTGTTTTATAATAAGCTTTAATAATATCTCTGGCCACGGGGGCGGCGGCGCTTGAGCCGTGTTCTCCGTGTTCGACCAAAACGCTTACAGCTATTGGGTTTTTACCTTCTTTTTCGGCAAAAGCGACAAACCACGCGTGATCTTTCCCATGAGGATTTTGAGCCGTTCCGGTTTTACCGTAAACATCCACCCCTTTTATGTCGCATATTCTGCCGGTCCCGTCGGTTACCACTTTCCTCATCGCTTTTTTCACAATATCATAAGTTTCTTCCTTAAGTTCTATTCTGCCCATAAATTCTTTTTCGTTTTTTAATAAAACCTTTCCGTCCGATTTTATTATGCTATCCACATAATAAGGCTTATAAAAAATTCCGCCGTTAGATAAAGCCATCATAACCATAGCCATTCCAATCGGAGTTACAAGGGTTTCCCCCTGGCCTATGGCCATATTCAAAGTATCCCCAACAAACCAGTATCCTTTGGAATCCATCCTGGATTTGGGACCGAATATTTTTCCGGATTTTTCGTAGGGAAGGTCTATCCCGGTTTTTTCGTTTAATCTGAATTTTCTTGCTACGTTTTCTATTTCGTAAGGTCCTATTACGTAACCTACGTTATAATAATAAACATCGCAGGAATTGGCAAGCGCGTCTATTAAATTTTGCTCTTTATGACCTTTTTTCTCCCAACATTTAAAAACTCTGTTTCCCGCATCGTAAAAACCGGGACAGTAAAATTTTGTATCTTCTTTTATTTTTCCGCTTTCTACTGCCGCAATCGTAGTTATTATCTTAAATGTCGAAGCCGGTGGATAAAGGCCGGATATGGGGATATTAAACTCGTCTATATTTTCGCTTTTCTTATCTTCTCTGTAAGAACTAAAATAATTAAGATCGTAACCCGGTTTTACCGCATAAGCCAAGACTTTCCCAGTATTTGAATCTAAGCAAACTGCTGCTCCCCTTTTATAAGGAAGTTTATTAAGAGCATCTTCCGCCGCTTTTTGAACCGAATAATCTATAGTTAATTTTACATCGTTTCCCTTTTCCCATTTCTCAAAACCCATTATTCTTACAAGCCTTCCCCTGTTATCGACTTCCATAAAAAGCCCGCCGTTTTTACCTTTTAAGTACTCTTCATATTTTTTCTCAACTCCGGTCTTGCCCACTAAAGCGTCGAAAGAGTATCCTTTCGCCGAATAATACTTCCAATCGTTTTCATCCATCTTTGCGGTATATCCTATAATATGGCTGAGCATATTGTTCATAGGATAATATCTTATATTCTCTTCCATTATTTCTATTTCGGGAAATACGTTTTTAACTTCGTAAAGATACATTGCGGTTTTAACGCTCAAACCGTCCACTATTTTGGCCGGTTTTAAACCTTTTTGTATTTTTTCTATCGATTTTAAAACGGCGTTATACTCCGTCGAAGATATTTTTGAAATTTGCTTTGAAAGATTTTTAATATACTCGCCGTCTATTTTTTCTCTCGGGAAATACATAACGCTATACGATATTTTATTTTTAGCTAATACTTCACCGTCCGAACTTATAATATTTCCCCTCGGCCCCAATTTGGCCACCGTTCTAATTCTATTTTTTTCGGACAATTCCAGATAATAGGAGTGATTTACTATCTGTATGTTTATTATTTTTATTATAAAAAAAAACAAAACTATATAGAAAACCTTATATACTTTATCGAGTTTTTCGCTATCTTTATTATCATATCCTAACATAATCTATTCTTCTTTTAAAGACAAACAAAAAAAGTTTATTGAATAATTCGAAAAATATTATATTTAAAATCGGTTGAACCATTAATCTAAAATCGAAACCGAAACTTTGAGTCATAATAAAATTTAAAAAGATTAAAAAAAATACAATCGAATAATTTGAAATAGTAAAATTAACGATTCTCGGCAAAAACGAATCTATTTCGATGTTTTTTCTAACCGAGTTTATAATAAAAGACATAAGAGAAAATGCAAGCGCGTGAGTTCCGAAAGGCAGAGTATAATAAAAATCGGCGTAAATTCCGCAAAAGAAGGAAAATGTTAGGGAAAGGCAAGGAGAGAAGTAATAATTTGCCCAAAAAACATATATGAAAATTATATCCGGCCCTATACTTAATATATTTACTCCGTAAGAAAAAAACCAGTGAAAAAACAACATGCTTATAAAAAAAATAAAAATCATATCTCCTGTTCCGTATCCTTATAAGGCTTAAAATTTATCACATAGACCAAATCGACGTCCTTTATATTAAAAACCGAAACTTTTGCGTAGATAAGAGAAGGATCCGGGTTAAAAGCTACATCGGCAATTTTACCTATCTTAATAAAAGGCGGAAAAGTCATCGAAGCTTTGGAAGTAAAGACCTCGTCTCCCAATTTTACCTCTCCGTCTATATACCTGTAATTTAGCGAATTGGAAAAATCTCCCGTTAAAAGACCTCTGCTTTTTCCGCTATCCGCTATGAAAGAAAAATTTGAGTTTGTTATGAGAATAACTTTGGAATAATCGTCGTAAACCTCGGTTATTCGCCCTATCAAAACCCACTCTTTATTTAAATAGCTTACTACCGGATTATATAACTCAATTCCGTCGTTTTTGCCTTTGTCTATGTATATAAAAGAATAAGGTTTTCTGGGATTTGTAGATATTACTTTGGAAAATTTTCCTTGATACCCGACCCTTTTTTTAACATCCAAAATTTCTTTAAGCTCCAAGTTTTCCTTTTCCAATCTTTCAAAATCCATTAAACGGGCTTTAAGCGTTCTATTTTCTTCTTGAAGTTTTATATTGTTCATTTCGGTTTCCAATAACGAGCGTATTTTATAATTTATATCTTTAAACTTATTTATGGTTCCGACCGAAAAAGAAGGATCGAACAAATACGAAACGAAAATTCTTACGTTATTTATTAGCGGATCTATTTTTAATATAAGGAAGGATAAAGATAGGAAAAGATACAGATAAAACAAAAATTTAAAAAACTTGTCTCTTTCCATACCCGCTTTAAAAAGAGCTCTTATTTATAAAAAGGAACGGAAGATACTTTCACGTTGTCGAGTATCTCTAAATATTTTCCGCATCCAAGCGCAACGCAACTTAACGGGTCGGCGGCTCTGTGAACCGGGAGTTCCGTCTCCTGTCTTATCAGTTCACAAAACCCTTTAAGAAGAGATCCTCCGCCTGCCAGAACCATTCCTCTATCCACGAGGTCCGCGCTTAGTTCCGGAGGGGTTTCCTCTAAAACCTGTTTTATAGAATCGACTATCAGATTTATCGGTTCCATTAATGCCTGTCTTATCTCGTCCGAAGTGACGTTAACGGTTTTAGGCAAACCTTTGGACTGGTCCCTGCCTTTAACTTCCATGGTCACTTCCTCTTTTAACGGAAAAACGGAACCTATTTTAATCTTAACCTCTTCCGCAGTTGATTCTCCTATCACAAGATTGTATTTCCTTCTAAAATACTGAATTATAACATCATCCATCTCGTCGCCCGCTATGTCGGTGGATTTTGCTACGACTATTCCGCCTAAAGATATTACGGCTATTTCCGTCGTTCCACCGCCTATATCGCATATCATACTCGCGCTCGGTTCGGATATCGGCAACTCCGCTCCTATCGCGGCGGCCATGGGTTCTTCTATCAAATAAACTTCCCTCGCCCCCGCCTGCTGCGCCGATTCGTGAACGGCTCTTTTTTCTACCTCCGTTATACCCGAAGGAATCCCGATTACTATTCTCGGTCTTAAAAGACCTTTTTTAGTATTAACCTTATGTATAAAATATTTTATCATCTGATGGGTAACTTCGAAATCGGCTATGACCCCGTTTCTCAAAGGCCTTACGGCCACTATACTATTTGGGGTTTTTCCTATCATTTGCTTGGCTTCGTTACCCACCGCAAGCACTTTTCTGGTGTTCTTATCAATGGCGACAACGGAAGTCTCCCTTAGAACTATGCCTTTACCTTTGAGATAAACAAGGGTATTGGCCGTTCCTAAGTCCATCCCGATATCGTTTGAAAAGATGTTAAATATTTTATCGAACATCGTCAGTCCACAAGCTTTATCATTGTAAGAAGAGTATTATCTCCTTTTCTATACCCTACGTTTATAAGCGAGGTGTATCCGGAATTTCTTTCTTTAAACCTTTGAGCCAAAACTTTTGTAAGTTTTTCAAAGGCTTCTTTTCCGTTTATTCCGCTTCTGACTCTGGAATAGTTATTCTTTTTAGCGTCGTTTATCAACGTATCGAAGAATCTTCTCAACTCCTTCGCTTTTGCGTTCGTTGTAACCAGTTTTTCGTTCATCACAAGGCTGGTCATCATATTTCTAAACATAGAAGCCCTATGGGAACCGGTTTTGGAAAGCTTCTTGTCTCCGTAACTTTTTATCATAAAATCCTCCGATTATTTAAGCATTCCTAATTTTAATCCCATTTCGTCCAATTTTTCTTTTATCTCGTCGAGAGATTTCTGTCCGAAATTTTTAACGGCCAACAAATCCTCTTCGCTCTTGGAAACCAATTCTCTTATAGTTTTTATGTTGGCTATTTTAAGACAATTGCTCGCCCTTTGAGATAATTCTATTATCTCGACGGACTGATTTAAAATCTCTTCCAACTCATGGTCGGTAGATTCTTCCTGCTCTTCTACGGTCTCGGCATCCGAAGTCTCGGTCGAGGAAAACGGAAGGATGGAATACTTTAATAAAGTTCCCGCTCTGTCTAAAGCGTCTTTGGGAGTTATAGTGGCGTCCGTCCAAATTTCTATGACAAGTTTGTCGTAATCTGTTTCCTGTCCGACTCTCGCGTTTTCGACTTTATAATTGACTTTCTTTACCGGAGAAAACAAAGCGTCCATCATTATATAATCGGACGGAAGAGTAATTTTTTCTCTCATCTGTTCGGAAGTAAGATATCCGACGCCCCTCGATATTTCTATCTCGGCTTCAAAACTAGCCCCACTCTCAAGAGTTGCTATCTCGAGGTCTTTATTAACTATTTCTACTCCTGCCACAGTTTTTATATCTGATCCTTTAACCACTTTTTTTCCTTTTTCGGATATATGAAGGGTAAGTCTATCTGAAGCTTCCATTCTAATTCTTAACTTTTTCAAGTTCATTACTATTGTTAAGACATCTTCTTTTATGCCTTCTATGGTGGTATATTCGTGAGTAACCCCTTTTATTCTAACGGCTATTACCGCCGCTCCGTCTATGCTCGAAAGGAGAACCCTTCTTAAAGAATTTCCTATGGTATGGCCGTAGCCTTTTTCGTAAGGCTCGCAAACAAACTTGGCGTAATGTTCGTTTTCGTTTTGCTTTTCTTCGACCAAAACCACTTTGCTCGGTATTATTATATCTTTTACGAAATTAGACATCTACTCCTCCTTATTTAGAGTAAAACTCCACTATCAACTGTTCGTTTACTTTTGTCGTTAGTTCCGATCTTTCCGGAATTCTCGTAACCTTAGCGGACTGAGTTTCCGGATTATAAACTATATAATTCGGTCTGAGCCCGTTTTTATCGGTATTTTCCATCGATTTTTTTATATTGACGTTTTCCAAAAGAGCCGGATTTTTAAGAGATATTTCGTCGCCCTCTTTAACTATGTAAGAAGGAACCTTTATTACTCTTCCGTTAACTTTTATGTTTCCGTGAGAAACTATCTGTCTTGCGGTTTTTATGGACATGGCAAACCCTATTCTTCTTACCACGTTATCAAGCCTCATCTCCAAAAGCTTCAACATCGTTTCTCCGGTTCTTCCTTTGGCTTTCGAAGCTATCGAGAAATATCTTCTAAACTGAGCTTCGCTCATAAGATATGAGTCTCTTAAAATTTGCTTTTCTCTTAAGTGCTTCCCGTAGTCGGATAGTTTTCTTTGCTTTATCGACGATTTTCTTCTATCGATCGTGCAGTTGGAAAAACATTTATCTCCTTTAAGAAAAAGTTTTTCGTTAAGGCTTCTGCATTTTTTACATACCGCTTCGGTGTATTTCATTAAATCCTCCTTAAATTATACTCTTCTCGGTTTGGGCGGTCTGCAACCGTTATGCGGAATAGGCGTAATGTCTTTTATCGAAAGTATCCTTACTCCGCTATGAGCTATGGCTCTTAAAGCCGTTTCTCTTCCGGGTCCGGGACCGCTAACGAAAACGTTTACCTGTTTAAGACCCAAAGAAAGACCTTTCTCAAGAACCTTGTTCATCGTTATCTGAGCGGCAAATGGAGTTCCTTTCTTTGTTCCTCTAAATCCGTTTGAGCCGGAAGTCGACCATGCCACCACGTTACCGTGATCGTCGGTAAGCGTTATTATGGTATTGTTAAAACTGCAAGTGATATACATCCTTCCGGAGGATACGTGAATATGTTTTTTTCTTTGATTTCCCTTTTTTTCCATAACTTCTCCTTAAGATTTATTTTTTAGCCGGAGCTGCTTGAACCGTAGACTTGGTTACGGCTCCTACGGTTTTTCTTCTTCCTCTTCTGGTTCTTCCGTTTGTTCTCGTTCTCTGACCTCTTACGGGAAGACTTCTTCTATGTCTATAACCTCTATAACAACCTATTTCGACATATCTTTTTATATTGGACTGCACCTCTCTTCTAAGTTCTCCTTCCACTTTATAATTTTTAGAAATCACCGCGTTTAAAAGACCTACCTCTTCTTCGGTAAGTTCTTTAACTCTTTTATCGGGATTTATCTTGCCTTCAAGATCTTTTTCCAGTATTTTTTTCGCAAGCGACCTTCCTATCCCGTAAATATAGCCTAACGCTATAATAACCTTCTTTTCTCTCGGTAAATCAACGCCTACTATTCTTGCCATACTTTTCTCCTTTTATCCTTGTTTTTGTTTGTGTTTCGGATTTTCGCAAAGAACTCTGACTATGCCGTTTCTTTTAACTATTTTGCATTTCTCGCATATTTTTTTTACGCTCGCTCTTACTTTCATAAAACACCTCTTAATATTTATTTCTCTCTGAAAACTATTCTGCCTTTGGTCAGGTCGTAAGGGGAAAGCTCCAATCTTACCTTATCTCCCGGAAGTATTCTTATGTGATTTACTCTCATCTTCCCGGAGACGACTCCCAAAATAGTTTTTCCGGAACCAACATCCACTCTAAAAGTGGCGTTGGGCAAAGCTTCTTTAACAATTCCTTCTATTTCTATCTTTTCAGAATTATCAGACATAAATACAATACGTATCTTCTCCTTAAAAAGAACTTATATATAAAATGTCATTTTAAGAAAAAAATGACCTTTCATATATTATACAAATTTATAATTAAAATACAAAATCTCATACGGAATATTCTTTTAAAATAACCGAAAATATATTATAAAGAGAATCTTTTACTTTTTTAGAATTAAAATCTCTATACCACTTATTTTCGCATACGATATCGCTTATCACAAAAACAGAAGCCGATTTTATTTTATAATAATCGGCTACGGAAAAAACCGCCGAGGCTTCCATTTCTACCGTTAAAATTCCTTCTTTAAAATATTTTTTTATCTCGACATTAGTTTCTCTATAAGGAGCGTCAGTTGTCCAGGAAGAAGCTTCTTTAAATTTGACGTCGTTTTTATAAAGTATTTTTTTTATATAAGAATTAAGATCTAAAGAAGGATATGCGAATTTGTTCGGTTTTATATAGTGATAAGAAACTCCTTCGTCTCTTAAAGCCTTATCGCACAAAACTATATCTCCTATTTTCGTTTCTAAAGATAAGGAGCCGGCTACGCCTATATTTATAACGCTTTCGCATCCCAAAGCCGCCATTTCGTCCACACAGGCAGCGGCGTTTGGAGCTGAAGCGGGAGATACTCCTACCGCAAGTTTATTTTCAACCGAAAGAAATCTTTTAAATTTTTCAAATTTAAATTTATATTTTTCTAAAACCTCTTTTAAAATCCCAAACTCGTAAGGATAAATAATAATACCTTTTTTGGGAAGTTTGCTTATGCCGTATTCTTCTTTAGCATAATCTAAAGATTTAACTACGCTCTCGTAAAGATATTTGTTGTTTAAAATGGGAGGCATATCAATGAGATATATCGCAAAATTCGGTCGGCTCGGTGCCGGATATAAAAGCTTCCATTATTTTATTTTTACATTTTGGTCCGGCTATCTTTCCGCTATCCTCGTCTATGCTTACAAAGGTTATTTTATCCGGAACGGTAAAATCTCTTACGGGATATTCTTTCAAAACCTCTTCCATTATATCCGTCCACCACGGCGCGACGGTAGAACCTCCCGTCCAGTCGCTCATGGTAATTTTTGAAAAATCGTCATACCCCATCCATGCGCCAGCGGTTATATCGGGCGAAAATCCTATAAACCAGGTATCTTTGGAATCCTGAGTAGTTCCGGTTTTTCCGGCTATCGGTCTTTTAAGCCTGGATACGACTTTTCCGGTACCTCTCTGAACCACACCTTTCATCATATTTACAAGAAGATAAACTTCCTGTGGCCTGAAAACCTCGGTTTCCTTGGGAAAATTTTCTTCCAAAACCTTTCCGTTATTATCGGTCACCTTCAAAATGGCAAAAGGATCGACCTGTATTCCTCCGTTTGCAAATGTATTAAAAGCGCTGGTCATCTCCATAACGCTTACAAGCGAAGTCCCAAGCCCTATAGAAGGAACGGGTTCAAGTTTGCTTTTTATTCCGGCTCTATAAGCCACATCTATTACGGAATTCGGGCTTAGTTTATTTACGAGATATACCGAGGAAAGATTTCGAGATTTTTCAAGAGCTTTTCTCAAAGTAATTTGCCCCAAGAATTTTCCGTCGAAATTGGAAGGCATCCATATTTTAAATTCGGGATTTTCAAGGAAAGGTTCTATAGCCTCGTTTATCGTAGCCTGATCGGTGGCATCCTCGATCAAATGCCAGTTCATTTTTGAATCGGAATAAAAAACCATCGGAGAATCGTTTATCATTGTGGCCGGCGTATAACCGTTCATTAAAGCGCAAAACCATACGAAAGGTTTAAAAGTGGAACCGGCCTGCCTTTTAGCCTGAGTGGCTCTATTAAACTGGCTTTCTTTATAATTCCTTCCGCCTATCATTATTTTTATCGCCCCGGTTTTGGATTCCATCGCGATAAAAGCTCCTTGCAAGGTGGAGGTGGAAGAATTTTGAGAATCTTTGGAAACATTTTTGGATTCGTATTCGGAAAGTTTTTTTTCAAATATTTCTTCCGCTTTTTTTTGCATATTTAAATCAAGCGTTGTATATATTCTCAATCCCCCTTTCCAGAACATATCTACGCCGTATTTCGGTTCAAGCTGCTGTCTTATATACTCGGTAAAATAAGGGGCATTGGACGCATATATAACCGATTTTTTATCCGGAAGCGGCTCCTCTTTGGCTTTTTGATATTCTTCCTTAGTTATGTATTTTTCTTCATACATTCTTAAAAGAACGAGATTCCTTCTTCTTCTGGCAAGATCCGGATTTACAAACGGAGAATATCGCTCCGGCGCCGGTATTATTCCTATCAAAAGAGCGGACTCCGAAAGAGTAAGATTTTCGACGTCTTTGCCGAAATAAATTTTAGAGGCGGTCTGAACCCCGTAAACTCCCCCTCCGAAGTATATTTGATTAAAATACATTTGTAAAATTTCTTGTTTTGAAAAATTTTTTTCTATTTGAAGAGCTATGAAAATTTCTTTTATCTTTCTGGATATTGTTCTCTCAGGTTTTAAAAATATAAGTTTGGATAACTGCTGGGTTATGGTAGACCCGCCCTGTTTTACTTTTCTGTGAAGTATATCTCTTGCTACCGCTCTTAAAATACCTTTTACCGATATTCCCCAGTGTTTAAAAAAATCGTTATCCTCCATTGCTATAAGGGCGTTTTGTAAATCCAAGGGTATTTTATCCAGAGTAAGAAAAGACCTTCTCTCTACGGAGTATTCCGTTATGACGTTTCCGTTTATGTCGTAAACAAAAGTAGTCAATAGAGGAGTATATTCGGCGAGTTTATCAACCGAAGGAAGGTCAGAAAAAACCCTCCTCATAAGAATGGAAACGCCGAATATTAAAATAAAGGCTATAACTCCGAAGATGTAAAACATCCGGAGGATAGCCTTATGGGGATTTTCCAAAAGATTTGATAATATTTTTTTTAAAAAAACCACTTAAAGGTCACACGTTTTGTATTTTAAACTGAACCTTAACGTCGCTCGGAAGATCTACCGAATTTAAAGCGTCGGTAGTTTTTGAAGTGGAATTGATTATATCTATGAGCCTTACATGCTTTCTTATCTCAAACTGCTCTCTCGATTTTTTATCCACATGAACCGACCTGTTTACGGTATACTTTCTTATTTTTCTCGGCAAAAAAACGGGGCCGGAAACTATGGCCCCGCTTCTTCTAATCGCGTCTATTATTTTGGAAAGCGACTGGTCCAACAAAGCGCTATCCGAAGATTCAAGTTTAATTCTCATTATTTGTTTTGGATTGTTTTCGCTCATATTATTACTCCACTATATCCGTTACTACGCCCGCGCCTATAGTGCATCCGCCTTCTCTTATAGCAAACCTTAATCCCTTCTCCATCGCTATCGGCGTTATCAACTCCACGTTTATCTCGGTATGATCCCCGGGCATTACCATCTCTACACCGGGCTTCAATTCAACACTACCGGTCACGTCAGTCGTCCTGAAATAAAACTGCGGTTTGTACCCTTTGAAAAACGGAGTATGTCTTCCGCCTTCGTCTTTAGTCAATACGTACACTTCCGCTTTAAATTTCTTATGCGGCGTTACGCTCTTAGGGGCCGCTATAACCATTCCTCTTTCCACCTGGTCCTTCTCTATCCCTCTTAGTAACATACCTATGTTGTCTCCAGCCATCGCTTCATCTAATAGCTTCCTGAACATTTCAAGTCCAGTAGCAACGGACTGATATGTCTTTCCAAATCCGATTATCTCAACAGCATCCCCTACTTTTATCTTACCTCTTTCCACCCTTCCGGTAGCCACTGTTCCTCTTCCGGTTATCGAAAATACGTCTTCAACAGCCATTAAGAACGGTTTGTCGGTCTCCCTCTTGGGCTCCGGGATGTTCTTGTCCAAAGCTTCCATCAGCTTCATTATCGCAGGCTCCCCATATTCGCCCTGGTCCCCTTCCAATGCCTTTAACGCGCTCCCTCTTACTATCGTTATCTTGTCACCGTCAAATTCGTATTTCTTTAACAAGTCCCTTATTTCCACTTCAACTAAGTCCAAAAGTTCCTTGTCGTCAACTAAGTCCGATTTGTTTAAAAATACCACTAAGTTCGGTACGTTCACTTGTCTGGCCAGTAATACATGCTCCCTCGTTTGAGGCATCGGCCCGTCGGCCGCGCTTACCACCAATATCGCTCCGTCCATCTGCGCAGCTCCGGTTATCATGTTCTTTATGTAGTCGGCGTGTCCGGGACAGTCTATGTGCGCATAGTGTCTGTTATCGGTCTCATACTCAACATGGCTTACTGCCACGGTTAAAATCTTTGAGGAGTCTCTCACTACTCCGCCCTTCGCTATCTCGGCGTACTGCATCTCCTTAGCTCGCCCTTTCTTCGATAATACCTTCGTTATCGCCGCGGTTAATGTGGTCTTACCGTGGTCAACGTGTCCTATAGTTCCTACGTTTACGTGCGGTTTCGTCCTTTCAAACTTAGCTTTTGACATAAATTCCTCCTAAATTCTCGCTAAAATAAGATTATATATTTTTTTAAAGAACATATCAAATTACTTCGCCTGAGCCTGAGTGGATCTTTTTTCTATTATAGTCTTTGATACGTTCGATGGAACTTCCTCGTAATGAGAAGGTTCTAAGTTAAAAGAAGCTCTTCCCTGAGAAAGCGATCTTACCGTAGTGGCATAACCGAACATTTCGGAAAGAGGAACGGTGCCTCTTACAAACCTGACGTTTCCTCTATTTCCCATCTCGGTAATCTTGGCTCTTCTGGAGTTTAAGTCGCCTATAATGTCTCCGATATTTTCGTCGGGACAAACAACCTCAAACTTCATTATAGGTTCCAGTATATACGGATTTGCTTTTTTACAACCGCTTCTTAAAGCCATTGCGGCCGCAATCTTAAAAGCTATTTCAGAAGAGTCTACCTCATGGAAAGAACCGTCGAAAAGCGTAACCTTAAGATCTACCAGAGGATATCCGGCAAGAACTCCGCTTGAAAGAGCTTCCTCGCATCCTTTTTCTACGGCAGGTATATACTCTTTCGGTATTCTTCCCTGAGTTATGGCGTTTACAAACTCAAAACCTTTTCCCTTCTCAAGCGGTTCTATCTTAAGCCATACATGACCGTACTGACCTCTACCGCCTGATTGCCTTATAAACTTACCCTCTTCCTCAACCGAGCCTTTTATAGATTCTCTATAAGCTACCTGAGGCTGACCGACATTGACGTTGACTTTAAACTCTCTTTTAAGCCTATCGACGAGAATATCTAAGTGCAACTCTCCCATACCGGATAATATCGTCTGGCCCGTCTCCTCGTCCGTCTTTATTCTAAAAGTCTGGTCTTCCTCCGCCAATCTTGAAAGAGCAAGAGATAATTTTTCTTCCTCTTCTTTGGTCTTTGGCTCTACCGCTATCGATATAACCGGTTCCGGGAATTTCATACCTTCAAGCTCTATGGGAGCAGAAGGATCGCACATAGTCTCTCCGACGCTTGCGTTTTTAACACCGACAACCGCGGCTATGTCTCCCGCCTGAATTTCTTTTATTTCCTCTCTTTTATCGGCAAACATTCTGACCATTCTTCCTATTCTCTCAGTAGTTCTTTTCTTAACGAAATAAACCGAATCTCCCGTTCTTAAAACTCCAGAGTAAACTCTAACATAAGTCAATTTACCTACAAACGGGTCCGCCTGAATCTTAAACATCAACGCGCAAAAAGGCGCTTTATTGTTGGTTTCTCTTTTTAACTCTTCGCCTGTATTCGGGTCTTTACCTCTGACCGCCGCTATATCGAGCGGGGACGGAAGATAAGAGACTACCGCGTCAAGCATTGGCTGAACGCCTTTGTTTTTATAAGAAGATCCGCAAAGCACGGGGAAGAATTTACAGGATATAACCCCTTTTCTTATGGCGGATTTTATTTCTTCTTCCGTAAAATTGGTATCGCCGTTTAAATATCTCTCCATTAATTTCTCGTCGAAATCGCAAACTTTTTCTAAAAGCTTTTCTCTGTATTCTTTTGCTTCATCGACCAGATCCGACGGGATATTATCGGTAACGTCGAAATGAGCTCCTAACTGGTCTCCTGTCCAGACATAAGCTTTCATCGATATCAAATCAACAAGACCGATAAATTTATCTTCTCTTCCTATCGGAAGTTGTATGGGCCATGCGTTTGCTCCCAATTTTTCTATTATGGATTTATAAGACATGTAAAAATCCGCGCCGGTTCTGTCCATTTTATTTACGTAAGCGATTCTCGGAACGTTGTATCTATCCGCCTGTCTCCAAACCGTTTCGGACTGCGGCTCAACCCCTTGAACTCCGTCGAAAACCGTAACCGCACCGTCCAATACTCTCAAGCTTCTTTCGACTTCCGCGGTAAAGTCGACGTGTCCTGGGGTATCTATTATGTTTATGGAATGCCCTTTCCATTCGGTAGAAATGGCCGCCGCGGTAATGGTTATACCTCTTTCTCTTTCTTGAGGCATCCAGTCGGTTATCGTGTCTCCTTCGTGGACCTCTCCGATTTTATGAATCTTTCCGGTATAATAAAGTATTCTTTCGGTCGTAGTAGTTTTACCGGCGTCTATATGAGCTATGATTCCTATGTTTCTAAGTTTCGCTAAATTAATATCGGCCATTTTTTTTCTCCTTTTTTATATGATTTTTAATAAACGAGATTTGTCAGAAGATGATTACCACCTGTAATGAGCAAACGCTCTGTTGGCTTCGGCCATCTTATGAACATCTTCTCTTTTTTTAATAACTCCGCCTTCCTTTTTATAAGCGGAGAGTATTTCTTCGGCTAACCTTTCGTGAAAATTCTTAGACCCTCTGTTTCTTGCCGCTTCTATTATCCATATCATAGCAAGGCTGGTGCTTCTCATATTAGGAACTTCCACAGGAACCTGATAAGTCGCACCGCCGACTCTTCTGGGTTTCACTTCGAGCAACGGTCTTGCGTTTTCTATGGCTTGATTGAAAACTTTTAACGGATCCTCTCCGGTTTTTTCTTTTATCAAATCGAAAGCGGTATAAACTATTTTTTCCGCTAAAGATTTTTGGCCTCTATGATTTATTTTGTTTATAAATCTCGCCACAAGTATGGAATTATATTTATTGTCCGGCGGCGGAAGAGGTCTTCTTTCGTTCGGTTTTAAAGCTTTTCTCGGCATATTTCACTCCTTATTTTTTTGCTTGCTGTTTGGCTTTTTTGGCGCCGTAGAGGGATCTTCCCTGTTTTCTATTCTCTACACCCGCGCAGTCAAGCGCCCCTCTTATTATATGATATCTCACACCGGGAAGGTCTTTAACCCTTCCACCTCTAACTAAAACGATAGAGTGTTCCTGAAGATTATGTCCTTCTCCGCCTATATAAGCGGTAACCTCTATCTTGGAGCTAAGTTTCACACGGGCGACTTTTCTCAGCGCTGAGTTAGGTTTTTTCGGCGTCGTAGTATAAACCCTGGTGCAAACTCCTCTTTTCTGAGGAGAACCTACCAAAGCGGGAGATTTGCTCTTCCTTATTTTCTGAGTTCTTCCTAATCTTATCAACTGATTTACTGTAGCCATTTTAATCTATTAAGAGATAAACTCTTAATCCTCCTTTTTATCGTTTTTTAATAAATTCGGGTTCCTTGCGGCAAGACCTGTACCACAGGGCACCAAATGACCTATTATAACATTTTCTTTAAGACCTTTCAAATAGTCCAATTTATTCAGCACCGCGGCTTCGGTTAAAACCTTGGTGGTTTCCTGAAAGCTTGCGGCCGATATAAAAGACTCGCTTGAAAGGGAAGCTTTGCTTATTCCCAAAAGAACCGGCTCGTAGCTCGCTTCCTCAAGCCCCTTTTCTTTAAGCTTTTTATTTTCCTCTCTTATAACCGCTTTGGAAACTATTTCGCCGGCTATGAAAGAAGAAGCTCCGGGGTTTGTAATCTTAACATTTGAAAGCATTTGTCTTACTATTATTTCTATATATTTATCGTTTATCGAAACACCCTGGCTTCTATAAACTTCCTGTATCGCGTTTACAAGATAAGACTGAACTTCCTGAGTCCCTTTTACTTGTAATAGGTCGTATATATCTACCGCCCCATCGGTCAAAGATTCGCCGACGCTGACTCTATCTCCGTCGTAAACCATCAGGTGCTTACCGAAAGGTATATCGTAACTTTCCACCTGGCCGGTCTCTTCGTTCTTAACCTCGACTACAACCTGACCTTTGGTGTTTTGCTTTAACGAAACGACCCCGTCTATTCTGGTTATAACGGCGGCGTTTGCGGGCCTTCTTACCTCGAACAACTCGGCGACTCTCGGCAAACCTCCGGTGATGTCTTTCGTTTTTATCGAAGTTTTTTCCATTTTTGCTATGATATCGCCCTGTTCTACCTGCTCGCCGTCGTCGACCGTTATTATACAATTGACGGGAAGTATGTAAGAATCTACGACTTTACTATTTTCAATTATTTCTATCCTCGGAATAAGGTTTTTACCTCTATGTTCTATTATTCTGTTTTCTATTATACCGGTTACCTTATTTCTTTCCCTATGCAAAGTTTTTCCTTCCTCGATATCCGCATATCTCGCATATCCCGATTTTTTGGTTATTATAGGCATTGAATGCGGATCCGACTTCGCTATTATATCCCCTTTCTTAACTTCTTTTTTGTTTAAAATTTCTATTCTTGAGCCGTAAGGAATTTTTATCTCGCTCGATTTGTCTTTGGATTTTATAACCGCTACGGCGTTTCTCGATATGCAAAGATGCTCCCCGTTTCTGTTCTTTATCGTTTCCAGATTTTTAAATTCAAGCGTTCCGTCTCTTTCCGCTTTTATTTCGGACCTGCTGGCCTCGGCCGCCGCGGTTCCGCCTATATGGAATGTTCTAAGAGTAAGCTGGGTTCCCGGTTCTCCTATCGACTGAGCAGCTATTATTCCTACCGCCTCTCCTATTTCCACTTCCTTATCCGTTGCCAAATTCTTACCGTAACATTTCGCGCAGACTCCGTCCTCGGCTTCGCACGTTAAAACGCTTCTAACCATAACTCTTTCTATTTGATGTTCTTTAATTCTCTTGGCAGCGTCCTTATTTATATACTCTCCGGATTTGACTATAACTTCACCGTCGGTGTCTATTATGTCTTCCTGAGCAACTCTTCCGACTATTCTATCTTCCAAAGGCTCTATAACATCCTCTCCTATTCTTATCTCTTCCACATATATCCCGTTTGTGGTCTGACAGTCTTTCATTGTAACTACCACGTTATGAGCCACATCCACAAGCCTTCTAGTAAGATATCCGGCATCCGCGGTTTTTAATGCGGTGTCGGAAAGACCTTTTCTTCCTCCGTGAGTGGATATAAAATATTCCAAAACGGTAAGACCTTCTCTAAAGTTGGATATGATCGGGTTTTCTATAATTTCGCCTTTACCTCCGGTAAGTTTCTTCTGAGGTTTGGCCATAAGACCTCTCATACCGCAAAGCTGTCTTACCTGTTGTTTGGAACCTCTCGCTCCGGAGTCCGCCATCATAAAAACGCTGTTAAACCTCGGTTTAGAAGGATCGTAATCGGTTTTTTCGTCCTTTGACATCTCGTCGAAAAGATGTTTGGATACTTTTTCAGTAACATCCGTCCATTGGTTTATGACCTGGTTGTATCTTTCCGCTTCCGTAATAATACCTTCTTTGGAAAGCTCTTCTATCTTTTTAACCTCTTTACTCGCTTTTTCTATAAGTTCTTTTTTCTGCTCCGGGATTTTCATGTCGGCTATGGATATGGATATTCCGCTCAATGTGGCGTAATGAAAACCAAGCTCAACCAGTTTATCCAATAACTGAACCGTTTTATAGGGTCCTATTTTATCAGATTTGTAACAAGTATCTACAAGAGTCACTATTTCTTTTTTGCCTAAAGGCTTGTTGTAATCTTTTAAGTTAACACCTTCTGGCAGTATGGAGAAAAATATTATTCTTCCGACCGTAGTGTAATCTTCCCATGTTTTATAATTTTTTATATCATATTTATCGTTATTTTTTTCGTCGAATTCGTTAAAGCCTCTGACTTTTATTGGAGCATGAATGTCTAAAATACCTCTTTGATAAGCAGCCATAACATCATCGAAATCGACAAAAAGCTTTCCACTTCCTTTTTCGCCTTTTTTTACCTTGGTAAGGTAATTTACTCCCAAAATCATGTCGTGAGAAGGAACGGCTAATGGTTTTCCGCTTGCCGGGGAAAGTATGTTATTGGTGGACATCATCAAAGCTCTCGCTTCCATCTGAGCTTGAGGAGAAAGCGGAACATGAACCGCCATCTGGTCCCCGTCAAAGTCAGCGTTGAAAGCAGCGCATACCAATGGATGCAGTTGTATCGCCAAACCTTCTATCAATACAGGTTCGAAAGCCTGTATTGAAACTCTGTGCAAAGTCGGGGCTCTGTTTAACAGAACAGGATGTTTCTTTGTTACCTTTTCAAGTATATCCCATACCTCGTTATCCGGAGATTCTATTTTCTTTCTGGCCACCTTTAAAGTTATGTTTTCTTTCTTGACAAGTTCCGATAATACAAAAGGTTTAAAAAGTTCCAGAGCCATTCCTTTCGGAAGACCGCACTGATTTAACTTCAGATTAGGACCTATTACTATAACGGATCTTCCCGAATAGTCAACTCTTTTCCCCAAAAGATTTTGTCTAAATCTTCCTTGTTTTCCTTTAAGCACGTCAGACAGCGATTTTAATGGTCTTCCAGTGGATGCCGTTACCGATTTTCCTCTGGCTCCGTTTTCTATTAAAGCGTCTACGGCTTCCTGCAACAATCTCTTTTCGTTGAATATCATCACCTGAGGAGCTCTTAAAGCCTCTATATGTTTTAACCTGTTGTTTCTGTTTATTATTCTTCTGTAAAGATCGTTTAAATCCGAGCTTGCGAATCTTCCGCCGTCAAGCTGTACCAACGGCCTTAAATCCGGCGGGATAACCGGCAATGTGGTTAAAATCATCCACTCGGGCCTTACCTGGTTTTCATAAAAACTTTCAAGAACCTGAAGCCTTTTTACTATTTTATTTTTCTCTTCCGGATTTTTTTGAATCTTTAAATCTTCCACAAGTTTATTTATCTCTTTTTCTAAATCCACGGACTCCAAAAGCTCTTTTATGGCTCCGGCGCCTATGTTAGCTTTAACTTTAGGAAGGCTTTTTCTTATGCTCGATAACTGATCCTCAAGTATAACGTCGCCTTTTCTAAACTCGACTTTGTTTGTAACTGGATCTATGACATCCTCGGTTATGACATAAGCCGCGTAATAAACAACCTTCTCAAGGTCCGAAGGCTTCATATCCAGAACAAGCCCTATTTTAGAAGGAGATTTTCTCAAATACCATATATGAACAACCGGAGCGGCCAACTCTATATGGCCCATTCTTTCTCTTCTGACCTTGGATTCGGTAACCTCGACTCCGCATCTATCGCATATGACGTTTTTATATTTTATAAACCTGTATTTTCCGCATTCGCATTCGTAATCCTTTATCGGACCGAATATCCTCTGACATAAAAGTCCGTCCTTCTCCGGTTTTAAAGTTCTATAATTTATCGTTTCAGATTTTTTTACCTCTCCGTAAGACCAGGCCTTTATCTTAGTAGGGCTTGCAAGTCCCACTTTAATCCAGTCGAAATCGTCGTAGTTCATCGCCTTATCGTTTGATGTTTTCTTTTTGTTAAGTCCGAGGAAGTTGCTCGCTTTTAAAGTTTCTAATTCGTTATCTTTCATATTCGCTCCTTATTATTTGGCTTTCGTTTTTTTAGAAGTCTTTCTTTCTTTAGGCTTAACAACCTCTTCTCTTTCCGGATTTTTTATAAGCTGAACATCTATGCCAAGCCCTTCCAGTTCCTTGGTTAAAACTTTAAACGACTCGGGAACGCCGGGGTTAGAGGGGAATTCGCCTTTTATTATGCTTTCGTATATCTTATTTCTTCCGGTAAAATCGTCGGATTTTACGGTAAGCATCTCCTGAAGCGTATAACTTGCTCCGTAACCTTCGAGCGCCCAAACTTCCATTTCTCCAAATCTTTGGCCTCCGAACAACGCTTTACCGCCCAAAGGTTGCCTGGTAATCAAGCTGTAAGGGCCGATTGATCTGGCGTGTACCTTATCCTCTACAAGGTGAATAAGCTTAAGTATATACATATAACCTATGGTAACCTTTTCGGAAAAAGGCTCGCCGGTTCTACCGTCGTAAAGAGTTATTCTGCAATAATCGTCCGGAAGATAAGCTTCGGGAACTCCGTTGGATTTAAGATGTTCTTTGGCTCTTCTAATCTGCTCTACCACATCTTTTTCTTTCGGCCCGTCGAAAACCGGACATATCATCTGAGTTTTCAAATTATAAGCCGCCCAACCCAACATCACTTCGAGTATTTGTCCTATGTTCATTCTCGATGGAACGCCGAGCGGAGACAAAACTACGTCTATGGGAGTCCCGTCCGGCATAAAAGGCATATCCTCTTTTTTCATAATCTTCGAAACGACGCCTTTATTTCCGTGTCTTCCGGAAAGTTTATCTCCGACTTGCAATCTTCTTTTAAGAGCTATATATACTTTAACCACTTTATTGACCGTTACGGACAAATCTCCGGTCTTTTTAACAAGCTCTATTTCTCTGGTATATTTATCTTTTATCTTTTTTTCCATCAATTTATAGAAGTTTTCTATTTCCTGATTTTTCTCTCCATTTTTAAGAGACTCTTTTCTAAATTCTCTTAAAACCTCCATATGCTTTTCCATTTCGGATTTAAGCTGGTCTATTCTGCTTTTTTCCTCTTCTTTGGTAAGCTTTTCTCTTCTTACAAAAACTCTTGTTCCTATAACCTTTCCGTAAACCCCGGGCGGAACTCTTAAAGAGGTGTCCTGAACTTCATCCGCTTTTTTACCGAATATTACTTTCAAAAGCCTTTCCTCAGGCGTCATCGCCTGCTCGCCGCGAGGCGAAACTTTCCCCACGAGTATATCTCCCGGTTTTACCATAGTCGAAGGGACAACCACCCCTTCCTCATCCAAATGCGAAAGCATTTCGGAGCTTACATTCGGGATGTCTCTGGTTATTTCTTCGGGGCCTAATTTGGTATCTCTTGCCTCTATTTCATACTCTTGAATAAATATGGATGTAAGAACGTCGTCTTCTATAAGCCTTTCGGAAACGAGTATGGCGTCCTCAAAGTTATAACCTTCCCAGCTCATAAAAGCCACGAGTATATTTTTACCTAAAGCCAACTGCCCTTCGCATGTGGAATGGCCGTCGGCTATAATCTGACCCTTTTTAACATGCTGACCGCTTACTACTATCGGTTTTTGATTTATGCAGGTATCTTGGTTTGTCCTTCTAAACTTTGTAAGGTGATATATATCGGGATCGTTCGAATCATCCGGTTTTACGGCTATTATGTTGGAAGAAACGTAAATAACCTTGCCGCTTCTTCTGGCGACTATACAGGCCATGGAATCTTTAGCGACATAAGGCTCTATTCCGGTGGCGACAAGAGGAGATTCCGTCTCAAGCAAAGGAACCGCCTGTCTTTGCATGTTAGATCCCATCAAAGCTCTATTGGCATCATCGTTTTCCAAAAACGGTATCAACGAAGCGGAAACAGAAAAAACCTGAAGAGGAGATATATCCATATACTCGACTTTATCTGAAGAGATGTACAAATAACCGTCACCCAACCTTCCATACACCTGATCTACCGCTATTTTATCCTTTTCTATGGGGGTATTCGCCTGACCTACGAATATTCCGTCCTCGGCGTTTGCATCCATATAAATTATTTTATCTGTTATCTCTTTTTTCTTAACAACCCTATAAGGAGTTTCTATAAGACCGTAATCGTTAACCTTTGCATATGTGGAAAGCGAAACTATAAGACCTATGTTTGCGCCTTCGGGAGTTTCTATGGGACATACACGGCCGTAATGGGTATAATGAACGTCTCTAACCTCGAATCCCGCTCTTTTTCTGTTTAAACCGCCTGGACCAAGGGCCGATAATCTTCTTTTATGGGTCATCTCCGCCAAAGGATTTATCTGATCCATAAACTGAGAAAGCTGAGATGTTCCGAAAAATTTTCTTATAATCGCCACAAGAGGAGCGGAATTTATTATGGTTTTAGGCTGCATGGCTCCTTCGGCTTTAGCCATTTTATCCTTTATGTATCTCGACATCTGAACAAGACCTAACCTTATCTGATTTTCCAAAAGCTCTCCAACCGACCTTACTCTTCTATTTCCCAGGTGGTCTATATCGTCTATTTCGTATTTGTAAGTTAAGGTCTTCTTTTCGGGGTTATAGTCTCTGGTATTTTTTTCTATCAGTTTGGCTATTTTTGAGTTCCATTTACCGTCTATTATAAACTCCTGTTTTTCCTCTTCGTTATTTAATTTCAAAAGATACTGTATGGTAACTATTAAATCCTCAACAACAAGATGCCTGTTTTTTTCGTCCGGAATTTTATATTTATCGTTTTTGTCGCTTAATTTCTGATAAAGCGGGCCCAATTTTCTAAGAGCTTTATACCTTCCGACAACAGAAAAATCGTATCTTCTTATGCTTTTATAAAATATTTCGTTTAAGAAATTTTCTATATACTCCTTAGGAGGCTCATACTCCTGGGCTCTCATCTTTTTATATATTTCGTTTTTCGCTTCGTATGATGTCTTGGGCTGATTTTTTAATAAAGTATAGAATATTGTGGGATTATCTTTTTCGGGATTTCCTTTTATTATTTTAACTTTTTTTATCCCTTTGGACTCGAACAACTCTATATCTTTAACAGTTAAATTTTTACCGAATTTATCGTCTAAGTTAAACAAAACCTCGCCGGTATTTTCATCCACGACATCCGAAGCTAAATATTTGCCGTTTAATTTTTCCTTTTCCGAAACGCTTACTTCCTCGGTATCGTAAAACAGGTCTACCATATCAGCGTTTGTTTCTATTCCGCTTGCTCTTAACAAAACCGTAGCCAGAACTTTTTTCTTTCTATCCAACCTCGCCCACAAAACGTTTTCCTGGTCGAACTCAAATTCTATCCAGGCTCCTCTGTATGGTATTATCCTTCCATAATACAAAGGCCTACCCATTGTAGATTGTTTCTTTTCCTCGTCTTCTTCAAATATTATTCCGGGAGAACGATGCAACTGGCTGACTATGACTCTTTCCGCTCCGTTGAAAACGAACGAACCGTTATCGGTCATTATGGGTATTTCGCAAAGAGTAACTTCCTGCTCCAACGCTTTTTTTACTTCTCCGTTTTTATTTTTAGTTATAAGGTTAAAAGTCGCCTTTAAAGGAGCCGCATAAGTACCGTCTCTAAGTATCGCTTCCTCCGGGCTTAAATAAGAAGGTTTTCCTAAGTCATATTTTACGAAATCCAAAACTACCTGTCCGTTTGCCGATTCTATCGGGAAAACGTCGACAAAAGCCGCCTGTATGCCTTTTATTTCTCTATTTTTTGGGTCTACATCGATTTGAAGAAAATCCTTAAAAGACTTTTTTTGCATTTCAAGCAAATCCGGTATTTCT
Organism: Elusimicrobium minutum; assembly: GCA_020723765.1. Lineage (GTDB taxonomy): Bacteria > Elusimicrobiota > Elusimicrobia > Elusimicrobiales > UBA9959 > JAAYVG01. Next base: position 133,045 of record DYIF01000005.1, read on the forward strand.
ATAACCCTTCCTATTTTGGAGAAATTATACTGTTCGTTAAAGATTTTCATAATATGACCTCTTTTTTTAAAAAATTAACCTTATTTATAAATAAGTCATCGGATAACGGCACGGTATATAACATAATCTGGTAAAACGATACCCTCCTCTATTTGCGGAGGAGGATATCGTTTAATAATTTAGAATAATAAGACACTATTATTTCAACTCTACTTGCGCTCCGGCTTCCTCAAGCTTTTTCTTCATTTCATCGGCGGTCTTTTTGTCTACATTGGCTTTCACATCTTTAGGAGCGCCTTCAACAAGCGCTTTGGATTCGGCAAGTCCAAGCCCCGTAAGCTCTCTTACGACTTTTATGACTCCGATTTTCTTTGTGGCGTCCGGAACGGCTTTAAGGACTACGGTAAACTCGGTTTTCTCTTCGGCCGCTTGGGCTCCGCCTGCGGCTGGGGCTGCGGCGACCGCTACTCCCATAGCGGGAGCGGCTTTTACTCCAAATTTATCTTCTATCGCCTTAACAAGCTCGCTTAATTCCATTACCGTTAAGTTAGCTATCGCGTCTACTATCTGATCTTTTGTAAGTTTTTCTGCCATTTTTATCTCCTTTTACCTTGAAGGTTTTTTGAATAGCCCGCATTAAGCGGTTTACCCCTCCCCGCTAAGAACAAACCTTGCGGGATTAGATAAGGCTTATTTCAAACCGTATCGCAGGGACTATCAAGGATTTTCCAGGGAGGTTCAATTACCTTTCTCTTTTTTTTCTTTAAGAGCGGTAAGAACATATGCCAAGTCTCTAACCGGGGCTTCCACTACGCTTCTCATGTTGGACATGGAAGAATATAAGGCGCCGGCAAGCTTTGCCAACAGTTCCTTTTTAGAACCAACCTTGGAAATCTGTTTGATTATTTCTGGCGTTATTATATCTTTTGATAAGAATCCGCCCTTAATTCTAAGTGTGGGATTTTCTTTCGCAAAATCAAGAAGAGCCTTCGATACAGAGGAAATTTCATCCGAATCCTTTACAAATATCGCTGCGGTAGGCCCTTTCAAAAAATCGGGTTTTTTCGAATCGGAAAGTATTCCTCCGTCTTTAGAGGCGTAAAACAAAACTGAATTTCTTATGACTTTAATATTCGATTTATGAGATTTAAGTTTATCTCTTAAAGCTTGAAGTTTTTCAAAAGTAAGACCGTCGAATGCTACAAATATAATATCTCCGGAAACTATTTCATCCTTTAATTTTTTTGATAACTCTACTTTTTTAGCTTTTGTAAGATTAGCCATTTAATTCCTCACTAAATTTTAAAAGACCGGCAGCGACTTACTCTCGCAGCACCGAGTTGGGTGCTACTACCATCAGCCCTGGAGCCCTTAACTTCCGTGTTCGGAATGGGAACGGGTGTTGCCTCTCCGGAATAGCCACCGGTCTTTAAATCTGCGTCTATACGATTACTTTTTTTAACCGTAGAATCGAAAAATAAGGCCAAGCCCTCGGACGATTAGTAGCGGTTGGCTCAACATGTTACCATGCTTACACCTCCGCCCTATCAACCCTGTGGTCAACAGGGGTCCTTACTCCACTAAAGGATGGGGAACCTTATCTTGGGGTGGGTTTCGCACTTAGATGCTTTCAGCGCTTATCCCTTCCAAACATCCGCTACCCAGCTTATGCCCTTGGCAGGACAGCTGGTATACAGGAGGTTTGTCCAACCAGGTCCTCTCGTACTGTGGTCAGCTCCCCTCAAGTTCCCTACGCGCACAGCAGATAGAGACCGTACTGTCTCACGACGTACTGAACCCAGCTCACGTACCGCTTTAATGGACGAACAGTCCAACCCTTCCCACCTGCTTCAGCGGGAGGATGCGATGAGCCGACATCGAGGTGCCGAACCGGATCGTCGATGTGGACTCTTGGATCCGACTAGCCTGTTATCCCCGGGGTAGCTTTTATCCGTTGAGCGATGGCCCTTCCATTCGGAACCACCGGATCACTAGGTCCTACTTTCGTACCTGCTCGGTCTGTCGACCTTACAGTCAAGCTCCCTTCTGCCCTTGCGCTCGACAGGCGATTTCTATACGCCCTGAGGGAACCTTTGAACGCCTCCGTTACCTTTTGGGAGGCGACCGCCCCAGTCAAACTGCCCACCTGCCACTGTCCCTCCGCCGGATATACGGCAAGAGGTTAGAATCACAATTTTAAAAGGGTGGTATTTCACCGACGCCTCCCCTCGGGCCAAAACCCGAAGATCACCGGCTCCCACCTATCCTACGCATTCAAAACCGTAATTCAATAACAAGATACAGTAAAGCTCCACGGGGTCTTTTCGTCTTGCTGCGCGTAGCAAGCGTCTTCACTTGCACCACAATTTCGCCGAGCCCTACGTTGAGACAGCGGTTCCTTTGTTATGCCATTCGTGCAGGTCGGAACTTACCCGACAAGGAATTTCGCTACCTTAGGACGGTTATAGTTACCGCCGCCGTTTACTGGGGCTTAAGTTCGGAGCTTCGCCTTGCGGCTGACCCCTCACCTTGACCTTCCAGCACCGGGCAGGCATCAGGCCCTATACATCATCTTGCGATTTCAGCAGAGCCCTGTGTTTTTGTTAAACAGTCACGGAACCCATTTCACTGCGACCCATTCATACCGCAAATTATAAAACCTGCGGCACTAATAGGGCACCCCTTCTCCCGAAGTTACGGGGCTAGTTTGCCTAGTTCCTTAACGTAGGTTATCTCGCGCGCCTTAGTATCTTCAACCCGCCTACCTGTGTCGGTTTGAGGTACGGTTACGATAGACACTCCCCACGAGGTTTTTCTTGGCAGTGTAGTTGGGCCACTCTGCGCGGTTTCCCGCACTCGTCTCAACTTTCAGTTTAACGGCCTTTGGGATTTACCTCAAAGACCTCCCTACAGTTTTTCCCCGGGACAACCTTTACCCGGTAGGCTTACCTTCCTGCGTCACCCCTTGAGTTATGACGCATCTATCGTAGTTCCGGAATATTAACCGGATGCCCTTCGTCTACGCCCTTCGGCCTCGACTTAGGACCGACTAACCCTGAGCTGACGAACATTGCCCAGGAAACCTTAGGCTTTCGGCGACAAGGATTCTCACCTTGTTTATCGCTACTTATTCCAGCATCCTCACTTCTTAACGCTCCAGCGCTCCTTACGGTACGCCTTCACTGCGTTAAGAACGCTCCTCTACCACTTATCAGAACTCGCGTTCCGACAAATCCGCGACTTCGGTACTGTGCTTGAGCCCCGAGTCATTTTCGGCGCGAACCTGCTAGACTAGTGAGCTGTTACGCACTCTTTAAAGGGTGGCTGCTTCTAAGCCAACCTCCTAGCTGTTTTAGCAAATTCACTTCCTTTACCACTTAGCACAGATTTGGGGACCTTAATCGGCGGTCTGGGCTGTTCCCCTTTTGCACGTGAAGCTTATCCCTCACGAACTGACTGCTGTGAAATACGCCGTAGTATTCGGAGTTTGGTTGAATTCGGACCCTGGGTCGCAGGGCCTACATCATCCAGTGCTCTACCCCTACGGTTTAACTCACAACGCTAGCCCTAAAGCTATTTCGAGGAGAACCAGCTATCACCAAGTTCGATTGGCCTTTCACCCCTATTCCCAGGTCATGGAGAAACTTTTTAACGTTTAACCCTTCGGGCCTCCACCCCGTTTTACCGGGGCTTCACCCTGCCCAGGAATAGATCACTTGGATTCGGGTCTACTGATACCAACTAATCGCCCAATTAGGACTCGCTTTCGCTGCGGCTCCTTTGCTTAAAGCAAATTAACCTTGCTGGTACCAGTAACTCGCTGGATCATTCTTCAACAGGCACGCCGTCGCGCATTCTCTCGTATTGCTACGAAAGCATAGCGCTTCGACAGATTGTAGATGGACGGTTTCAGGTTCTATTTCACTCCCCTAACAGGGGTTCTTTTCGCCTTTCCCTCGCGGTACTAGTTCACTATCGGTCGCCAGAGAGTATTTAGCCTTGGAGGATGGGCCCCCCAGATTCCCACGAGATTGCACGTGACTCGTGGTACTCAGGAACAACTCAAAGTCCGTTTCATTTTAACCTACAGGGCTGTCACCTTCTGTGGCTTCTCTTTCCAGAGAAATTCGACTAATGAAACGGTGTCTTTCGGCTTTAAACCAGAGCTGCCCTACAACCCCGGAACAGCAAGCTATTCCGGTTTAGGCTATTCCGCTTTCGCTCGCCACTACTTACGGAATCTCATTTGATTTCTTTTCCTGCGGGTACTAAGATGTTTCAGTTCCCCGCGTTGTCTCCTTAAAACTATCTCCCAAACTGACGTCTGGGCCTTTATTTTAAGGTTCTCGTTTTTAAACGAGAGGGTTTCCCCATTCGGAAATCTCGGGATTAACGGATGTTTGCTCCTTCCCCGAGCTCATCGCAGCTTACCACGTCCTTCTTCGACTTCTGGCGCCAAGGCATCCACCGTACACCCTTAAAAGCCTGGCCTTATTTTACGATTCTACTCTAATTCTATAATTTAATATAGAAGACGCTTTTTGACGCATTATGATTTAAGAGAACATTTTTTTAAAAATCTGTTATCGGTTTGGAGCAGACCGGGATCGAACCGGCGACCTCCTGCTTGCAAAGCAGGCGCTCTCCCAGCTGAGCTACTGCCCCTTTATGGGCCCAGGTGGAATCGAACCACCGACCTTACCCTTATCAGGGGTACGCTCTAACCATCTGAGCTATGAGCCCCTTCTGCCCTACAAAGGACAAAAGAGTGGGACTAAAAAATGTGTATGAGCAGTCACCCTCCGAGAGGATTACTCCTCGAAGAATGGGACCGACCTATAACTCCCTTTAAGAGAGTTATTTAAAGGAGGTGATCCAGCCGCACGTTCTCGTACGGCTACCTTGTTACGACTTCACCCCAATCACCAGTCACAACTTGGTACAATGACGACCACTGCACTTCTGTTGCAACTGACTTTCGTGGTGTGACGGGCGGTGTGTACAAGGCCTGGGAACGTATTCACCGCACCGGTGCTGATGTGCGATTACTAGCGATTCCAACTTCATGTAGGCGAATTGCAGCCTACAATCTGAACTGAGGCATAGTTTAGGGATTTGCTCCGCGTCGCCGCATTGCTTCCCGCTGTCTATGCCATTGTATCACGTGTGTAGCCCTGGACATAAAGGCCATGATGATTTGACGTCATCCCCTCCTTCCTCCGACTTATCGCCGGCAGTCCCCTAAGAGTACCCGGCATAACCCGATGGCAACATAGGGCGGGGGTTGCGCTCGTTGCGGGACTTAACCCAACATCTCACGACACGAGCTGACGAC
>DYIF01000023.1 GCA_020723765.1 Elusimicrobium minutum
GTTATTTTTGACAAGATGTATCATATTATAGTTAGATTATATTTGATTTGATTCGCCATATTTGACACTTATAGAATAAATTGGTATAATTTATCTGTTGTATGAAAAAGGATAGGGGGGAAAATGGTGTCCCTTGATTGTAACGCCTGCAAGTTCAAGTTGCAGTGTTTGTATTCCAAAATAACTTCTCAAATTACAAGAGTTAGATGGAACGAACTTAAAAGAACGAGAATATATAAAAAAAACGAGGCCATATTCAACGAAGGAGAGACTCCAAACTCTTTTTTTTGCGTATGTAAAGGAAGAGTTAAGGTAACAAAAACCTCGGATAACGGAGAAAGCATTATTCTCGGTATAAGAAATCCGGGCATGATGTTCGGATATGCTTGCCTTTGTAAAGCCACCAACTATACGGTATCAGCTAAAGCCATGGGAGAGTCGTTAATATCGGTTTTCCATAAAGACGTATGGGTGGACCTTCTAAAATCCGATTTTGAGTTTTGTTTGGAGCTGATGAGGTTATTTTGCGCGGAAATCAGAAATCTACAAACAAGACTTGCGACCATGGCCTACAAAAGCGCGGAAGAAAAGATAGCAAGCGTTTTATTAAACCATATATCTTTTACCACGCAATCCACCCCCACGCCGACCGTATACAACCTTAAAAGAAACGAAATAGCAGAACTTTGCGGGCTTAGAGTGGAAACGGTGGTAAGGACATTGCAGAAGCTGGAAAGGAAAAAAATCATTAAAAGAGAATCTCACGCGATAAAAATACTTCAAATAAAACAACTGATAGAACTTAGAGGCGAAAACGGAAATTAATCGGTTCCAAACATCCTATCGCCCGCGTCTCCCAAACCGGGAACTATATATCCGTTTTCGTTAATTTTCTCGTCCATAACGGCTGTAAAAATTTTTATATCGGGGTGATGTTTTCTTAAAACATCCACGCCGTACTTGGACGATATTACCGACATAAAATGTATATTTTTAGCGCCCCTCGATTTTACTATGTTTACGGCTTCCACAGCCGATCCGCCGGTAGCAAGCATCGGGTCTACTATTATTATATATTTATCTTTTAAGTCGTCCGGGAATCTTAAATAATATTTAACCGGTTTTAAAGTTTCTTCGTCTCTATATATGCCTATGTGAGCTTGTTTAGCCTCCGGGATTATCTCCAAAAGTCCGTCCATAAGGCCCAAACCCGCCCTTAGTATGGCCACTATAACTATATCTTTTGAAATAACTTTGCAGTTGGCCGTGGCAAGCGGAGTTTTAACCTTTATATCTTTGGTAGGAAAACCGGAAAGTATCTCATAACCTAAAAGCATCGCTATTTCCTTCATAGTTCTTCTGAAATCGAAATTAGACGTATTTTTGTCTCTTATTTTCGATATCTTATGCAATAGAAGTGGGTGATTCGATATATGGACCATATTAGCTCCTATTTTATTATTTCTCCTATCAGTTTAATATTTGCCGGTTTTAATCTGGATATATTAACGGCGGAAGAGAATATCTTAAGACATTCGTTTATTTTGGAAATATCCGAGCCGTAAATGGAAGCTATTATATCTCCTTTCTTTACTTTATCTCCGTATTTTTTCTCAAGCCATATGCCGGCTTTATAATCGACGATATCTTCGGCTCTGGTTCTGCCGACTCCTAAAGCTATTGTAGACCAGCCTATCGTCCTTGCATCCATACGAGTTATATATCCGTCATAACGGGCTTTAAAATGAGTTACAAGTCTGGCTCTGGGAAGAAATGTATAAGGGTTATCGCATACTCTCGGCTCTCCCTTCTGCCATTTAATCATTTCTCTCATCTTTTCCAAAGCCTTGCCGGTCTTTACCGAGTTAACGGCCATCTCTATCCCCTCATCGACGGTTCTTGCTTTCTTTCCCAAATAAATCATATAACCGGACAATAAATACAATAATTCTTCAAAATCCGAGGATATCTTTTCTCCTTTGAGTATTCTTATCGATTGCTCCATCTCTATTCCGTTACCTATGGCTCTTCCAAGCGGAAAGTTCATATTGCTTAAAACCGCTACCGACCTTATTCCCAACATTTTTGCGGTCTGAGTAAGCGCGACAGCCAGATTTTTCGCCCTGGAATAATCTTTCATAAAAGCGCCGGTTCCAAATTTTACATCCATCACTAAAGCGTTTATCCCTTCCGCATATTTTTTAGAAAGTATGCTTGCGACTATCAAAGGGATAGATTCCACCGTACATGTCGCGTCTCTCAAAGCGTATAATTTTTTATCCGCCGGAGCAAGTTCGGAGGTTTGGCCGAACATACAAACGTCTATGGCTTTCAGTTGCCTTAATATTTGATTATAAGGAAGTCTAACCTGAAAATTTTTAACCGACTCAAGCTTGTCTAAAGTCCCTCCAGTATGACCGAGTCCTCTTCCGCTCATCATAGGAACGCAGACTCCGCAGGAGGCGACTATCGGAGCAAGCGCTAAAGATATCCCGTCGCCTACTCCTCCGGTTGAATGTTTATCCACTTTCATTTTTTTTATTTCTCTCAAATCGAGCCTCTTACCGGAAAAAGCCATGGCCTTTGTAAGCAACGATGTCTCGGTTTTATCGAGTCCGTTTAAAAAACAAGCCATAAGCCAGCTTGAAAGTTGATAATCCGCTATGGTACCGGATGCCGCGCCTTTCGCTATAAAATTAAAATCGTCGTAATTTAGTTTAAACCCGTCTCTTTTCTTCGAGATTATCTCAAGTATTTTCATATAAGCTCCTTTTTTATGGAAAGCTCTACAATTTTCTTTATTTTCTCGCCCGCAAAATCGCCTAACTTTAAAACGTCCTCGTGAGTAATGTTTTTGTTTTCTATACCGGGCACGTAATTGGAAACCCAGCAAACTCCCATAACATCCATTTTTAGCTGTTTTGCGCTTATAACCTCCGGAACGACCGACATTCCCATAACATCACCGCCTATGGTTCTATACATATTGGCTTCGGCCGATGTCTCATAACAGGGACCGCTTACCGCCACATATACTCCTTCTTTGAATTTTATATCTTTAACCGTTTTTTTAAGAGCGTTAACCGTAGCCATTTTATACGGCTCCGACATATCGACAAACATTTCTCCGAATTTTTCATAATAGTTTCCTATCAATGGATTTGTATCCATTAAGTTTATATGGTTTTTCAAAACTATTATGTCTCCGGGTTTTATTTCTTTTTTAAGAGAACCGACCGCCGCGGTAACCAATAATTTTTTTGCGCCTAAATGGTTAAAAAGTCTTATAGGGAAAGAAATAAAGGTTATGGGATGGCCTTCGTAATAATGAAATCTTCCGCGCATCACCATAACGTTTTTGCCGTAAAGATTTCCGTATATCAGCTCGCCCACATGTCCTTTGACCGTAGTGGGGGGAAAGTTGGGTATATCGGTATAAGGTATTTTTATTTCCTTTTCCAGATCGGGTATCGCGTTTTTTAGACCGCTTCCCATAATTATCAAATACTCCGGATTTAAGTTTTTAATTTTAGATTTAAGATATTTGGATGTTTCCAGTATCGCGTCGTACATTTTTTTACCTTTCATATTTTCTCCTTTTCAAATAAAATATCCTTCGGCATTAAAAGCGTTTTTTATCAAACTAATTTCGGGATCGGACAAATCTCCTTTTATGGAAACTACGTCGTATCTTATTTCGGTATTTTTTATGCCTTTACTTTTGACATATATTAAAGAAGCTTTTATTATTTTTTTTATCTTCGATTTTACGACCGATTCGTAAGGCTCGTAATGAGAGTTTTTTCTCGCCTTAACTTCCACAAAAACGAGAGTCCCTCCGTCTTTTGCCACTATATCCAGCTCTCCCATGGGGGTATTAAAATTTGTCTCTATTATCTTATAATTATTATCCTTGAGGTATTTTGAGGCTAAAATCTCATATTTTTTACCTAATATTCTCATATTTTACACGGGGAAAAACTTTTTCTATGGTAAGGAGAAAGCCCGTATTTTTTTATCATATCCGTATGATACTTGGTAGGATATCCTTTGTGTTTTTTAAAATCGTATACGGGCGCCGATAAATGTATTATATCCATCCATCTGTCCCTTATAACCTTGGCGAATATGCTTGCGGCGGCTATCGCCAAACTTTTAGAATCTCCTTTGACTATACTGAGCTGTTCTAAAGAGATGTCTTTTATTTTCTTGTTTCCATCTACCGCAATCAAAAAATTTTTAGGATCCTCATTCAAATAATTCAAAAGCCTTATAACCGCTTTTTTCATGGCGCATAAAGAAGCGTTAAGTATGTTAAGATTATCTATCTCGTTATTATCGCAATAGCTAAAAGATAATTTAAGGCTTTTGGAAGTTATCATTTTTCTAAAAATATCGTTTCGCTTGGAAGCGGTTAATTTTTTACTGTCGTTTATCTCGCTCATCCAGGGCTCGTAATTGAAAATAACGCAGGCTCCGGCAACAACCGGACCGGCAAGCGGTCCCCTTCCCACTTCGTCCACTCCGATAAGATATTTTTTAGAAAAATTATTTTTCAAAGAATCGTCAAAAAAAAAGAGCCCCTCTTTCGTAAGGGGCCCCTTTGCAATGTCAGATTTATTCTGAAGCATTTTAATCAGGCATTATTGGCTTCTTTAACCTGAGTTTCCTGCTGTTTCATCTCCTGATTGGCTTCTTCCGCATCCTCTACCAACTCTATCTCGCTAAGTCTTGCGGCCTTACCGCTTAATTTCCTAAGATAATTAAGCTTGGCTCTTCTGACCTTGTTGGATTTAACAAGTTCTATTTTTTCTATCTTGGGAGAATTTACCGGGAATGTTCTCTCGACTCCTACGCCGTAAGAAATCTTTCTTACGGTAAAGGACCTGGAAACTCCGCTTCCTCTTATCGCCATTATTATACCGTCGAAAACCTGAATTCTTTCGGTATCTCCTTCGCTAACTTTAAGGTGAAGCTTTACTCTATCGCCCACTTTATAGTTAAATTCTTTTATGTTTTCTTTCATTATCTCGTCGAGTTTATTCATCTTTCCTCCTTAAAAAATCTCGATACTTCTCATAAAGATCCGGTCGTCTTTTTTTCGTTATCTCCAAAGACTTTTCGAATCTCCATTTTTTTATTTTATTATGGTCTCCGCTTAAAAGCAGATCCGGAACTTTTTTGCCTTTCCAAACCGCAGGTCTTGCGTACTGAGGGAACTCAAGCAAATAATCCTTAAAACTTTCTTCTTCCCTGGATTCTTTTTTAATAACGCCGTCCACAAGCCTGCCTACCGAGTCTATTATGCAAACGGCCGCCGGTTCACCTCCGGACAATACGAAATCTCCTATGGAAATTTCATCGTCGGCATAATAAGATATCCTTTCGTCGAAACCTTCGTAATGTCCGCAAACAAGTACTATATGTTTCTTCGTTAAAAGTTCTTTTGCCACGGACTGATTAAAAACCCTTCCTCTCGGAGTTAGAAGAACCACATATGAGTTTCTTTTTTTTACTTTACTTATCGCCTTGTAAAGCGGCTCGACCATCATAACCATGCCGCTTCCTCCTCCGTAAGGCTTGGAGTCCACGGTCCTATGTTTATCCTCGGTGAAATCCCGAGGATTTACAAAGTTTATTTTTAAGAGACCTTTTTCTCTCGCTCTTCCTATTATGCTCAGAGAAAGCGGTTTATCCACCATCTCCGGGAAAAGCGTAACCACATCAATTTTCATTTATTTCTATATAAATCTTTTTGTTAAATTTTTTTGAAACGGATTTAAAATAATCTCTTATGCTGTTTATTACCTTTCCTTCCCTTCCTATAAGCTTCGATTTGGATTTAGGCCCGGTAGTAATTAAAACCTTAATATCGTTATCTCCTTCCAACAACTCCACTTTTATATCCGAAACGTCTTCGGCTATGGACGAAACTATATAAGAAATCAAAGAATTCATATTTTAATTGTTTTCTTTTATTTTTTTAACAAGGCTTGAAAGAGTTTCGCTCGGTTTTGCTCCGACTTTAAGCCAGTGTTCGTATCTTTCCATCTTTATTACTATCTTATCTGAAATCTTTTCCGCTTTCGGATTATAATTTCCTATTACCTCTATAGGTTTTCCGGTAGGTCCTTTTGTTTTTTCAACCGCAACTATCTTATAGCTTGGCTGAACCTTCTTACCGTATCTTTGAAGTCTTAAAACAACAGCCATTTATTCCTCCTTAAAAAATCAAACGATCCTCTCTTCGAGGCTTATTATATATTATATCAAAATTATGCTATTTTTTAACCTTCGAGAAGTTTTTTGACTTTGGCCAGTAAAACCGAATACTCGTAAGGTTTTGAAACATATGCGTCGGCACCGCTTTCAAAAGCTTTCTCCATATCCCCTACGAGTTTTTTGCCCGTAAGAACTATTATTTTAACCCCGGCTGTCGCTTTATTTTTTTTAATCAATTCGCAAAGAGTATTACCGTCGATCTTAGGCAAACCTACGTCTATTATGGCCAAATCGGGCATAAAACTAATCGCTTTATTAAGACCTTCCTCTCCGTCGCCGGCGACTTCCACTTCATACCCTTCGGCGGAAAATCTTATTGAAAGGACTTTGGATATCAAATCCTCATCCTCTACTATAAGTATCCTTTTAGCTCCGATTTCACCCGCCATAAATTAAATTATACATTTTTTTTATTTTTCGATTATCCTTTTTATTAAAAACGGCGCTTCCCATAACAAAAGAATTGGCTCCGGAATTTAAAGCATACGGCAAAGTAATTTCGTTTATTCCGCCGTCCACCTGTATATATTTTTTGAGCTTATTTTTCGTTAAAAAATCCCTGACCTCTTTTATTTTTTGAAGCATATCGTAGATAAAACTTTGACCGCCGAAACCGGGTTCAACCGTCATTATTAATATCAAATCGACTCGGTCGATATACTTTATTATGTTTTTAAATTCGGTTTTGGGTTTTAACGCTATACCCGATTTTAATCCGTATTTCTTTATCGACTTCAAAGCGTTTTCAAAGTTTTCGGATTCGCAATGAACCGTAATTATGTCGGCTCCCTGTTCCACGAAAGCGTCTATAAAATCCGAAGGTTTTTCAACCATAAGATGGATGTCTAAGGGAAGGTCTGTTATGTTTTTTATACAACCGGCTATATGGGGACCAAAACTTAAGTTTGGAACAAAATGCCCGTCCATCACGTCAAGCTGTATCCATCCAGAATATTTTTCCACTTTTTTCAATTCGTTTTTTAAACAACCGAAATCCGCCGAAAGCACCGAAGGCACTATGAATTTTTCGTTCCATTTCGGTAATTTTAGTTTTTTCCCTTTATTCATAGAAATAATTCGTCATTTTACCTGTCTTTCTTCTATCAATATGCCGTTTACGAATATTCTTATCTTTTCGGCCGACGATTTGGGTATGGAAATTTCTATTTTAGAGCCCGGATCTCTAAGAGCGTTGAAAATTTCTTTGTCCCCGGTTTTGCTAATCGCAACTATTCTGACATTTCTCTGCGAACCGCTTTGAGATAAATTATAAACTATTTTATATTCTTCTATGTTTTTATCCGCGTCGTTATCGCTTATTGTAACGACCACTTCCGTATCTTCGGACAGCTGAGTATCATACTCCGGCTTTTGATCTATTATGGTTTCTTTGGGAAATATCGTTTTAGATTCTCTTTCTATTCTATATTTTATCTTGGGATTGGACTCCACCCATTTATAAAACTCGGAAATTTTTTTCTGCCTGAAATCCGGCATCAAAATCACGCCTTTTGGGGGATTGCCCGCGGAAACTATCAAATTAACATAAGTGTTTTTTGAAACCTGAGAATCCACCTTCGGCTCCTGATACATTACTATTCCTTTATCGAATTTCATGGAATAAGACTCGGTAACCTCTCCCAAAATCAACTGTCTTTGTCTTAATAGAAGCTCCGCATTTCTTATAGGCATTCCTATAAGATTGGGTACAAAAACCGACTCTCCTCCTTGGGAAAATATCACTTTTATTATTCTGCCTTCTCTTACGTTTATCCCTGATTGAGGGTTTTGCCTTAAAACGGTTCCGACCGGAACCGAAGAATCGAATTCAAAGCCTTGAATTTGCATAGCCAGGTTGTTTTCTGACAATAGAGACAATGCGGTCAATGCGGATTTACCTTTTATATCCGGAACTATAACCTCCTTCCTCGAATGAACCACCGATTCTATGGCCCAATTAATCATAAAATACGAAAAAAACGATAAAGCCAATATCACTCCGATTATCTTTAAAAAATATTTATAATTTAGCAAAATGTCTTTATTCATAAATCTTTTCTCCGATTTTTAATTTAACTCCGTTTATAAAATAATCATAAGAATTCATTGTTTTCTTTCCTTGCGGCTTTATATCTTTTATAAATACCGCTCCATCAAGACATTTTACTAAAATGCCCTTTCCTTTTTCAAAGCCCGCAATGGCTCCGTACTCATATTCGTCGAAACCGTTTCTTATTCCAAAAGCCGATATAATCTGAACTATAGTTTTTTTATTATTGTAATTAAAATAAAACCTGGAATAAGGGTCGTATGAAAAAGCCCTTATTTTCCCGTAAACTTTTTCCGTTTTTTGAGAAAAATCTATAAAAGTGTCCTCGACCGTTATTTTTTTCGCATACGATGCCTCTCCTTCCTGAGGCTTAAGCGTATAATTGTCCGAGGATATTTTGTTTACGGCATCTATCATTATCTTTTTTCCGACCGTGGACAATTTACTAAACAAATCCGAAGCCGTTTCGTTAAAATCTATTGAAACCTTTTCGCTAATAAGAATAGGTCCCGTATCCAATCCTTCATCTATCTTAAATATGGTAACACCCGTTTCTTTTTCTAAATTTAAAACGGCCGCTCTTACCGGATCGGCTCCGCGATATTTTGGAAGAAGAGAAAAATGAACGTTATAAAACCCTAAAGGTAAAATCGAAAGAGTTTCTTTTTTTAATATTCTCCCATACGCCACCACTATGGCGAAATCCGCTCCTATTTCCTTTAAAGCGACATCCAGTTCTTTGGAAGATTTAGGCTGATATGTTTTTATTCCAAACTCCATAGCCGCGACTTTTACTGGAGGAGGGGTAATAATTCCATCTCTTCCGAAAGGCTTATCCGGTTGGGTTACGACACCCGCCACATTTTTATCGTTTTTTATAAGCTCCGTTAAAAAATCGGCCGCTATTTTGGGGGTTCCTAAAAAAACTATTTTTTTATCCATTACATTACGTCCGGTTTGAGTTTGGATTCGTCTATTTTTTTCCACTGCCTTTTTAGTTTCAAAAGAGTCGGCTTAAGTTTAAGTTTCGAAGTAAAAGGAAGATGATCTATAAAAGTAATCCCGTTTAAATGGTCTATTTCGTGCTGTAAAGCTTTCGCCAAAAGACCGTCCGCGTTTATTTCGATGGGAAGCCCTTTTTCGTTCAAAGCTCTCACGGTCACTTTTTTATATCTTTTAATCTTCGCGAATAACCCCGGAAAAGAAAGACATCCCTCATCTTCAAAAACCTCTCCTTCCGAAGATATTATCACGGGATTTATTATGACAAGTTCTATATTTTTATTCTTTTCTTTGTCTTTAAAATTTATTATTGAAAGCTGCATATCGAGGCCTATTTGATTAGCTGCAAGTCCCACTCCGTTTGCGGCTAACATGGTATCGTACATATCTTTTAAAATGGAAGGAAGAGCCGATTTTATTTCGGAAAAAACTATTTTTTTTGTTTTTTTACGCAATATTTTTTCTCCGTATTTTATTATTCTTTTTACCGCCATATAGTCTCCTTTTATTCAAGTTTATACGAAAGCTCTCTCGACTCCCATATTATGCTTATATCTATTTTGGAATTAAAATTATCCGGTCTTATCATGCCCCATTCCAAGGCTATGTTTTCAAGCTGGGCTTCCGCCCCGACGGAGGGCGATACCCCCATTACTATTTTGTTAAACCTGCCGGCTATTGCGGAGTATAATATTATATAAACGGGATCGTTTGAAAATATTATGACCGGATGTACGGTTTTCCCATATTTTTCCGCTATAAGTATTATTTCTCTAAACAATTCTTTTTCCTCGTTGGTTAAATTATCGTAATTAAGAGCATACTCGTAACCTTTTTCCACTTTGACATACAAAACCACTATGTCGGTTTGGTCGTCGTTGGCTTTTTCTAATACCGATTTAAGGTGACTTAAGTTATTCGGATTTCTTACCGGGACAAGAATTTTTTCGGGCTTAGTAAATCTTTTAAACATATCGGATATTTCTTTTTCGGTAGATATGTTAACCTTTTCCTCATCCACGTCTTCTTCTATTTTATGTATATCCTCGTCCTCGGATTGTTTTTTTTCGGAATATGTAAAAACCAAATATAAAATAATGGAGAAAGAAATGCCCAATATAGTAGCTATATTTTTGGTAAAAAGATTTATAACGGAAAGAGAAAATATTATCAAAAATACCAATATTAAACCTATTGGAACGTCGTATTTACGTATTTTTATGTTAAACGGATATTTCCATTCTCTTTTATGTTCATAATCTTTAAATCTTAAAAATATAATAGCCAGAAGGTTAAAACTCAAACTCCATAAAACCCCAAAAGCATAAGCTTCTCCCAACAGGAAAACGTCTCCCTTGGATAAAACGACTATAACCGACTGAAGAATAGCCACAATTGTTATTACCTTATAAGTAGTTCCGTATTTAGGATGCAGTTTTCTTACGGAATCCGGAAGTATTCCGTCCTCCGCCACCCTGTTTAATATACCGTTTGCTCCTACGATTGCTGTATTGACCGCTCCGACCAGCATTAAAAGAGCGGATACCACAACTAAAGTTTTCATCGAAATCTTTAAATAATAAGGAACCGAAAGCTCCATGGCGAGTCCGCTCAATAAATTTTCGGAGTAATCCGATATTATTTTATCGTAAGGAATTATCACGCTGGATAGAAAAGTTAAAACTCCGGTAAAAATCAGCCCAAAAATAAATATTAAGATTACCGCTTTCTTGAGATTTTTTATTTTGGGATCTTCTATCTCTCTATAAACCTGAGCCAGCGTCTCAAGACCGCTTAAAGCCAGTATTGAATGTCCCATAGCCATAATTATTCCGATAATACCCACCGGTTTTAAAAAATCTACGTATTTGGCCCAACCTAAAGACTCGTCGCTAAAAGAAAACTTAAACTCCGGCCAGACAAAACCTTTTTTTTGTATGGTATAAAAAGATAAAATCAAAAGCAAAATACCTACAAAAGAAACAAACCAAATAATTCTGATGTTATTTTGAGAAGATTCTTTGACCCCTTTTATGTTTTCCTTCCAGAAATAAAATATCACGGCGAGAGAAAATATTACCGCGACAAACCTCGGATTTATATGCCAGTTTATCTTAAAATAAGGAAGAATTATTTCAAGCAAATACGCCAGATAAAGCCCTGCGCTTACGGCGCTTATCGGAGCGGTTAAAAGATAATCGAACACAAGAGCCGAAACGCTCAGTTTCGCCATTGGTTTACCCATAGTTTCTCTGACAACCACGTAAACCCCGCCCCTGGTAAAAAGCGAAGAAGATTCGATATAAGCCATTAAAAGCAGCCCTGCCAAAATCATTACGGCCAATATAAAATACGGAAAAGCCGGCCCGTAAGCCTTTGCTGCTATTCCGCCGGCGTAATAGGCGCTTGAACCGAAATCGCATAAAACTATGGCTCCGGCCCTCCAGAACGATATAAAGCTTAATACCGCCGTGCTTAATATAAATACGTTTTTTATTTTTTTATTCATTTTATTTGAGCGATTTGATATAAGAGCATACCTCTGACGGTTCTTTCATTAAAACGATTTGGGGAACGGAGTCTCTAAAGGCTTTAGTAACAGAACTTAAAATATTGAGATGTTTTTCAAAAAAGCTTTTAGAAAGCGGAGAAAAAAGCATAAAAGTAAGGAAAATATCGTATTTTATGTTGTTATCTTTGACCGGTTTGGGTGTAATTATCAAAACCGATTTAAAATCGTTAAGGCTTTCGAACTTAAGATGGGGGATAAAAAGACCATTATCGAAAACCGTATAAAAAGAAGGAGATTTTTCCATTTTTTCTTTTAAAGCGTTAATGGTTACGGAATCCGATATCGAAGGGTAGAGAAAAGATATTCCGAAGTCTATCAGCGATTTTAAATCTTTAAACCCTTCTTTTTTTATTATTATATTTTCGCAGCTAAGTACGCTCGATAGCGAAAAGGCTTTCTGACCTGTCATAATTATATTATACAAAAATAGAAATACGCCTATTTAGTTTATGTTTTTCGATATTTCATCCGACAATTTTAAAGAGATGTTTCTTATATCGTAAATATTGGAGACCATATTAAACTCAAAAATCTCTCCGGATAAAACATTTACAAGGAAAAATTTAAAATTCGCTTTCTCATCATTAATCTTATAAGACTCTCCCCAAACGGCGAAATCCGCTCCAATATTTTGGGATTTTTTTATCGCATCCTGCGCGTTTTTGATCGATTTATCGCCCAAAGATATATAAATCGGGTCCAGTTTAGAAATCAAAACGTACTTTTTTTCCATTAATCTTTCTTCTACGGCGTTAGAAACGAGTTTTCCGTATTCTTCGCCAATATCGGAATTAAAATCGAAAACGACTATCTTCTTTTTCATCGCTATTTGCTTGGATACGAAGCTTTCAAAATTTTTCTTTTCTTTTTTCTTAAAGTTGGGTTTACCGTATGAAAATCTTAACGAAATTTTATGAACCGATTCTATGTTTGAATAAGGGACAAAGGCGTAATCGATTAAAAAATCCCTGATGTTAACTCCGAAACCCCCGCTAAAAACGCCGCTCCAGCCCAAAGGCGTTTTGTTTTTTAAATTCATTCCGCCTCTTAGATATAAATTGATATCTCCGCTGTTTGCCAAAAAGTACTCAAAACCTCCGGCCGCATAAACTTGATCGTCCGAAGGCATATGCAGTTCGAAAACTCCGTTTAAAACCTTAGAATAAAAGTACTTTGCTCCCGCTATCAGTTCAAGAGGCAACGGATATGTTTTTCCCTGTATTTTCGCCCCGAAACCTAAGTTTCTCAAAAGAAAAGAGTATCTCGTTTTATTCCCTTTAAGTATGAATCCGCCGTCAAAGGCCATAGCGTTAGCGGTGTAATAAACCATATCGGAATTTATATATTTTATAGTTAAACCGAATCTATCCGACTCTCCGTAAGAATAAGAAAAGCCTATTATCGCATCTTTTGGCGAAAAATATCCTTTTATCGAACCGCTATTGTCTATTTTTATAAAATCCCCATAGTCCATATAAGACCCGAAGATGCCGTAAGATTTATATTCTTCTCTTTTTAAATATGAAAAATCGGATCTTTTGGAATCCGAAACCTCGGTTTGAAAATCGACGTAAAAAGAATTGGAATTGTCGGTAAACGCGCCTGCTGGATTATAGAAAACCGAATCCGAACCGTACTCGGTTATGCCTACCCCGCCCATCGAAAAAAAACGAGGAGAAACGGGGGATTTTAGAATATTAAATATCGAAGAGCCTCTCGCCTCTTTTGTAAAAGCGTTATCCGGAATGACTTCGGAAAAAACCAAACGGCTAAATCCTATTATGGAAAAGAATAAAAGGAATAAAATAGAATGCACTTTTTAATCACCGTCTCGACTTATTACGTTATCAAGCTCGTTGAGTATTATTTTAAGTCTCTTTCTTATCATTTCTTTATCTATATTTTCGTAATCCTCGACTATATCTTCAATATATTTATAGATATACTTGGGAGCGGTTTTTCTAGAATCCAAAGATTCGGGAGAAGCCGGAACGGAAGAAATTTTTTCTATGTTTTTTTCCAATTCCGAAATTTTCGAAATAATATTGGTTTCCGAGTATCCCGAAACTTTTTGTTCGATGTTCATTATTTTTTTCTCTATATTCTCTATTCTTTTCATCAAATCCGAAGGGGGAAGATGTTTTTTAATATCTTCGAGGTTGGAATTCAAAGCGATTATAAATTCTTCGGCCAAATTTTTCTCCGCCTTGGTTTCGGTTTGATTTGAGGAAGATTTAAATAAGTTTTCTTCTTCGTCTTCAAACTCTATTTTAGAAGATTCTTCCTCTTTTGTTTTTATATCGATTTCTCCGTTTTTATCGTCTATTATTATCTCTTCGCTTTTATTAAAATCGGCATCTTTTAATTCGTTTTGAGGATTTAAACTTTCTTCCTCATCTTCCGACTTTTCAT
This sequence comes from Elusimicrobium minutum, assembly GCA_020723765.1. Lineage (GTDB taxonomy): Bacteria > Elusimicrobiota > Elusimicrobia > Elusimicrobiales > UBA9959 > JAAYVG01. The sequence continues at coordinate 14,319 of DYIF01000023.1, forward strand.
TATCTAAAGCCGTTAATTTCTTTATGGAATTTAACAAAACAACGGCGGAACCGACAAAAACCAGAAGACTTACGTAAAATAAAGGGTCTTTTAATATATCGTAACTCATATTTTAAATTTTATTATTTATATAAATACTAATCAAGTAAAAAACTAAACCTTTATCGTTTCTCCCTCTATAGCGGCGAAACATTTGATTTTTATTTTGTTTTTTTTCAAAATATTCCTGCAAATTTTTAACGTTTTTTCTATATCTTTATCGGTTCTGTCCTGGTTATGATGAAAAAGATAAAGAGTTTTTACATTGGCTTTAATCGCCAGGTCCAACGCCTGAAGATAAGTGGAATGTCCCCATGTTTTTCGATATTTATACTCCTCTTCGTTATAATCCGCGTCGCAAATTAAAACATCGGCGTTTTTGGAAAATATGACATAATCTTCTAAATTTCTTCCGCCCTGATGAACATAACCTAACTCGTTATCCGTTAAAAAAACGACGGTTTTTCCTTCTTCTATAAATTTGTAACCCAAACCTCCGTTAGGATGGCTTAATTCTATCGGAAGTATGAATATGTTATTTATATAGCAACCTTCTCTGCACATCGGAACGAATTTAAATTTGGCGTCGATCTCTTCGAACTTAACCGGAAAACCGGGCGGTTGCATTATTTTAGAAACTATGGCCCTCAAATCGTCCGTTCCGTAAGAACATCCGGTTATTATTATCTCGTTTTTCTCGTCGTATATCGGAGCGAAAAAAGGAAAACCTAATATATGGTCCCAGTGTTGATGAGTAAAAACTATGTGTATTTTCCTTATATTTTTCTTTATTATTTCTTTGCCTAAATTTTTAACCCCGGTACCGCAATCGACTATCAAAACATCGTCTTTTTTGTCTCTTATTTCAAGGCATGTGGTATTTCCGCCGTACTTTATAAAATCTTTACCGCAAACGGGAATAGAACCCCTGGTACCCCAAAATTTTATTACCATATCGTCTCCTTAAAAAATCAAAGCGGTATATTTCCCTTTTTATTTGAAAACGAATTAACGTTTTTGTTTTTAAGTATGGAAAAAGCCTCTATTATTTTTTGTCTGGCGAGTTTCGGCTCTATTACTTCGTCTATAGAACCGGTGGAAGCGGTTTGATAAGGAGAAGCGAATTTGTCGGCATACTCCTGAGTAAGTTTGTCTTTGATGGCCTGTCTCTCCTCGTCTTTCGCTTCCTTAAGTTGTTTGGAGTAAAGTATCTCTATCGCTCCGCCCGGACCCATAACCGCTATTTCGGCGCTCGGTAAAGAAAAGTTTATATCGCCGCCCAAATATTTAGAACTCATGGCTATATAAGCTCCGCCGTAAGCTTTTCTTAAAATTAAACTTACTTTGGGAACGGTCGCCTCTGCGTAAGCGTATAAGAGTTTAGCCCCGTGTCTTATTATACCGCCGTGCTCTTGTTTTACTCCGGGCCAATATCCCGGAACGTCTACGAGAGTCAATATCGGTATATTAAAATTATTCAAAAATCTTATAAATCTCGCGGCTTTGTCGCTTGCGTCTATATCCAAAGCTCCGGCCATATAAGCCGAGTTATTGGCGACTACACCTACCACTTCTCCGTTTAGCCTTATAAAACCTACGACTATGTTCTTGGCAAAATCCTTATGAACCTCCAAAAACTTATGCTCGTCCGCAAGCCACCATATTATATGATGAACCCTGTAAGGTTTTTTGGGGTCTATCGAACATAGTCTTTCTAAAAGCGGAGTTTCTCTTTTAGCCGAATCGTTAGAAACTATCACCGGAGGTTTTTCAGAAGAATTGGACGGAAGATAAGACAAAAGTTCTTTTACCGTCCTATAACACTCCTGCTCGGAATTGGAAACGAAATGACATACTCCGCTTTTGGAAGCGTGAGTCTTGGCCCCGCCTAAAGTATCGAAATCTACTTCCTCTCCGGTAGAAGCTTTAACTACCGCGGGTCCGGTAACAAACATATTGCTTATCCCCTGAACCATAAAGACGAAATCTGTAAGGGCGGGGGAATAAACCGCTCCTCCCGCGCATGGGCCCACTATGATGGATATCTGAGGTATTACTCCCGAAGATTCCACATTCCTTCTAAATATTTCTCCATAACCGTCTAAACTATCGACACCCTCCTGAATCCTCGCTCCTCCAGAGTCCAATATTCCTATTACCGGACATCCTACTTTTTTCGCTATATCCATAATATAGGCTATTTTTTTTGCGTGAGCAAGTCCCAACGAACCGCCCAAAAGAGTAAAATCTTGTGAAAAAACGGCGACTTTTCTGCCGTTTATTCTTCCAAACCCGGTAACGACTCCGTCTCCTTTTATATGTTTATCTTTTATTCCGAAATCCGTGCATCTGGACTCTACAAGAAGCCCGAATTCCTCAAAACTTCCTTCGTCTAATAAATAAGCTAACCTTTCTCTCGCCGTAAGCTTTCCCTTGGATTTATGAGCCTCTATTCTCTCCGGCGGAGTTTGATTTAAAGCCCCGTTTATTATCTCTCTAAATTTTTGAAGTTTAAAAGGAACTTCTTTAACCGCCGTTTTTTTGGGCTTTTTAGCAGCCGGTTTATCGTTTTTATCCGCTTCTTTTTTTTCCAAATCTTTATCGGGCTTTATATCGTGTGTGGGATTCTGGTTTAAATCTTTTTTATTTTCTTCCATCTAATCCTCCGGACCAACACAATGATATTATATAATTACCGTTCTTAAACGTATAATAATAAATTTTACAAATTTTAAGCGATGTTAAGACATCGAACATTTTTCCTTTAACCGTAAAATTAATTCCGTCAAACTCCATATCCTTTAAGTCCGCGGTTAAACCTTTGCCTATAAGTTTAACAAAAGCTTCTTTTAAAGACCAAGAGCGAATAATTCCTTCGATATTTAGCGAAAGCTCTTTTTCGGTCATAAAATCGGCTAAAGCCTTTTTATTTATATCCTCGACAAATTCTATATCTATTCCGACATAAGGATCAAGATTATCGTTAAAAGCCGCGCCTACCATATCGTTTCTATGAGATATGGAGATATAAAATTTTTTATCGTATTTTTTTATAAAAGCGTAAGGCTTTCTATCCGGATCGTTATTTATCGCTATCTCGGAGACATCTATTGCCGTTACCGAGGATATCAACTTTTTGGCGCAAACTCTTGCGGAAAGCCACTCTTTTTTTCTTTTGGCCACCTTTAATTTTTCGTAATCTTTCTTTTCTTCTTCGTTTAATAATTCGGCTTTGTTAAAATCTTTTATATATCCCAGAATGAAATGGGGACGAGATGCGGAGTTGTCCCATGGGGTTATGTTAAAATGCATATAAATCTAAAAGCGATTAAATTATATTTACCGGAATCATTACGTAATTTTTAAGCTCCACATATATCTCGCCTTTTTCGTCGAATGCCCATGCGTCGTAAACGCTCTTACCGTACTCGTTCAGTCCTTTAAAAACGGCGTAAGTAAAGAGTTTATCCGGATCTTTTGAATTATCTCTTACCTTAACCTCGGCTATGGAGTCCGGAAGGGTCATTTTATTGTCGTTATGCAAATCCCTCCAACCGCAAGTCTGAAATACCGCTTCTATTATCATCGGATGGAAACAGTAATCGAAATCCTTCTCGCCCAAAAGTCTTGCGGAAGGCTTTTTAAAAACCGCCACGACTTCGTTTCTGTTAGAATCTATTATGCCGTCGAGAACCTGAAAGCTGGGGCCGTGAAAATAAGTTTTGTATATGGTGTCTTTATCTATCTTATATTTTTCTTTTATTTTTGGAAGCTTTGGATTGGAAAAATCGGATTCCTGAGGAGTATATCGGGCCGTAAAATGAAGTCTGGTATCTCCCATTTTAACGCCTTTTAAGTTAAAAAACTCGCTTGTTATTAACATCTCCAATGTCGAATTTTCTTTAACGGCTCTTATATTTATATCCACCGGCTTATTTTTTAAGAGTTTTATCGGTAATTTAAAATTCACATCGGATAATCTCGTAGGATATTTCCCAGTATAAGATATTACGGTTTCGGCGAACGCCTCAAGCCCCATAACTCCCGGGAAAACCGGAGTTTCGTTTATGGCGTGGTCCAAAAGATATTTTTCTTTTTCTACGGTTAATTTTTTTTCGGCTAAAAAACCCTGTGAATCGGAATTTTGCTTTACGCTTTCTATGAAATGCAAGTCGGAATTATTGCCGGTATTAGAACCGGGAAAGGATTCTTCGTATTGCAACTGTTTATCCCAGTCCAGCTTACCCAAAGATCCGGAATATATAACTTCAGGGAACTCTCCGAAACTTATCTCGTCGGCCAAAGCGTTCATTACCTCTTCCGGATATAAGAAATCTACTCCTTGAGATTTTAAAAACGCCTCAACTCCGGGTCTTATGCCCATGCCTACATTGGCTATGGCTGTCATATCTATGGAAAAAGCCTTAATACCTTTATTGAATAGATTTATGGCGAACTTGGATATATAGTCGGAGGCGCTTGCGTAATCGCTTTGACCCAAATTGCCGAATTTTCCGGCTATCGAAGATATCATAACCCACAATCCGTTTTCCTTAATTATATCTTCTTTCCAGAAGTTTATAGCGCTATTGGCTTTGGTATTAAATATCAAGAAAAACTCGTCCAGGGTCTTGTCCGTCACCAATTTAGATCTTTCAAGACCTGCAAAATGGACTATTCCGTCCAACTTGCCGAACTTGTTTCTTATTTCGTTTATAACCTCTTTAAACTTTATCTGATTGTTTAAGTCGCATCTATAATAATGAACTTTGGAACCTAAGGCCTCTATTTCTTTTATGGTTTTAAAGAGGTTGGCGCTATCTTTGATTCTGGTAAACTCTTTTTCAAGCATAACGGGAGTTACCTTGTCGCGCTTTTTCTTAAGTTCTTCCATAAGTATCTTTGTTTTATACTCGCTAAACTCCTCTTCGCTCATTGCGGCGAATTTTTCCGCGTTATCGTCAAGTTCTATTATATCCATTATGATTATTTCCGGTTTCCATCTATGCGAAGCTATTTTTGCGAATATCGAACCCAGTCCTCTTCCGGCTCCGGTTATTAAAAGTTTTTTCTTTTTAAGACTAAAATTTTCTTTTTCTTTATTTATCGAGTGAGGAACCGCTAAAATGGCGTACCTCTTTCCTTTCTCGTTATATGCCACGGCGCATCTTAAGTCCGAATACTGTATCTCATAAAAGGTTCTTTTAACCAGTCCCGGCAGATCGTATTCTTTAGGGAAATCCACTATTTTTACCACGGACTTATCAAACTCTTTTCTCAAACATAAACCGACCCCGTATATGGCGGCATATATGGGATCGTAATTATTTTTTGTTTGATATCCGAGCCCGCCGTCAAGTCTTGTAACCATAGTTAAGAATGTCGAAAAGTCTTTTGAAGGATTGTTTAAAGAATCGGCGAAATATTTTGCCGACAAGAAAAGAGGCATCACGTAATATTTAAGATCCTCAAAAGGATTGGTATCCGAATCCAATTTTTTATCTACGCAACCCATAAGATAAACTATGCCGTTTATGCTATTCTTGGAAGATATCTCCTTTATGGTTTTTTCCACTTCGGAAATATCTTTAAAATTAACAACATAACTATCTCTTAACTTTGTATCCGTTGGAGTTATAACTATAGTGGAAACTCCCAATTTAGAAAACTCGTTTCTAAATATTTTAATCAACTCTATATCCTCGCCTATTATCAAAGCCGGCTTTGAAGGATCTATTTTCTTAATAATTTCTTCTTTTACCGGCATTTCTTTTAAAACCGGAACATATCTTATATGGCGAGAATGTTTGTTTTTTATCTGATTCATTATCGAAGCGACATCTACCTTAAATTTTTCCTCAACTAAAACCGCCGTTTGTTCTTTAACAAGAGTAGCGGAATCGGATTTAATATCGTCGGATTTCGTCTTTTTTATATCCGCCGAACCGACCGATCCGACTCCTTTGTTATCCATTACAAATTTGACGCAGTGTCTTATAGTGGGATAGTCTTTTAAGCTCAGGTTTTCCTGTCTCGGTATTCCGTAATGTTCCCTTATCATTCCAAATAACTCCGCCTGTTTTACCGTGTCTATTCCCAAGTCCGCTTCCATGTCCAGATCTAAGTCCAGCATATCCTTAGGATAACCAGTCTTTGAAGCTATCATATTCACTATAGTCTCGCTTACCTCGCTCTCGGTTAAACCTTTATCAGTTTTAACAGCCTCGGATTTTACCTCGGCCGAAGTTTCAGTTTTAACCCGAGTTTCTTCTTTAACTTCGGTTTTTGAAACATTAGAAACGCTTACCCCTTTGTTATCCATTACAAATTTGACGCAGTGCCTTATAGTGGGATAGTCTTTTAAGCTCAGGTTTTCCTGTCTCGGTATTCCGTAATGTTCCCTTATCATTCCAAATAACTCCGCCTGTTTTACCGTGTCTATTCCCAAGTCCGCTTCCATGTCCAGATCTAAGTCCAGCATATCCTTAGGATAACCAGTCTTTGAAGCTATCATATTCACTATAGTCTCGCTTACCTCGCTCTCGGTTAAACCTTTATCAGTTTTAACAGCCTCGGATTTTACCTCGGCCGAAGTTTCAGTTTTAACCCGAGTTTCTTCTTTAACTTCGGTTTTTGAAACATTAGAAACGCTTACCCCTTTGTTATCCATTACAAATTTGACGCAGTGTCTTATAGTGGGATAGTCTTTTAAGCTCAGGTTTTCCTGTCTCGGTATTCCGTAATGTTCCCTTATCATTCCAAATAACTCCGCCTGTTTTACGGTGTCTATTCCCAAGTCCGCTTCCATATCCAGATCTAAGTCCAGCATATCCTTAGGATAACCCGTCTTTGAAGCTATCATATTCACTATAGTCTCGCTTACTTCGCTCTCGGTTAAACCCGAATAAGTTTTATTCGATTCTTTCGCCGTATCTTCTTTAGTTTCAACTTTCAATTCTCTCGTATCTATTTTATTTTTTATACCGGTATCCACCGCAAATTCCGGCGCATTACCGCTAACTCCTTTGTTATCCATTACAAATTTGACGCAGTGCCTTATAGTGGGATAGTCTTTTAAGCTCAGGTTTTCCTGTCTCGGTATTCCGTAATGTTCCCTTATCATTCCAAATAACTCCGCCTGTTTTACGGTGTCTATTCCCAAGTCCGCTTCCATATCCAGATCTAAGTCCAGCATATCCTTAGGATAACCCGTCTTTGAGGCTATCATATTCACTATAGTCTCGCTTACCTCGCTCTCGGTTAATACCTTGTTTTCCGATTTTTCTACTTTAACTTCGGATTTTTGAATATTTTCAACGGCGCTTTTTTTAGATATGGTTGGAATTTCTTTTATTTCTTTTTTAAAATCGCTCGGCCCTTTGTCTTTTATTCTTAAAGCTCTATTAACTACTTCAAGCTCTACCGAATCGTATCCCGATATTCGTTTAAGCCAATCGTTGTATTTCTTCTCATCAAATATTCTTTTTTCGCCCGCGGTATAAATTTTCTCTATGAAACTCATTCCCATATGAGATCCAAATCCCGCCGCAAATCTTATGGCATACTTCAGATTATATTTTCCGCCTTTAGACAGATTTATTCCGGAAAGTTCCGGGTCGGGCTCTTTATAATTGGCTATGGGGGGAACAATACCGGTATTTAAAGCTCTAACCGCTACCGCATCCTCTATGGAAGCTCCCATGGTATGGCCGGTAAAACCCTTAACGTTACTGACTACGACTTTTGAAGCGGCTTCCCTAAAAGCCTTCTTTAAAGCTTTTACTTCAGCGCTTGCGCTTCCTCCTCTGGCCGGAGTATAGGTTTCATGAGAAACAAAAAGAGTTTTATCCGCTATTTCTTCTCTTTTCAGTCCGTATATCTTTTCAATCTTTGTTACGAAATTATCCATTATAGAGGCCACATGTTCGGTATCCAATCTCGTAACATGATAAGCGCTGTTTGCCGCCTCGGTTAAAAGAACTCTCGCCAGAGGAACCACTCCTCGCTCTCTTACCAGAGTCTCGTCCTCTACTACCAAAGCAACGGCCCCGGAACCTACTATAAGTCCGTGCCTTCTTTTGTCGAACGGCAAAGCCGCTTCTTCAACCCTTTCCTTCGTAGTGGCCGTACCCGAAGCCAAAAACCCGGGCATGGTCCATTCCTGAACGGTTTTATTCGTAATATCGTCCGCGGCTATTACGACGACTCTTTTACATTTTCCGCTTCTAATCCAGGACTCTGCCACATGAACGGCCTGAGTCGTAGAAGAACAAGCGGCGCTTAGGTGAATAGAAGGACCTTTTGCACCTACAAACTGAGCGAACTGGCTATCGGCTATAGGAATAACTTTTAAAAGAAAATTTTGGCTGAACTGATACTTGGACTTTTTATCCGAAGACGAAAATTTTGAAAGATTTTCTTTCATCCACTTTCTTATCTCTTTCTTATCCTCTTCGCTATGTATTCTGTCCACTATGGATTCGTAAACATCCCATAATTTATCGTCTCCCAACGAACCGTACTTATCCATAAAATAACCCGTAACCTCGTTTATTATAGATTCCATGGTCGGGAAAGCTGAAGCGAATATCACTCCGGTTTCATCGGCTATCTCCGGAGGCAAAGCCCATTTTTCCGGAAGCCACCCTCCCGTGGTTGTTTTCTTGTAATAATGGACCAAAGGTATATGAGCGTCTTTTAAAGCTAAAACTCCGGCCGCCAAAGCCATTCTAAAATTAGAATTCATAGCCTCGGCCATCTTTTCCGGAACTCCGAATTCTTTGACTAAATCGAATCTTCCGGCTCTTGCCGAAAGCTTTATCGACTCGTCTACCGAATTTATACTTTCTATTCTGTGATTTCCCGTCTCCGATTTAACGACTCTTATTATATTTTTATTTATCTGATTTTCTCTCCACTCCTGGGGTATAGGCTCTATCATATTTTTGCCTTCGAGTATGTCGTCTATGGATTTTTCTCTGAAAAGCTCTTCCATACTTCCGGGAGCTCCGGCGGCTATTCCGGAAATAGCTATGGGATTAAAATTAAAACCGTAATTCTTTGCAAACTCGCTTATATTCACATCGACCTCCCTTTTAACCTCTTCTTTATTTTCTTTTTCGGTAAAAGAAAGAGCCCAATTAAGATAGTAAGGATTATAAAATTTAGAATCTTCGGTTATATTTTTGCCTTCCCAGTTAAGGTTGAAATTTACCGTCAAAAGATTGGCTATGGCGTCGTTAAAATCGTATATTCCGCCTCTTTTGGGGTGATTTGTGGAAAGTATAAAAACATCGTCCTTATCTTTCAAAGTCTCCGTAACGAAAGCGGAAAGAACTCTCTTCGGACCGCATTCTATAAAAACTCTCACGCCTTCGTCGTACATCTTTCTTATCTGATTTATAAATTCTACGGGACTTACCATTTGAGTTACGAGCAAATCGTATATGGCCTCGGTATCTTTGGGAAAAAAGTCAGCGGTAACATTGGATATTATGGGGATATCCCACGATTTGATAGGTATTTTTTTAAGAAAATTTCTATAAGGCTCTATGGCCGGTCTTATTATTTCGGAATGAAACGCGTGTGATACGGCTATCTCCTGAGCCTCAACGCCCAAAGCTTTAAATAATTTTACGGCTTCATCTACCGCTTCTTTTTCACCCGCTATTACGGTTTGTATGGGGCAGTTTTTATTAGCCGCTACCACATATCCGTTTATTTTCTTTAACTGTTCTTCAACCTTCTCGTAAGGCCAGGCGACGGAGGCCATTTTTCCCGGGTCCTTTACTTTTATATTGCTCATCTCTTTGGCTCTCGAAGTAACGGCCCTTAAACCGTTTTCAAGCGTAAAAATTCCCGCGCAGGTAGCGGCGGCGTACTCTCCCAAACTATGGCCTATGACCATCTCCGGTTTTATTCCGTAAGACATTAAAAGCCTGAACATCGCCATATCCGCGGTCATAACTGCCGGTTGAGTCATTTGGGTTTGTTTGATCGCGTTTTCTCTTTTAATGAGCTCTTCTTTAGTTTCGCCTGGCTTAGACCATAAAGTATCCGTAAGAGTAACTCCTATCATTTTTTCCAATATCTTATCGGCTTCTTTAAAAGTATCCATTACCACGTCGTATTTCATTGCCAGATCTCTCATCATATCTACATACTGAGAACCCTGCCCCGGGAAAACGAAACCCACTTTGCCTTTATAATTCGTTTTTCTTTTAAAAGGATAAATTCCTTTAAGTTTAAAGTTAAGAGGAATTTCGTCAAAAACTTTTTCATTAAAATTTTTATTTAATACTTCTATTTTTTCCAATAAATCCTTCGGGGATTTGGAAACTATCGAAACGCCCATTTCTTCTTGAGATTTGGAATTGAGGTCTATGGAAATAAGAGTTTGAGGGTAAACTTCGGGAAGCTTTTCGACTTCGGATTTTAATTTGGAAATCTTTTCCGAAAGAGTTTTTATATCTTTTGCCGTAACGGTATAAGTTTCTCCCTGAAGAAGCGAAAAAGGAGCCTTGGGGTCTTCTTTTATTTCTATTTTTTTCATTTGATTACTCTCCTTATTGGAATTAACCGACTCTATTTTTTCAAAAGCCGAATTTACGGAATATTTGGTCTTTCCTTCCAAATATTCTTCGATAGCTACATGAAAATTTGTTCCGCCAAAACCGAAAGAAGAAATATTAACTCTTCTCGGCCCGTCCGATTTTTTCCACTCTTCGGCGTTTTTTATAACATCTATTACCGAAAAATCTATGTTTGGGTTGGGGTTTTCAAAGTTTGCCGAAGGGGGAAGGATTTTATTATAAATGGAAAGAGCCGATTTGATCAAGCTTACCGCGCCGGCTGCGGCTTTGGTATGTCCTATATTGGATTTGGCGGAAGTAACTTTTATCTTTTTTCCGTTAAGATAAGATTTGAATATTTCTTTTATAACATCGCATTCCGTGGCGTCCCCTACCTTGGTTGCTGTCCCGTGACATTCCACAAAATCGACATCCCCGGGGTTATATTCAAGTTCTTTAAAAGTATTCTCTATGGCAAGTTTCTGGCCTTTGGGATTGGGAGCGGTTATACCCTTCCCTTTTCCGTCGCTTGAAGCCCCTACGGCGTTTATTAAAGCGTAAATTTTGTCTCCGTCTTTAACAGCGTCGCTAAGTCTTTTTAAAATATATATTCCTACAGCTTCTCCCATAACAAACCCGTTGGCTCTGGAATCGAACGGATAAGAGCCGTCCGGAGAAAGTGCCCCTATTTTGCAAAACTTTACGTAAGCGGCCGGGCTCATCATCTCGTCCGCTCCTCCGCTTATAACCACATCGGCCTTACCGGTTCTTAAAGCCATAACGGAATAATCTAAAGCCGCCATAGATGAAGCGCAGGCGGCGTCCAGGATAAGATTCGGTCCGTTGAAATTAAAAACGTTGGCTATTCTTCCGCTTGTAACGTTTGCAAGCTCTCCCGGCATCGTATCTTCTGTTATGTTTATTATGTAATCGTCGATATATTTTTCATACTCTTCTATCATCTTCTTTTTTTGCTCTTCGGTTAAGTCCTTAAAAACGGAGGTTTTGGAAATAAGGTCTTCGTTAAAAAATTTGTAAACCCTCAAATCGCTCATTTCCTTTCTCATTGCTCCCATAGCGTTGGCTATAACTACTCCGACCCTGTTCGGATCCCATTTATCCGGAGTGTATCCGCAATCGTCCAAAGCCATCTTTGTAGCTTCTATCGTAAGCTGTTGAAGCCTTGCGATTTGCAAAGCCGAAGCCGGTGGAATTCGGTATTTTATCGGATCAAACTTAAAATTATCTATGAATCCGCCTATTTTGGAATATGTTTTATCTTTTGCCTTGGGATCCGGATCGTAATATAAACGCCAATCCCATCTATCTTTAGGAACCTCGGTTATGCAATTTCTTTTATTTACTATATTATCCCAAAATTCTTTGGCGTTAAGCGCTTTGGGAGCCACTATTCCTATGCCGACAATAGCTATTTTTTCGTTAAAATATTTCATAGATTATCTCCTTTGGATCAAATATTAGAAGAAATTAAAAATGAAAAGCTTTTTAATAAACAAAATAGGTTAAACATAATAAGATTTTATAAAAATTATAAGCATAATGCAATTTAACGCATTAGATAATAAAAAATGTCATCAAAGTTAATGTCGTTAGATAAAAAATAT
>DYIF01000024.1 GCA_020723765.1 Elusimicrobium minutum
TCCCTTATATCTTACTACTATCATATTTTTACACACTTTATTATACATAACCTTGAACATATATGAATTTGATTTTTTTAAAATAATTTTGTTTAATATATTTATTGAAGTTGCCGCGGTAGCTCAGTGGTAGAGCACTGGTCTGAAAAACCAGGTGTCGTTGGTTCGATCCCAACCCGCGGCAATCGGTATTTAAGGGGCGATTTATGAAAAACAGGATTGCCATAGTAGACGACGATGAGAATATGCTTGAGCTTTTAAAAACGATTTTAACCGATAAAGGTTACGAGGTTTTTTGTTATAACGAATCGGTCGGGGCGGTAGATAAAATGAGAGAGTATCTCCCTTCTCTTATAATGCTGGACATACATATGCCTAAAAAAAACGGCATAGAGCTTTTGAAAGATATAAAAGCGGATGCGGTTCTTAAAAAAATTCCGGTCGTTATGCTTACCGTCGAGGGTAATCCGTCGGAGATAGAGATGAGCATGCTTTACGGCGCCAACACTTATATATTAAAGCCCGCAAGCAAAGAAGATATACTAAAGATTGTTGAAAACATATTGATAGTTTGATTTGAATCTGTATAATTTGCTAAACTATATATATGGCAAATGTAAAAACAAAAAGACATAAAAACGCTTTAAAAGCTCTAAGAAAATCTTTAAAAAGACAGAGCGAAAATCGCGGGATAAAAGTAAGAATACATAAAAAAATAAAAGAATTTAAAAAACTTTTATCTCATAACAATCACGAAGCGGCCAACAAGATGTTGCCCGAGCTTTATTCTATAATAGACAAAGCGGCGAAGAGAAACACCATACACTGGAAAAACGCCGCCAGAAAAAAATCCGAGCTTGTGGCCCTTGTTAAGAAGTCATTAAATAATCAGAAATAACGTAAGCCGCATTCCTTATAAGAATATAAGGTTGTTGAGTAGTGGAGCTCTTTAAGGCTTTTTCTATTTCAAGGCAGTAATCTATCACTTTTAGTATCTTTGACTCGCTTATAAATCTAAAAGAAGAGTTCAACTCGTTTCTGAAAATACCCAAAGAATAAGCCAGGGAATAGTCGGTTATGTGAGATTTTTTTAAGGCCGTTATTTTGAGTATCTTTTCCAAAGCTAAGTTAAAAGAGTTTATTATAACCAGAGGATTTTCCAGAGAGCCTATCAATTCTTCGGTTACGGAGTAGAGTTTGTTTTTATCGTTTGACATTATCGCTTTTATTATTTCAAATCTGTCGGTTTCTTTGAAAGGATTTACGAGAGTTAGAGTTTCGTCTATCGTTAAAGATTTTTTGTTTTTAAGATAATTTAAAAGTTTTTGAGTTTCGTTTACCAAAATGCCGTAAGAATTTATCGAATCGCATAAATAATTTAGCGAGGCGTCGTCTATTTCTTTAGAGTTTTTTTCAAATTCTTTTTTTACATATTCTCTTATTTCGTTTTGGTCCGGAGGATCTATTTTGACGTGAGTTATTTTAAGCTCTCCGAATTCTTTTTCCATATCCGAAATCTTTATTTCTTCGTCGTATGTTATTAAAAGAAGAGAGGAAGGGTTTGGGTTTAAAAGATATTCCATAACCGTTTTTTTGGGCTCTTTTTTAAGCGATTCAAAATTTTTAAGTATCACCGTTTTTTTGTTTGAAAATAGCCCTTGAGAAGAAAGGTCGTTTAAAAAAAGATTTGAGTCGAAGTCTTTGGAGTAATGAACGGATATGTCGAATACGTTTTGAGCGTTTTTTTTAATAGTTTTTATTATTTCGTTTTTTTTAAAAGAATCCTCACCGGTTAGCAAATAAACCGGATCTAATTTGTTAGTCGCAATGTCGGATAAAAGCTGTTCTTCGGTTTTTGTTTTCATATTTTTTTGAAGATACGCCGGTTACGGAACCGAAACCCTCGACCGTTCTTTTGACCGTATCTTTGGCTATTATGTCCCATAGTTTTTCTCTGGCCTGTTCTTCGGTCATTCCGCCGGGAAGGGTCGGGGCTGAGTATATCTGGTTTGCCACAAGAGTATTTTCTTCCCATAGTATGGTATTTGTCTTTCGGTCTATCATTTTGATGGAATAATAAACGGTTATTTTGTAAACGGTCGGTATCATATTGGCGTCGTATTGGATCGGAATCATTATGTAGTTTTTTATTTCTCCGACTAAAACGCCGTCGGAATTTTCTTCGTTTTTTATTTTGTACTGTCCGTCTCTTATGAACTCGTCTATTATTTTTAAAGTAAGTTTTTCTTCTATGGAGAATATCGAGCTTTTATTTGAAAACGGACGAACCGAGATCGACTTAATGTGTTGAGGAAGTATCTGGGCGGCGGGTTTGTATATTATGTTTTCAGACCCCCCGCAGGAAGTTAAGAATAACGCAAACAATATTAATTTTTTCATTTTCCCCCCTTTACTACGAAATTTACCAGCCTGTCTTTTACGTATATCGTTTTAACTATTTCTCCGATAAGATGTTTTTGAACTTCTTTTTTCGCCGTTTCTTTTACTTCCCCTTCGTCGGTCCCCAATTTGCATTTTATCTTTCCTTTCAATTTTCCGTTTATTTGTATCGCTATCTCGACGGTTTTTTCCGTTATTGCCGAGGAGTCGTACTCGGGCCAGGGTTCGTTCATTATAAAATCTTTTTTTCCGTAAATTTCCCATAATTCTTCGGTTATATGAGGAGCGAAGGGATGCAAAAGCTTTATTAATATTTCGAAATCTTTTTTAGATTTCGTTTTGGATATCTCGTTAAAATATATCATAAGTTGCGATATCGCGGTATTAAACCTCATTTTTTCTATGTCTTCCCCGACCTTTTTTATCGTTTCATTTCTTAATATTATTATTTCTTTGGTTTCGTCTTTTTCTTCCAATTCTTTATATGTTTCTATTCCCCAGGTCCAGACTCTTTTTATAAATCTATGAACCCCTTCTATCGCCTGCATGTCCCAGGGTTTTGAGTCTTCAAGCGGCCCCATAAACATTTCATACATCCTGAAGGTATCGGCGCCGTATTTTTCTATTATTTCGTCTGGGTTTATTACGTTTTTTTTGGATTTTGACATTTTTTCGACCATGGGCTTTATTTTTTCGCCGTCTTCCGTTACCGCGGTTCCGTCCGGCTGAAAATCCAATTCTTTGTAATTTCTATATACACCTTTCGAGTCTCTGTATGAGTAGGATAGAATCATTCCCTGATGAATCAGTTTTTTAAAAGGTTCTTCGGTGGATACCACGCCTATGTCGTATAAAAATTTATGCCAGAACCTCGCGTATAGAAGATGCAAAACCGCATGTTCCGCCCCGCCCACATACAAATCTACCGGCATCCATTTTTTTTCTATCTCCGGGTCTATTATGAATTTATCGTTTTTGGGGTCGATGTATCTTAAATAGTACCAACATGATCCGGCCCATTGAGGCATTGTGTTTGTTTCTCTTCTCGCCTTTCCCCCGCATTTTGGGCAGGAGGTATTTACCCAGTCTGCGGCAAGCGCAAGCGGAGATTCTCCGGTGCCGCTCGGTTCGTATTTTTCCAGAGGGGGCAGAAGCAAGGGAAGATCTTTTTCCGAAAGCGGAACTATGCCGCATTTTTCGCAATGAACTATCGGTATCGGTTCTCCCCAGTATCGTTGCCTTGAAAATATCCAGTCTCTAAGTTTGTAGTTGACCTTTCTATTTCCTAAACCCATCTTTTCTATTTCGTTTATCATTTTTTCTTTGGCTTCTTTGGTGGGAAGGTTTTCTATTAAGGGAGAGTTTATCGTTATCCCTTCTTCGGTAAAAGCTTTTTCTTTATTTAATTCTCCGTTTATGGGCTTTATCACCCATTTTATTTCGACATTGAATTTTTTTGCAAACTCGAAGTCTCTTTCGTCGTGAGCCGGAACCGCCATTATGGCGCCGGTTCCATAGGTTATCAGAACATAATCCGATACGAATATCGGGATTTCTTTTTTTGTAAAAGGATTTACGGCGTATGCGCCCGTAAATACTCCGGTTTTCTCTTTGGATTCCGTTCTTTCCGATTCGGTTTCGGTTAAAGCTTTTTCTATGTATTTTTTTACTTCGTTTTTCTTTTCTTCGGTCGTTATTTTTTCTGCGATCGGATGTTCGGGGGCGATTACCAGATATGTCGCACCGTATACGGTATCCGGCCTTGTCGTAAAAACTTTTATTTTTTCGTCGAATCCTTTTACCGGGAAGTATATCTCGGCTCCTTCGCTTTTTCCGATCCAGTTCTTTTGCATCTCTATTGTGGATTTGGGCCAGTCCAATTGGTCCAAATCTTTTAAAAGTCTTTCGGCATACGCCGTTATTTTCAATATCCATTGCCTTAAATTCTTTTTCTCGACGGTTGTCTGGCATCTTTCGCATTTTCCTTGAAAAACCTCTTCGTTTGCAAGCCCGGTTTTGCATTTCGGACACCAGTTTATAGGTATCAGGTCCATGTAAGCGAGCCCTTTTTCGTATAGCTTTAAAAATATCCACTGAGTCCATTTGTAATAATGGGGATCGGTTGTGTTTATTTCTCTTTCGAAGTCGTATGAAAATCCCAAAGATTTTATCTGTCTTCTAAAATTGTTGATATTTCTTTCGGTTATTACCGAAGGATGTATCTGGTTTGCCATGGCGTAGTTTTCGGCGGGAAGCCCGAAAGCGTCCCATCCCATAGGATGAAGAACCTCGTATCCTTTCATTCTTTTGTATCTTGAGATTATGTCGGTTGCGGTATAGCCTTCTGGATGGCCGACATGAAGGCCGTCGCCGCTCGGATATGGAAACATATCTAAACAATAAAATTTGGGTTTTGCGGGAATTTTTGAGGCTTTGAACAGGTTTGAAGAATACCATCTGTTTTGATGTTTTGTTTCTATTTCTTTAAAATTTATCTCCTGTGTTTTCATAGATGCTCCTTTTATATTATTTTATCAAAAACATTTTTTATTATTTTAAAAGTGATTTCGTTCATTTTTTTTCTTTGCGACTTGGTCTTGTCGTCGTATCCAGAGATATGCAAAGTTCCGTGAACGCAGAGTATTAAAAGCTCCGTTTCGAAAGCTAAACCGTAATATTTTGAGTTTTTTTTAGCGGTATCCGCCGATATAAAAATATCGGCAAGTTTTAACGGGTATGCGGAAGGATAATTAAAAGCTATCACATCCGTCGTTTTATTTTTATTCAAAAACTTTTTATTTATTTTTTTGATTTCGGGGTCCGTAACCAATATTACGTTTATTTCGTCGAATTCTTTTTTTGAAAACTTCAGCGTTTTTAAAACCGTTTTTTTTATCGTTTTTATGAAATCTTCGTTTAAATTTTTTTTAGAATTGTTTTTTATGTCGATTTTCATCTCTCTTCCCACTTTTCGTACGCGGTCACTATCTTTGCGACAATGGGATGCCTTACTATATCCGAGGTGTCGAGTTTAACGACTTTTATCTCTTTTATTTCTTTCAATATCTCCATGGATGTGATAAGCCCGGATATTTCTTTTTCTTTTATGTCTATTTGAGTTATGTCTCCGGTTATCACTATTTTGGAATTGTTTCCCATCCTCGTTAAAAACATTTTCATCTGGGCGGTGGTCGTATTTTGGGCTTCGTCCAGTATTATAAAAGAATTTTCAAGCGTTCTTCCTCTCATATAAGCCAAAGGAACCGTTTCTATTATCTCTTCCTCTTTGTATATCTGAAATTTTTCCGGACCTAAAAGATTATAAAATGTGTCGTAGACCGGCCTTAAGTACGGATTTACTTTGTCGTCTATGTCTCCCGGCAAAAATCCTAACCTTTCTCCGCTTTCCACTATGGGTCTTGTCACGACTATTTTTCTTATCTTTTTTTCTTTTAGAAGCCTTAAAGCCACGGTCGACGCTAAAAATGTTTTTCCGGTTCCTGCGGGTCCTATGGATATCACTATGTCGTTTTCAAGTATGGTTTTTATGTAGTTTTTTTGGTTTTCGGTTTTTGCTTTTATTATCTCTCCGAATTCCGTTCTGTAAATCGAATTTTTATCCGGTTTTTCCTCTTCTTCCTGCCTTTTTTGCTCTTGGTCTTCCGCCGGCTTTAATATTTTTTCGTAATATTTTTTTAGCATATATTCGAGCATATTTACCGTTTTGTCCACATTCCGTTGCTTTCCTTTTATGGTTAAACTCGCGCTTTCGTTTTCCTTGTTGTGATTTACGAATATGGAGACCTTAAATTCTTTTTCCATTTCTTTTAAGTAAATATCCTGGGGACCGAGTATTTTAATAACCTCGTCGTTGTTTTTAAGATAGAATTTTTTTGTTATCATAAATCTTTACCTTCCATCCCATAAATCCGTAATTTAAAACCGCGGATATTATTTCTTTGTTTTCGCTTTCATTCGGATCGGAAATTTTTATCAGCATTTTTGTTATTTCTCTAAATAGCGGGATTTCGAAAGGAGAGTATCCTTTTAAAGTTTTTAAATAAGAGTCTCTAAGTTTATTGAAAGATTCTTTGGAACCGTCGAAATGCGATAGAGAGTATAATAATTTTTTTGAATCCGAGTATTTTTCATTCCGGGAATTTAAGATTTTAAAGATTTTTTGAGTTTCCTCGGGAAGTTCGGATAAGGTTAGCGGAGTAAAAGAAGCGAAATCTTTTTTGTTTATAAGATTCTTGTCGTCTTGGTCGAAAAGTTTAACCCTTATTAAGGGATTTTCGATTTCCGAGATGAAAACCGAAAAGACTTTTTCTTCAAGAGTTCTTATGTCGGTTATTTTAACGGAGAAAATATCGTTGTCGCAGGAGAGAATTTTTGCGCGGTAATAGGATTTTAGAAACGGGTTTGAGAAGTTTAAACGATGTAAAAGCGCAAACTCCGCCGCATGAATTTTTTCATAATCGGAAAACCTTTGTATATTTTCTATCTCAGACTCAGGGTCTTTTCCTATGTTTGATTTTTCTTTTTTCAATTTTTCTATCAAATCGGATAGGTCTATCCCGTTTTCTTTGAGATAATCGTTTATTTTTATAATTCTTTTTATATTATTTAACGTTTCTATGTTTGTTATGTCGTCGAAAAACCAGCCGCAGCTCGTATAGGCAAAAGCTAAATCCATCTGCGAGTTCAGGGCTTTTAAAACGGATATGGTTTCTTGCGTAGAAAGATTCCTTCTCGAGTTTTCTTCCACGAATTTTAACAGAAGATGAGGGTCCTGTTTTTCGTGTATTTCGGGATATTTCAAAAGGGATTGTTTGGGATCTTTTAAAAGTGTAATGGTGTTCTTTATAAACACATCGTCCGCTTCCCGAGATATTTTGTCCGTAACTTCTTTTAAAGTTTTTCTCCATTTCTGGTAATCGTTTTTCGGATTTATTCTGCATCCGCACTCGTAAGACCATCTCCCCACTCCGTGAGGGCATGACCACGCCGAAGGAGATTTTATTTCGACTTCAAACTCGGTTTCAAGAGCCGATAGTCCGGAAAGGTTTTGAAGCGATATTTCTTTGTCCGTTTTGGTTTTGGATATCAGTTTCGAAAGATACTCGTTTGCTTTTTTTATGTGATGGCCGTAGTTTTCGCCGTCTGAGGCTATGAGGCAAAATTTGTTTTTTCTTTCGTTAGGCTCAAACGAAGACTTTATTCTTAAAAGATATTTTTCGGGGTTTGAGAGTTCCGAACTCATCTTTTCCGATATATCTTTGTCGTAAAAAAATATTTTTATATATTTATTTTTAAATTCTTTCGATTTCCATAAATAATAATGTGAAACATTCAGGTCTTTATAAGACGATATTTCTAAAACCTCTTCGGTTTTTATGTTTTTTATTTTTTTCGCTTGAGTCGGAGATAGTATGGTAAACTCCATTTCGTTTTCTATCAATACTTCTAACGTTTCATCGTCCGCCGCCGTTTCGCTAAGCCAGATACCTAAAGGTTTTCTTTTAAAATGTCTCTTGAAATTTTCTATTCCCCAGCTTACGTATAATCTTTTTTTATCCAGAGGAAGAAGAGGAAGTATCGAGTGGTTGTATACCTGGGCTATGGCCGAGTTGGAACCGAATATTTTTTTAGATAGTATATCCGCTTCTATTATATGGGCGTAGAGTTTCGGATATTCTTTTTCTATATAGTTTAAAAGAGTCGGCCCGAAGTTAAAGTTTATTAAAGAGTAAACGGATACCAATTCGTCGAGGTTTAGCCTTATATTTTTTTCCGAAAGCGGGCCGTAGCACTCGTCGGTTATAAGGTCGTTGTAATTTTTGTATATCGGATTTTTCGTTTCCTCGTATATCCTTCCGCTCCACGGATTTTCTCGCGGAGGCTGGTAAAAATGAGCGTGTATGGAAAGATATTTTTTTACCATTCCCATTTGGATATTCCTCTGGGTATGACTATTATGCCGCTCGGGTCTATATAATAATTTTGGGCGTCTCTATCGGGGTGGTATCCTATTATGGTTTTTGGTTCGAATACGTTGTATCTGTCCACTATTACGTTTTTGAGTCTGGAACCCGATTTTATTTCACAGTTATCCATTATTATGCAGTTTGTAAGCTCGCATTTTTCGTGTATTATTACGTTTGAAGATATTATGCATTTTTTTAAAGAGGATTTGGTTATTACGGATCCGTCGCTTACCAGACTGTCTTCTATGTTAGATTGTATTATTTTAGCCGGTCCCGACATGAATTTTTGAGATATTATCGGCCATTTGGAGTTGTTTAAGTCCAGTTTCGGTTTTTCGCCCAAGAGGTCCATATGGGCGTCGAAATAGGATTGGATGGTTCCCACATCCCTCCAGTAGTTTGGCTCTTCGTATTTTTTTATTCCGGGAAGATTTTGTTCCGAGTAATTATAGGCGAATACGTTATATTTTTTGTAAATGGCCGGAAGTATGGTTTTGCCGAAATCCACGTCGTCTTTATCCGCAAATTCGTGCATAATCTTTCTTAATACCTCGAAATCGAATATATAGTTTCCCATAGAAGCGTAGACCAGCTCCGAATTTGACGGTATGGGTTTTGGGTTTTTGGGCTTTTCTTCAAAGCCTACGACTCTGTCTTTGTCGTCCGCGGTTATGGTTCCAAACCTCGAAGCCTCTTTTAAAGGAACGGTTATGGCGCTTATTGTCACATCCGACTTTTTTTCCATATGAAATTTTATCATTTGCCTTATGTCCATTCTGTATATGTGGTCCGCTCCGAATATCGCCACAAGGTCCGGAGAAAAGTCGCTTATAAGATTAAGGTTTTGTTTTACCGCGTCCGCCGTTCCTCTATACCACATCTCTCCGAGTCTCATCTGAGGCGGAACCACGGTTATAAAATGGTCCTTAGTAACGCTTGAAAAAGCCCAGTTCTGTCTTATATGTTCTATCAAAGATTGGGAAAGATACTGAACCAGAACGTAGTTTGCGAATATCCCGGAGTTTACGAAGTTTGAAAGAACAAAATCTATTATCCTGTATTTTGCGGCGAAAGGCACCGCCGGTTTGGAACGCTCTTTTGTCAAAGGATATAATCTTTCCCCTTTTCCTCCCGCCATTATTATTCCTATGGTTTTCATTATCCCCTCCCTTAGCTTATGTTATCGAGTATTTCTCTAAGGTCTTTTCCTATGCAAAGAAAAACGGGCCTGTCCGATACCGTAAAACTTTTGGTTTTCATTTTCTTAAGCTTTGCCGTCGCTTCTATCAGGTCGTTTATGTTCGCCGCCTCTCTTGTCACTATCATATCCTGGTCGTCTATTCCGAAGGAGACGAAAAAATTTTCCAACATTTTTTGATAAGAATCCAGTATTTTTTTCCTTTCGTTTATAAGATTTTCTTTTTCTTCTTCCGATAATTCGTACCATTCGTTGGATTTATTTAGAGGGTGAAGCAAAAAATAAGGATATATCCCGGCTCTCTTGTTTATTTCGTCCAGAGAGTTTTCTTTAAAATCTTTTATGCCTATGTAGGAATATTTTATTTCCATATATTTGCCTATTCCTACGGATAAGTTTCGCGCGCAAACGTTTTGAAGATAATCCAAAGACTCGTGCATTCTCCATAATAAAAGATCCGAGTCTTCTTTAAGTCCGCTTACCGAGTATGTTCTTAAAAAAATCTTTTCCTGACAGTTGGCTATGTTGTCTTCGAATTCTTGTTTCAAAGAAATTTTTTCGTTGTGTTCCAGGTTTTTAAATTTGGACGATAATTTTAAAAAAGTAAATATCGAAAAAAGCCTCATATCATTTCTCCTTTTGTTGGGGTTCGCTCGTTTTATTCATTTTAAGATAATTTAGCTTAAAGCCTGCTATCTCGGTATCTGTTTCCGTTATGATACCGGGTTCGAATTCTATTAGAATATATTTTTTCCCGTCATAATTTATTACGTCTTCGGACGGAACGACTCTGGCGCTTTTTCTCTCGGCTATCATCATTATGCCGCTTACCTGTTCTCCTATTTTTATTTCGGGTATTTCGTCGAAATCGAATAGAAGTCTGTAAAAGTATTTTTCCTGGGGTATAAAATCTTTTAAAGTAATTTTATATTTACCTAATTTGGAGTCTTCTATTATTCCGTTAAGCCCCTTTTCTATTTCCACATATATTTTTTCGGTGTTTTTAGCTATCACTCTCATTTTTCTTGCAACGGTTAAAAGAAGTTCTCCTTTGTTTACAAAGGCGTCTTTTTTGACGTATATTTTGGTGACTATTCCTTTTTCCGGGATTTTGATGTCCGAGTAGTTAAACATTCCCTTCCACCTTTTTAATATTTCCTTTCTTTCGTTTTCGTCTTTTGCGGTTTTTAAAAGAGCGCTTACTTCTCCGCTAACCATTCTTATCGCGGCGTCGGAAGAATTTACTATGTCGAATAACGCCGGCATAATCGCCGTAACCTGACCGTCGAAGGGAGCGGTAACATTGTATTCGTCGTATGCTTGAGTTACTCCGGATATCGGCGAGTTTATGAATATTTTTTTGTCGGTTATCTTTTTTTCTTCAAATTTTAAAACTTCCTGAGAAAACAAATTTAAAGAAAAAAGAAAAGAACAAATCAAAATTATTTTAATTTTCTTTTTTGACATATATTTTATTGAAATACTCCCAGGTCCAGGGCATTTTTTTAGAAAATATTTCGGCTATTACTTTCGCATATTCTCTTATTTCGTACTGAGCGTGCGAGTCGGTTCTGAGTTTTATGAAATTTAATAAGCTTCTCGCGTTTATGCTCCAGTAAAACTGGGTATACTGGCTTACGGGCAAAACCATCCTCGCCATTTCTCTGGCCACCCCTTCTTTTAAAAGAGATTCGTAGACCTTGTAAGAATTTTCTATCGCATCGTTGTAATCTTTTAAAAGTTTTTCGTTGTTTAGTTTCTCGGAATTTAACGACCCCTGTTTGTTTTTTGTGTCCTGTATTCTGAATTTTTGAGGAACATAAAACTCGTCTTTTACCTCGGTGTATCTCGCGCTTACCTCGTTGTACGATCCCCATCTATGTCTCATCCATTGTCTTGCCACAAATATCGGGCATTTTATATGAAACTGAAAAATACAGTGCTCGAAAGGGGTAAAGTGTTCGTGCTTTAAAAGATATTCTATAAGTTTCCTGTCTCTTTCCTCGCCTTTTAAAGTCATATCGAAGCTTACTCTCGCGGCCATTACGGCCATATCGTCTCCGCCTACAAAACCTATCAGCTTCACAAAACCTTTGTCTAAAACCTCTCTGTATTCGCCTACGCTCATATTGGAATTTTCGTTCATTTTCTCTCCCTTTTAAAAACCGGTTTTATAGAAATACTCTTTAAAATTATATATACTTTAATTTTAGCAAATTATGAAGAATAAAAAATTAAATTTTATAAGGCTTATTTCAATAATGAAAAGGCTGTTGGGTCCCGACGGTTGTCCCTGGGATAAAAAACAAACTCATAAAACTCTTTTAAAATACCTAAAAGAAGAGACGAGAGAATTCGAATCGGCGGTTTTAAAAAAAGATTTTGAAAATATGAAAGAGGAGTTAGGGGATATACTTTTGCAGGTTGTTTTTCATAGCGAACTCGCCAGACTTGAGAAAAAATTCGATATTTCTGACGTGATAAATACCCTTAACGAAAAGCTTATAAGAAGACATCCTCACGTATTCGGAGACGAGAAGGTTAAAAGCTCTTTTGATGTGATAAAGAAATGGAATGAAATCAAGAAAAAAGAAAAAAGTCAAAGGGGGCGTAATGGATAGCGCAAAAAAAATAGCAAGACTCATATATCCTCATTTTAGGTTTGGAGAAAGTAAAGTAGAAGAGGCTTTGAAACTTGTTAACTTGGGAGTCGGCGGTTTTTGCCTTTACGGCGGAACAAAAGACGAGGTAGTAGATACCGTAAGAACGCTGAGATCAGCTTCGGACCATCCTTTGATATTCGCGGCCGATTACGAAAACGGCGTCGGACAATGGGTAGAGGGAGCCACGAAACTTCCGACAAATATGGCCGTAGCGGCGAGCGGCGATGCGGAGCTTGCGAGAAGAAAAGGAGAGATAACAGCGGTCGAGTCGGACGCTTTGGGGGTTGATTGGGTTTTTGCTCCCGTCGCGGATATGGCGGATAATCATTCAAATCCGATAGTGAATTTAAGAGCTTTTTCCGACGAGCCGGAAAAGGTTATAACATTTTCAAAAAGCTATATGTCCGGGCTTAAGTCTTTTAATGTTTTAAATTCCGTAAAACATTTCCCTGGCCACGGGGACACTTCCACCGATTCGCATCTCAATCTTCCAGAGATTAGAAAAACCGCCGAGGAATTAGAAAGCTTCGAGATGGTTCCTTTTAAATCGCTTATGGAGTCGGCCGATTCTTTTATGGTGGGACATCTTATGATGAACGCTTTTGACGATAAAAATCCCGCTTCTTTATCCAAAAACATAATAACCGGAATTATAAGAAACAGATTTAATTACGACGGAGTCGTGATAACCGACGCGCTTATGATGAAAGCGATAAAAGACGAGACGGAGTCCGGAGTTAGGGCTTTTATTGCCGGAGCCGATATCCTTTTATATCCCGAAGACCCTTACAGACTGTACTTCGCTTTAAACGACGCAAAAAACAGAGGAATAATAAACGAAGAGATGATAGACAAAGCTGTCAAAAGACAGGATTTGCTCGTTTCCAAAAGAAGGGTTTCAAGCTACAGAACCAAAGATTTTTCGGTGGTGGGATGCGCCGAACATAAAAATTTTGTGGCGGATATATCCTCGAAATGCATATCCTGGGTTAAGAAAACCAAATTGCCCATAGCGGATAAAGTTTTTTATATGGAGACTTTGAAGGAAGAAAATTATAAAGGAGAAGTTTTTTTAAACGAGCTAAAAAATTTGGGATTTGAAATAAAATCCGGGATAAACGACGCGGATGTCGTAGTTATAGCTTCGTTTTCAAAACCGAAGGCTTTTTCCGGAAACATCAATTTAAACAAAAAAGAAAAGGAAGAAATAGAAAGCGTTTTAAAAACATCAAAGCCGGTTATTTTCGTATCCTTCGGAAGTCCCTTCGTATTCGACGGATATGTTAAAAGAATAAACGGCGGAATATGTTGTTTTTCGGATCTTGAGGAATTTCAAATCTCATGCGCAAGAGGTCTTAAGGGCGTAGCGGATCTTTGCGGAGTTATGCCGGTCAAAATATATGAGTAATTTTTCTTTTTTCGATTGGATAGTCGTTTTTTTCGGTATATCGATTTTAGCTTTGATAGGAATATCAAAGGGAAGAAAACAGGAAGGCTCTTCGGATTTTTTTCTGGCTTTGCGAAAAACGCCGGTAATAGTTTCGGTTTTTTCTTTTGTGGCAAGCGAGGTTAGCGCGATGACCATAGTCGGTGTTCCGTCGGTTAGTTTTTCCGGAGGATGGGAGTATCTTCAGTTTTTTGCGGGGTCTGCGGTTTCAAGGATATTGATAGCTTATTTTTTTATACCCGTTTTCTATAAATATAATTGCGTAACCATATACGATTTTGTCGGAGAGAGGTTTGAAAGGCCCGTTCAGTACTCTTCAAGCGTATTTTTTTTTATAACCAGATTATTGGCTTCCGGAATAAGGCTCTATGCCACGGCTTTAGCCATATCGGTTATAACCGGCTGGAGTTTGGGCTTGACTATATTTTTGTTTTTGATTTTCTCTTTCGCTTTTATAGGTTTCGGCGGGATGAAATCCGTTTTGTATACCGGAGTTTATCAAGCATTGAGTTTTTACTTAATGGGATTAGGAGTCATATTTTTTATTTTTTGGGGCGGAGATTTCGGTTTTAAGGATTTTTTAAAAATCGCGGCTATGGACAATAAAATCGCGATAATAAACGCGTCTTTTGATTTTAAAAATCCGAATATATTTTTGCTTGCGATTTTAAACGGAGTCTTCGGTTCTCTTGCGGCTTTCGGAACGGATTACGAAATGATGCAAAGGCTCTTAACGCTTAAAACCAGAGCGGAAAGCCAAAAAAGCATTATGTATACGATAATTGCGACTTTTTTGCTTGTCCTAATATATCTTAGTTTAGGTTCGGCCATTTACGCGTTCCTTAAATTTAATTCCGTAACTTATTCGGATAAGGCGGATAAGATAGTTTCTTATTTCGCCGTTAATTTCCTCCCCGACGGCTTAAGAGGTTTTGTTTTCTTAACCGTATTTTTGGCGTCGGTAGACCTTCCCCTCGTTTCTCTTTCGACTTCTTTTATAAACGACATATACTCGAGAGTTAAAAAAGTAGAGGAAAAAGATTTGATAAAGCTTACCAGAATCAGCATGGTTTTTTTCGCCGCTATTTTGGGTTTTATAGCTTTTATGTCCCAAAAAGCTCAGAATATGTTATGGTTTGCTTTTGAAATTAACGGCGTGACAAGCGGAAGTCTTTTGGGAGTTTTTCTGCTCGGAATTTTTACCAAATTTAAAGGTTCGAAAGAAATAATATTTTCAATGATATTTTCTTCCCTTTTGTGTCTCGGTTTTATGATAGGAAACAAACTTAATTTAACAAACGTTCCGTGGAGTTCTTTTGTAATAATAGGAACCTTTACGAGTTTTTTGTTGCCGCAGTTGATTGGAAAGTTTAGAAAAAATTAAATTATTTAGTAAGCTGTTCTTTCTTTTTCTTTATCTCTTCTTCCAATTTTTCCAAAGCTTCTTTCGCGTCTTCCTTTTTTTCTTCGACCCAGTCCCCGATTCTTTCTCTGGTGACCTTTCCGGCCGCCGGCGCAAAAAGTATTCCGATTACCGCTCCGACAAGTCCGCCTATTACGAAAGCCGTAAGTATGTCTCCGGTTTTGTTTTCAGACATAAAAACCTCCGAATTTTATAAAATACTCTTATAGAAAATTATATAAAGTTTTTATGAATTTTTACAAAAAAATTATTTTTTTCTTTTTTTGTTTTTTCCCCGCTTTTTTATGGAGCCATAAATACGATTATGAGCTTTCCAAAAAATTGACCGAAGATTATATAAGATTGTTAAAAAACAACGATACCGGAATCGATTTTTATAAAAAATATAAAAAGATTAAGAAAAATTTTCCTGGAGTATTTTTAAGATACTCCAAAGATTCGGGGCTTGCTTGGTATGATAAAGAAAAGGATAGGATTTTTTTAAATACCAAATATGTGATGATTTTTTTCGACATAAAAAATTATTCGGACGAAAAGATAATCGCCGTTCTTTATTTCTCTTCCCAGACCAGGCGGGAACTTGTCAAATATTCGGATTCGGTTTATTTCCATGAGCTCGTTCATTCGTTTCAGGATTTTAAATACGGAGATTCGAGGTATTTTAAAGAGGGGTTGTTTCTGGAGCTTGAGTATGAGGCGTATCTTTTGTCGGATATGTATTTTTTCGACAAAATAAAAAAAGAAAAAAATCTTTTTGTCGAATTTTTAAAAGGAGAATACTCGGACGTTTATTTTTCCGAGTATGCCTGGGGGTTGTTAAGCGTATCGTGGGATATGGATGAGTATAAAAAAAACATAAATATGAGATATTTAAACGAGGTCAAAGGTTATGTTAGTTTAACTGAAGAGGAAATAAAAAGAAAATATGCGCTTGAAGAGAAAAAAATAATATCTTACGCCGTAGGGGACAGACTCGGAGTAAAGAGAGAGGCCGGAGATTTTGAAAAACTAAAAAAACAAAAGGAGGAGTATTCCAAATTTTTGGAGGATTATTATAAAAACATATGGCCCGATTTTAGCTATAAGGTTTTAAGGTTTTTGATAGACGTTTCTTACGAGGCTAAAAATTATTTTGTTTTCTTTAACTCGGCTTATCATTTTAAGAAAAATTCGAAAGTTTTCGGCTACCAAAAAGACAAAGAAATAGAAGAGAAGGAAGCTTTGTTTTATCTGGATTTTTTAAATTTTTTAAAAGATAGAGATAAAAAAGATTTTGAGCTTGTCGCCGCCGAGATTTCCGCGTTTGAGAAGTTTTGCGATTTAAGTTTTAGGGATATTCCCGATTGGGTTATAAAAATAAGAGACGAAAATTATAAAAAAACATACGCGAAATATTTGAAAATCGTCCAAAACGAAAAGGATGAGGTTAAAAAAAATTATTATATCGAGAATATGAGTTATTTTTGTTCCAAAGTAAAAGATTTATCCTGCGATAATTTGATAAAATAATATTATAACGGAGGTGTTATTATGATAACCGCTGTCGAATTTAAAGAAGGAACGATATTTGTAAACGAAAACAACGAAATAGTTCAGGTTCTTACTTATCAGCATCACAGGAAATCTCAGGCTAAGGCGGTCGTTAGAGTGAAGCTTAGAAACTTAGAGACCGGCAGCGTAATAGAAACAAGTTACAGGCCCGAGGATAAATTTAAAGACGTTTTGGTTGAAAAAAGGCCCAAGGTTTATATGTACTCAGATTCCACTACGGCTTATTTTATGGATACTCAAAATTACGAGCAGGTCGGAGTCCCTCTTGAAAAATTGGGAGATCAGGTTAAACTCCTTGTGGAGAATATGGAAGTCGAAGGACTTTATCTAAACGATAAATTTTTCAACATTATTCTCCCCGCCTCCGTCGTTTTAGAGGTGGTGGAAACGGTTCCGGGAGTCAAAGGGGATTCGGTGAGCAATATGATGAAACCGGCTAAACTTTCAAGCGGCATAGAGATAAAAGTTCCTCTTTTTGTAAACGCGGGAGATAAAGTTAAAGTGGATACCAGAACCCTTGAGTACGTCGAGAGAGTTTAATATATGGTAGAAGCCGTAATATTCGACATAGATAACACTTTGATGGATTTTATGAAGATGAAGCGCGCCGCCGTCGATGCGGCCGTGGATTATATGATAGACGCGGGGCTTAGCGTAAACAAACAGGAGATGATAGATAAGATATTTAACGTATACTGGAAGGAAGGGATAGAAGACCAGAACATATTCGACAAGGTTTTGGTTAAGGAGTTCGGAGAAATAGATTATAAGATACTTGCGGCGGGAATAATAGGATATAGAAAAGCCAAAGAAGCTCATATGAATTTGTATCCTCACGTTAGAATGACTTTAACCGAGCTTTTAAAAATGGGAGTAAGACTTGGTGTCGTTTCGGACGCCCCGAGGCTTCCGGTGTGGCTCAGGATAGTATCTTTGGGGCTTCATCATTATTTCGAAAAGATAGTTACCTTCGACGATACCGGAGAGAGAAAACCGAGCCCAAAACCTTTTAAAAAAATAATAGAGCTTATGAACATAAAACCCGAGAGAGCCATTATGGTAGGAGATTGGGCGGAAAGAGATATAGTGGGAGCCAAAAACATCGGTATGATTACCGCCTGGGCTAAATACGGAAATCAGTTCGATACCAAAACCTCCGGGGCGGATTGGGAGCTTGAAGATATATACGATTTAATCGGCGTTATAAATAAAATTAACCTTTCGGGCGAGATTGAAAAGTGATTTTTCTAATAATGATTTTTATAAACGGGTTATGGGGGGTCGAGATAACCGGATGCGTTTTAAAAGATAATATATACGACATATATTTTAACTCCGCATTTAAAATAACCGGAATAAAATATTCAAACTCTATAAACCTTCCCTACGAACATTATAAAGATAAAAAATATCAAGATGTTTTTATATATTCGAAAAAAGCTTATCTGGATATCGAAAAGAATATAAAAGAATGCAAAGAAAAAAAAGAACAAAAAATTACGAAACCTTCGTATAGGATATTCGACTTTAAAAAACTTTCTTCCAAATCGAGAATCGCAAATGTCGTTTTGAATTTTGACGAGGATTTGAATGTGGTTTTCGGGGTCGTTAAAAAAAACAATTTTTATATCGTTTATTCCCCAAAAAACTTTGAGTTTATAAACGAAGAGTTTAAAAAAGAGGTCTCGGATTATATAGTAAAATGGTGGAAGGATAAAGAAAGCGAGGGAAAATGAAAATATTTTTTGTTATTATCTTTTTGTATGTAAACGCTTTTTCGTTTGAGATAGAAAAATATTCTTTTAACCGTAACGGAAAGATTTTAGAGGCAGATGCGGTTAAGGGAGAAGCCATATTTAAAATAGAAAAAAATAAAGAGGAAGCTATTAAAAAGATAAAAGAAAAGGGGTACGAGGATTTGGTCGAGATTTATAAAAATATTTATTTAGGGAAAAGTAAAAATAATTTTTCTTTCTCTTCTTTTTCCGCTTTTGAGCAAATCGGAATAAAAGCCTATCCCAATAGAGTTTTTAAAACTTTTTATATCTCAAACGACCCTTATGTTCCAAAGCAATGGCATCTTAACAAGATAAACGCTTTTCCTGCATGGGATTTTGAGGAATATAAATCCACCGTTACCGTTTTTGTTCTGGATACCGGGGTCGACGATTCGCATGAAGATTTGTCGGGCGTTTTGTATTCAACTCAAACCGATGTCGATATAAACAATCAGTCTGTCACGGCGGATCTTCCACCTTTTGCATTATCCGGTTCTCACGGAACAATGGTGAGCGGAACAATAGCGGCTGTAAGAGACAATCTTAAAGGAATATCTGGTGTAGCCAGGAATATAAAGATATATTCGGTTAACGTTTTCTACGGAGGCGCCGGGCTTACCAACGAGGCTACCATAATAAAGGCTTTATCTTATATAAAAACAAATCTATCCGCAAATATTCCCGGCAAAAAGATAGTTAATATGAGTTTGGGAGGCCCCGGGGATTGTTCCGATTCAATTCAGGTCGTAATAGACGATTTATATAACGATAATTTTATAATAGTGGCGGCGGCCGGAAACGACGCTATGGATGTGGCGGTTCCGGCAAACTGCGTCAATGTGGTGCCGGTAAGCGCTACGGACCAGTTCGATAAACTTACGTATTTTTCAAACTTCGGAGATAAGATGTTAAACGGTTTATCCGCTCCGGGAGCCTCGATATATACCACCATTCCTAACGACGGATATGAAAGCGTGGACGGTACATCTTTTTCGGCTCCGATAGTAAGCGCGGTTATGGGTATGGTATGGGCTAAAAAACCCGATTTTAAAAATTCCGATGTGATATCCATAGTTAAAAGAACGGCATACGATATAGGAGGGGACGGGCCGGATAAAAAATACGGTTGGGGAAGAGCGGATGTTTTTAAAGCTTTGTCTTATATAGAATCCAATTTGAATTATAAAGGCGTAGATAAAAGCTTTGTGGCATGGCCAAATCCTTTTTCCGTTTCAAAAGACGGATTTATAAAATTCTCGGTTAAGGACTCGGCCGTATATCCCGACGATAAGTTGATGATATTCGATTTTAGCGGAAATTTTATAGCAAACGCGAAAAAAGACGGGGTGGGCGGTTTTATGTGGGACGGAAAAAACGATTCGGGGGTTTTAGTGGCTCCGGGGCCTTATGTGGCGTATTACAAATCCGAAAAAGGCCATTATAAAACCAAGTTCTTGCTAATGAGATGATAGTTTATAATAAAACCAAAGATATAACGGTTTCGGATAACGTAAAAGTCGCCGATACATTTTTGTCGAGATTTTTAGGGCTTATTCCTAAAAAACAACTTTTATCCGATGAAGGGCTGTTAATAACTAAATGCAATGGGATTCATACCTGTTTTATGAGTTTCGATATAGACGCGGTTTTTGTTTCAAAAGATTTTAAGGTTCTGGATATTATAACCATAAAACCGTGGAGATTTTCAAAGTTTTACGAAAGCGAATTTGTTCTGGAATTTAATTCCAATTTCGTATATGGTAAAATATCAGTTGGCGATTTTATTGAGTTACGGGAAAAGCGATGAGCGTTTTGCCTAAGAAAAAAAACATAAAAGAGATACTTATAACTTATAATTTTTTAACCGAATCCGATTACAATAAGTATTACGAGGAGTCGAAAAAGGAAAACAAGAATCTTATATTATATTTATGCGAAAAAAAATTGATAAACGATATAAAGTATTTAAAGATACTTTCGGACGAGTGGGGATATAAGCCTGTAGATTTAAGTAAATTGGAACCGCCGGTCGAAGTTTTGACCATAATTCCCGAGATTGTTTCAAGACGGCATATATGCATAGCTTTCGGCAAGAAAGATAATACCGTATATCTGGCAATGTCCGACCCAAGAGATTTTATGGTTGTCGAGGATATAGCTTTGAGAACGGGGTACTCCGTTCAACCCTATTTGTCTCTCCCTCACTGGATAATGAGACTTATAGAACTGGCCTACGGGGTTCAGTCCGCGGCAAAAGTGACGCAGATAGTCGAAGAGATTACTCAGAAAGTGGAGGAAAGCGAAATATCCAAGATAGAGACGGTTCAAAAAAAAGATATAACGGATATAGATCCTTCCGCTCCGGAAGTTGAAAAGATTGTAAACGGAATTTTCTTGGGAGCCATATCGCAAAAGGCGAGCGACATACACATAGAACCTTTTGAGGACCCTTCGGGTAAAAACTCAAAAGTTATGGTAAGATACAGAGTCGACGGCGTATTGAAATTGGCGCCTTTTAACATACCGTGGAGTTTTAGAAACGCCATAATAGCAAAGGTCAAAATAATGACCAATTCGATGAATATAACCGAAAGGAGAATACCTCAGAGCGGAAGAATACAGATTATGGCAAAGGGCAGTCCCATAGAATTTAGAGTAGAAGTTATCCCTACGGTTTACGGCGAGTCCTGCGTTATGCGTATACTGGACAGAAAAGCGGTTCAGGTGGATATAAAAAAACTCGCCTTTTTAGACGATACTCTTGAAAAATTTTTAAAGCTATTGGAAGGGATAGGCGGAAAGAAAAATTTCGGTTTGGTTCTGGTATGCGGACCTACGGGATCCGGAAAATCTACCACTCTTTATGCGGCTTTAAATTACGTAAATAGACCGGATATAAAAATACTTACGGCGGAAAACCCGGTCGAGTATAATCTGGACGGAATAGTTCAGGTGCCGGTTAACCCGGACATAAAATTGGGAGAGGATAAAAAATTCGATTTTGCCCTTGCGTTAAGGTCTTTTCTAAGACTCGACCCGGATGTAATAATGGTGGGCGAGATAAGAGACAGAGAAACTGCCGAGATAGCCATGGAAGCCGCTATGACCGGCCATCTGGTGTTTTCAACAATACACACAAACGACGCGCCTTCCAGTGTTTCAAGGCTTGTCGAGATGGGGATTCCAAGCTACATAGTCGCTTCCACTTTGAAAGCTGTTTTGGCTCAAAGGCTTTCCAGAAGACTATGCGACGAGTGTAAAGAACCGTACGACCCGAAACCTGAAGAGATAGAGATATTTAAAGCGAATAACGTGGAAATACCAGAGGGCAGCAAATTTTACGCTCCAAAAGGCTGTAAATCTTGCAATAATTCGGGCTTTAAGGGAAGATTGGGGCTTCATGAACTTCTTGTTATGGAAGATAATATAAGAGAATTTATGTTGAAAGATTACGCATCGGATCCTTTAAAGAAATTTGCCGTTTCGGCAGGAATGAGACCGCTTATATGCGACGGTCTTTTAAAAGTGATAAAAGGATGGACTACCGTGAGGGAGGTGATAGGTGGAACAGGCGGAAAATAAAAAAGGCCCTTTTATAAAAGACCCTTTGATAGAGGATTGGTTAGATTTAAACTTTTATCATCCTTTAGGTTATAAATTTGCGATTTTATTTAACAAATTGGATTTTTCCCCCAATCTTGTTTCTTTTATAAGCATGATATTCGGTTTAATCGGAGCCTTTATGGTTTATTATTCGATGCCGGTGCTCGGAGTTTTATTTATAGTTTTTGCCGGAATTCTCGATAGCTCGGACGGGCAGCTTGCGAGGATGAGCGGAAAAACTTCGGTATATGGAAGAATAATAGACGGGCTTGTCGGTTATGTGATATTCGGTTCGGTTTATATATTGATAGGGTTAAAATATAAATCTTTCATAGCTATGATTTTGGCCGGGGTTTCAAACGGAATACATTCAAGCGTCTACGATTTTTACAGGACCGCATATCTTGCGGTTACAAGAAATAGATTTTTAGATTTTTTCCCCCCTCAGGATAAAAAAAACTTATTCTCTAAAATTTATTCTTTTTATATGTCTTATCAAACAAGTATATGCAAGTATCATATTTCTTTTATAAAAAAATTGATAACCGAAGGAAAAGTTTTAAACGACGAAAAGCTAAATTTTTACAAAAAAAAGATGATTTCAAATATACAGTATATAAACATTTTAGGAGATAATTGGAAGATAAACGGACTATTGTTTCTCGCCGTTATAAATAGACTCGATTTGTTTTTTTATTATATAATTTTTATTATTAATCTTGTTTTTGTTTTAGTTGTCTTAAGGCAAAAAAAGATAGATTTGACTATTTCGGAGGCCGTATGAAAAAAATTTATATTTTTTCGTTTATATTTTTGTTTTCCTCATGTTTTTCTTTCGCTTCGGATTATTCGAATTTTAAAAACGCCGACTCGGGCTCTATAAAAGCTTTCACAAGAGATATCGGAAATATAGTCGGCGGATCCGTTCTTTATAGCGCAAGGGCTTTGGGTTTCGGAGGTTTTAGCGTAAATTATAAATATGTTTATCAGATAAAACCGGAATACAAAGATACGATTTTTGAAAAAAATAAAGCTTTTGGAATAAAATATGTTCAGGTGGAGACCGGACTTCCTTATAGAATAGATACATACATAAGAGCGGGCGGTAAAGACGGTTTTAACGTTATAGGCGGAGGAATAAAATACGGGCTTAAAAACGTTACCGATGAGAATTTTAAACCCAATATGATATTGGCTCTTAATTCTCATATGGGGGTATATAAAGATTTCTATATTTTAAGTTACGGCGCTCAGTTGGGCTTATCTATGAGAATATCCTCTCATGTAATGCCTTTCATATCGAGCGGTATGGATAGCGTAAAACTAAAAGTTAAATCTTCAAACGATGTTACTCTTATAAACAAATCCTTTTATCAGAGGATTATTAGAAGCTCGGCCGGTTTAAGGTTTAAGTTTAACTGGATAAATATGGCTATGGCTTACGAGCTTTATGAGAAGAGAGGCGGGTTTAACGCGTCGCTCGGAGTAAGATTTTAATATTTCATTTCTCTTCTGGTTTCTCTTTCTATATCTTTTTCTTTAATATACTCTTTTTTATCGAATTTTTTTCGGCCTCTTGCTACCGCCAATTTGATTTTCGCCCAACCGTTTTTAATAAAAATTTCAAGAGGTATTAACGAGTAGCCTTTTTTTTCCGTTTGAGATTTTATTCTTTTTATTTCGTTTTTCGTAAGCAAAAGTTTTCTTTTTCTAAACTCGTCTATCGATTGTACCGTATTGAATCTGTAAGGCGATATCTGCATTCCGTATATAAAGACTTCGTCGTTTTCTACTTTTGCAAAAGCCGAGTTAATATTAACTTGCTTTAATCTTACGGATTTGATTTCCGGACCCAAAAGCGCTATTCCGGCTATGTATGTTTCTATTATTTCGTAGTCGAATCTTGCTCTTCTATTTGTAGAAATAGTTTCAAAATTATCCTTTTTTTTCATAAAATATAATTTAGCATTATGTAGAGGCATAAGTCAAAAAAGCCGAAGTGGCGGAACTGGCAGACGCGTACGGCTCAGGACCGTATTCCCGCAAGGGATTGAGGGTTCGAATCCCTCCTTCGGCATGCTTTGCTAAGAAATGCGAATAGCATTTCGCGGGGATTCGAAAGTCCGCAGCACCAAGTTTACATACGCTTGGTGCGAGGAGCGGCCCGCGAAAAAATGAGCGGTGAGCGAATTTTATTTGCGGGAGAATCCCTCCTTCGGCATGCTTTTCTAAGAAATGCGAATAGCATTTCGTGGGATTCGAAAGTCCGCAGTTATAATTATACTAGTTAAGATGCGAGTGGACTTTGCTTTCTGTTTTTGCTTTGGACACCGTGGCAAATGCGAAGCATTATGCCACAGTAGCGGCCCGCGAAAAAATGAGCGGTGAGCGAATTTTATTTGCGGGAGAATCCCTCCTTCGGCATGCTTTTCTAAGAAATGCGAATAGCATTTCGTGGGATTCGAAAGTCCGCAGTTATAATTATACTAGTTAAGATGCGAGTGGACTTTGCTTTCTGTTTTTGCTTTGGACACCGTGGCAAATGCGAAGCATTATGCCACAGTAGCGGCCCGCGAAAAAATGAGCGGCAAGCGTTTTTTTATTTGCGTGGAATCTTTCCTTCGGCATGCTTTGCTAAGATCTTATCGCCAATAAAAATTTTAAAAAATTATTCTTTTTTGTAAACTATTATTATGATATTGATTTTCATATTTATAATAGGATTGTGTATAGGAAGTTTTTTAAATGTGGTAATATATAGAACCGAAAAAGATATTTCTATCGTTTCGCCTTCTTCCTTTTGTCCTCAATGCAAATCTCCCATTAAGTGGTACGATAATATCCCGGTTATAAGCTATTTGATTCTCGGTGGTAAATGTAGAAATTGTAAAAATCGCATAAGTTATTGGTATCCGGCGGTGGAACTCTTATCCGCGGTACTGACGACGGTTTTGTTTTTAAAATGGGGGTATGAAAACACTTTTTGGTTTGTAGCGGCTACTTTAATATCTTACGTTTTAATAGTAGTCAGCGTCATAGATTTTAAAACAATGATGCTTTCAGATCTTTTTTCTTACATAATAGCCTTTATCGGCATAATATCGTCTTTTTATAATCCTTTATTTGAAGGAAATTTGTATTCTAAGATTTCGTCTTCCGTTTTAGGAATAATCGCCGGGGCGGGATCTATATATCTACTTATGAAAATAGGCAAGATAATTTACAAAAAAGACGCCGTAGGAGACGGGGATATGTTTTTGATGGGAGCGATAGGCAGTTTTGTGGGTGCTAAGGGAATAATAGATGTCGTTATAATCGCTTCTTTTTTAGGAGCCGCTTACGGATTTATACTTATAATAACTAAAAAACTGGAACGATTTTCTTATATACCTTTCGGGCCTTTCCTTTCCGGCGCATCAATAATAAAAATTTACTTTAACATAAAAATATTAAATCTTTTCAATTAAATAAAAAAGCCCGCTCCAAGGAGCGGGCTTTAATATGTTTTAATTTTAACAACGACTTATATTAATAGCTTGTCCAAGCGGTACCTTTGAGGTCGGCTCCGTTGCAGTTTACTCTGAGGTCGCCCCAGGTATTGCTGGTATTTAAACCGTCGTAAGCCCATCCGCCCGAATTATCCGCGTTGGTCGTAGGAATGAGAACCGCATACACGGTAGCGCTTTCCGGGTTACAAGTGTGATTGGCGTTTTTTATCGGAAGCTTTGCAACGCCGATTTGACTTACATACTTGGGTATAAGGTTGTCGGCAAGCACCGTGGTTGACGTAGGTGTTGCGGTAGTAGCGGTTTGAGGATATTTTCCTTCGTTATCTCCATAGTAAACGCTAAGAGCTCCTCTTAAAGACTGAAGCTGAGCTTTCGTAGCGCCTTCTTTGGATTTATCAACCATATCGGCAAACTTCGGTATCGCGACCGCGGCCAATATGCCGATAATTACTATGACTATCATAAGTTCGACTAATGTGAAACCTCTCTTTTTCATTATTTCCTCCTAATATCTATATATTTATTTTTATCATATTTTATACCGAGTGTCAATAGACATGAGACATATTGGGTTATGTATAATAAAGTGTGTAAAAATATGATAGTAGTAAGATATAAGGGAA
>DYIF01000025.1 GCA_020723765.1 Elusimicrobium minutum
TATTTATGAAAAGACAATATCACTTTCGGTTAGATTTATTTTTGAGTTGACAGGTTTAAAACTCTATTTTTTAGCAAACAAACCAAAAAGCATGTCGGTAGCGGATTTTATAGAGTTTCTTATATCTTTAACTTTTTCTTTATCCCATTTTGAAACTTCTTCTCTTAAAAAGCTTGTTTTATCCACCCTGTTATCGAAATATGCGAAAGGCACATGAATCTTTTTACCGTTCTTTTGAACCGCAACGGTACCTTTCACATCGGATTTCTCTACAAGATAAAACATATCGTCGCAACCGTAATCGTTAAGCATAACGTCTATCGGAACTCCGTGATGAAGAATCGACCCCGGGTCGTTGGGATTTGCTCTCGCCTCGTTTTTTCTCCTCGATTCTTCGGGAGTAACCCAGATATATAATATTACTGCTTTTTTAAGTATCTCTTCATCCAGTTTTGAAAAAGAATACTCGTAGCCGAAAGGCTCTTTTAGAGGCATAGATGATCCTTGTTTGCCGCCTCTCGCAAATTCTATTATTATCGTTTTATCCGAAAAATCGTCGGTATAGTTGGCATATTTATCCTCAAGAATATCTTCGGCTTCTTTTTTAATGCTTTCTGATATTTTTTCGATTACCGATTTGTCGAGTTTTGCCAATCTGGGCTCAATACCTATTTTTTTAGCCGCTTCTTCTATTCTGTTAATAAGCCAAACTCCGGCATTTTCTAAATATTTTTTTCGAGAAATCATATCTTTATAATCCATATTTATAAGCTCTATCAAGGTTCCCCAGTCGTAAGGATTTTTAAAAGGCTTATCCGGAGAGACAAAAAACACTCTATCTTTTCCCATTTTAGAAAGCTCGTCGTCTATTCTTCTCATCATATGAACGTAAGGGAAATCGTCAAGTTGAAGGTTTTTGCCTATATGAAAATCGCTCTTCAACTCCTCTTCCTTAACATTTTTCAAAAATCTCCTAACCTCGGATTTACCCGAAGCCGGAAGAGCGGTCAATAAAACTATATCGAATACGTTTTTCATTTTTTCCTCCTTAATTATTTTGTTTTTAAATTTTTATCCGATTCCTCTTTTTTGGGAGTTTCTTTTATTATCTCCAGAAGTTCCACATCGAATATAAGAGTGGAGCCTCCGGGGATTGTAGGCTCTATGCCTCTATCGCCGTAAGCGATATCCGAAGGACAACCTATTTTTACTTTTGAGCCCACTTTTACTTTGGTAAGAGCTTCGGTCCAGCAAGGTATTACCTGGTTTAAAACAAAATCCACGGGCTGGCCTCTATCGTAGGAGCTATCGAAAGTTTTGCCGTTTATAAGATATCCTTTATAATGAACCTTTACCCTATCGGTCGCAGACGGCATTTCCCCGCTACCTTCTTTTTGAACGACCATGACCAAACCCGAATCGAATTTTTTAGAATTTTGTTCCTTAATCATACTATTCAAATACTCAGATCCTTCCTTTTTATGTTTTGATACGTTTATCTGCCTTTTTTCGTTTATAAAAGAGTTTACTTTTTCATAATCGACTACTTCTTGAGATTTTGTTTTTTTATTTAAACCGTCGGAAAATCCTTTTATTATATCCGATATCTCTTGTTTTGAAAACTCATAATCCGAAAGATTTCTTGTCATGGCTACGCCCAACATATATCCGTTAGAATATGTTTTATCCGATTTCTTGCTATCCTGAGAATAAATATCCCAATTTTTGTCGATAAAAGATTTCGCAGCGGAAATTATTTTGCCAGTTTTTATTTCTATTATCCTTGAGTTTATCTCGAGTTTATTATTTTTTAGGTTATTGACTGTTCCGGTTATAACATAATCCGCACCTGTCATTTCTCCTATTTTTGTCATATCTTTTTCGTTTATTATTCCCGTAGTTTGTAATTTTATTTCGGATAAAACTTTATCCAGAAGGGCTCTTTCCACAAGAGTTATCTTGGGATATCCCGCGAATTTAGTAGTTATTCTTTCGCGGATTATTTTTGCGTCTTCGTTTTTTGAGTTTATGGAAGAAAATTCTATTATCGCTATTTTGTTTTCTTTGGTTTTGTCCAAAGACGAAAAAAGTTTGTCGCACATATTGTCTACGTTTTGAGAAAATAAGGATAGATTTATAAAAGACAAAGTGATTAATAATCTCTTCATATCATTTCCCTCCAATAATTAATTAAACAAATAATTCTTAGTAAAATTATATATTATTTGACATGAAAAGTCTAATTCCGCATTAGATAATATGATATTTTTATCTAACACTAAATCATTTTTTCTTAAAAACAG
The DNA here is from genome assembly GCA_020723765.1 of Elusimicrobium minutum. GTDB lineage: Bacteria > Elusimicrobiota > Elusimicrobia > Elusimicrobiales > UBA9959 > JAAYVG01. The sequence continues at coordinate 2,304 of DYIF01000025.1, forward strand.
ATAACAATATGGAACCGGATAATATGAGAAGTATTACAATAAGCGAAACAAATGGAGATATTTTTACGAAGTGAGAAATACTCATTTTTATGCCCACATAAACAAGAACAACCGCAACTCCTTTTTTAAGATATTTAAAATAATCGCTTATTGAAGCTAAAGCGAAATAAAGACTTCTAAGACCTATGACGGCAAATATATTGGAAGAATAAACCACAAGCTTATCCTGAGATATAGCCAAAACCGCCGGTATGGAATCGACGGCAAAAACAAGGTCGGTAGATTCTATTACTATCAAAACGGCTATCATCACAGTAGGAATTATTTTACTGTTTTTAACCAAAAAGAAATCTCCCCCTTTATAATTCATATCTATATATATAAATTTTGATATAAATTTCAAAATGGGATTTTTATCCGGTTCCACCTTTTCTTCTTTCGAAATAAACATTTTAAACCCAGTATATATTAAAACAACAGCAAAGATGTATATTATCCATTCAAATCTTTTTATCAAAGCTATTCCGGTAAATATAAATACTAATCTAAGAACAACCGCGGATAATATTCCTATTACAAGAACTTTTGGTTGATATTTTTTTTCTATACCAAAAAAAGAAAAAATCATTAGAAAAACAAACATATTGTCTACCGAAAGAGAATATTCCACTATGTAAGCAGTAAAATATTCCACCATTTTATTAAAGCCCAGAAAATATCCTAAGATAAAACCGAATAAAGTCGCTATTAAAATCCAGAAAGTACACAAAATCAAAGATTCCTTTAAAGATATATCGTGAGGTTTTAAAATGGATAGTCTCAAGTCGAATATAAAAACTGAGACCGATAGTATTATGAAAATCAACCACAAAATATTATAGTTTTCCATATTAATATTATTTTATAATTTTAAAAAACTTTTTTAAAGCGAAAATTATTTGTATAATATATATGCGGGGTAGAGCAGCCCGGTAGCTCGCCAGGCCCATAACCTGGAGGCCGTAGGTTCAAATCCTACCCCCGCAACCAAAATTATAAATCCCAAGAAAACATTAGACAAGCGACATAATTTTTAAAATTGTTTTTTAAAATATCACAAGGGGGTAGCAAAACCAACAATTTGGTTTTGCGTAGGATTTGAAAGTCCGCAGCAAAACTTTCGCATACAGTTTTGTGAGGAGCGGCCCGCGAAAAAATGAGCGGTGAGCGAATTTTATTTGCGGGAAAATCCTACCCCCGCAACCAAATTTAAAATCCTAAAAACTAAAATGATAAATAATTAAAAGCGATAAAATCTTTTTTTTTAAAATATGTTAAGGGAGTAGCAAAGCCAACAACTTTGCTTTACATCAAACTTTTAAATTCAAATATTAAACTTTGTTATTCTCTATCCCCTATTCTCTCTTCTCTGTTTTATAACTTTAAACTTTGAACTTTAAACTTTGAACTGTTTTCATTTGGAATAAACGAATCTATCGAGCTGGTTAAACATATAATCGTAATAAATCATATCTATATTTAGATTATTAACTTTAATATAAAGGAAACCTTTTATGTTTAATTTAATATCCGATATCTCATCTTCAATGGGATAAGTTTGATAAATATTGGCCCCGCCGATTGTCATATAATAAACTCCGTTTTCATCATACTGGCCGTATTTAAGCTTTTTAGTTCTTAAGAAAAAATCTCCTCCGTTTTGAAAAACGATATCTACTTTATATTTTATAAAGAGCTCTTCGAGAGAATTTCTATCCGCTTCATCCCAGGCATATGACGGATATAAAGGATGATTTGTAACCACAAAAATCCATTTTTTATCTTTGGAATATTTTAAAGTATTTTCAAGCCAAAGCCATTGTTTTGTCCCTCTTTTAATAGACGGAGCGTCTTTTATGTCGTTTAAATTATTATCGTCTAAAAATATAAACCTCGACTCGGATACGTCTATGTAATAATAATGAGGAACCGCTCCGTTTCTCGAAAAAGCTCTGTATGGCGAGTAGTTTTTTTGTAAAAATTTATACCCTTCCCCTTTTTCTTTTTTCTCCCCGTATTCCTTAGGTCCCGGGACCGAGAAAATCGGTTTTGACTTTACTATATTTTCAATGCCGTAGAAAGGGGTATTTATATCGTTTTCATATTTCAAAATATTTCCGGTATGAATAAGAAATAAAGGCTCTTCATATATCAAAGAAAAAGAAGCCGATGAAAGTTTTAGATTTTCATCCTCGGTATTAAATACGGTGTTTCCCGTTACTATAAAGCTGTAACTTGAAACGGTATCGTCGTACAAACTTAAAAAAACGCCTGAAGAAGCGACATAAGAATATGTGGAGTTATCCAAAGGCAAGAACACAGTATAGCAATATTTTTTCCCCGATTTTATTCCATATAAATTGATTTTCTGATTTTTTTTAATCGAGGTCGGTGTAATATACCTATCGCATTTCGGGAAATCCCCCCACCCTACCCATCCGTAAGAATTAACATCCGTCTCATAACCTATGCTAAACTCGGAATCGGAAAGGTTATCTATATAAGAAGGAACAATAATTCTCGCCGAGTTAAGATTCAGTATAGAGAAAAGAATAGACAAAAAAACAAAGCTCATCTTACCTCACAAAAAGTTCCACTACTTTGAATTTATTGGCGTCTATTATTCCCCTGTCGGTTATTTTAATCTCGGGTATTGGAGGAAGAGTTAAAAAAGACATCGCCATAAAAGGGTCCGGAAGCTCGGAACCCAAATATCTCGCCACTTCCCTCAGTCTTTTTATTTTTGTTTTAACAAACTCCGCGCTTCTGTCCGACATAAGCCCCGCAACCGGCAAAGGAAGAGACTCAAGTATCTGTCCGTTTAAAGCCGCGGCTATACCACCCTGCATCTTAACTACGCCGACGGCCGCCTGATACATATCTCCGTCATGAGTTCCTATCACGACTATATTATGAGAATCGTGAGAAATGCTTGAGGCTATGGCGCCTTTTTTTAATTTAAATCCTCTTACAAGCCCCTTGGCTATCCTGCCGCTTGCCATATGCCTTTCTATAACCGCTATTTTTAAAATATCTTTTTCCGTGTCGCTTGAAACATAACCGCCGTCTACTTTTACTTCTTCCACGCTCATTTTTGTTATTATTTCGTTCGGTATTACGTTTATTACTCTTGCTTTTTTGCCTTCGGCTTTTAACGCGAAATCTTCATGCTCTATCCATTTCACGTTTATCGTACCTCTTAACTTTTCTTTATATTCCTTTATTATTCCATCGAAAACTTTCCCGTCTTTTGAAACCATAATCCCGTTTTTAAAAACCATTTTTATATTCATTCTTTTAAAATTATCGAATATGACAAAATCGGCAAAATACCCCGGCAAAATAGCTCCCAAATTTTTAAGTCCGAAGTACTCCGCGGTATTTATGGTAGCCATTTGTATGGCTTTTACCGGATCAACACCGTATTCTATGGCTTTTTTAACAAGATAATTTATATGTCCTTCGCTTTCTATGTCGTCTAAGTGCCTGTCGTCCGTGACAAATATAAACTTTCTGGAATTCGACACGTTTACAAGGCCAATTAAGGATTTCAAATTCTTTGCGGCGGTTCCTTCCCTTATCATAACATACATACCGGCTCTTAATTTTTCTCTCGCCTCTTCGACGTCGCTACACTCGTGGTCCGATCTTATTCCGCTTGAAACGTAAGCGTAGAGTTGTTTGCCTGATAAAAAAGGAGCGTGCCCGTCTATAATTTTTCCGTTAGCTATCGCTATCTTTTTTAATAGGTCGGTATCTTTATGTATAACTCCCGGATAGTTCATAACCTCGGCTATACCCAATATCCTTTCGTCGTTTAAAAGAAGAGACAAATCGTGGCTTGAAAGCGTGGCTCCTGAGGTCTCAAGAGCGGTGGATGGAACGCAGGACGGAAGCATAACATAAACTCCAAGCATAGAGTCTATGCTTGATGAAAGCATATATTTTATTCCTTCTATTCCAAGCACGTTAGCTATTTCATGAGGGTCTATGACTACGCTTGTCGTTCCGCAGGGCATAACGACTTTTGCAAACTCGGGTATCTTAACCATGGAGCTTTCTATGTGCACATGCCCGTCTATGAATCCCGGGGCGACATACATTCCCTTTACATCTATCACATTTTTGGCCGAGTATTCTCCAAAGCCGACTATTTTACCGTTATGAACCGCTATGTCGGTTTTATATATATCTCCCGAAAATGTATTTATTAATTTGGCGTTTTTAATAAGCAAATCTATTTTGTTTTTATTCAAAGATATATCTATATCTTTTTTTAAGTTTTCAACTTTCTTATTTATTTCTATCATATTGTCTCCTTTTATATATTATATAAATTTGTATCAAATATGAGAGTTATTATTATTTGTATAATTTAATTATGGAATTAAACGATTCTTTTATTATTCTCTCCATATTTGTTTTTATAGCAGGTTTTATAGACTCGATAGCCGGAGGAGGAGGGCTGATTACCATACCCGCATATATAAATTACGGCCTGGATATGTCTTTGCTTTTAGGAACGAACAAACTTTCATCCTCAACCGGAACCTTTGTGGCTTGCGTAAAATATTTAAGAGAATTGAAATTTGAAAAAAATTATCTAATAAAAATTTTTATTTCTTCTTTTTTATTTTCGTTTCTGGGGGCGTTATTCGTATCCCATATTCCACAATATATTCTTAAAATAATAATATTGTTTTCAATACCGGCAATATCCGTATATATGATTAAAAAGAAGGATTTCGGGCTAATAGACAATTCCTCTTTGCTATCAGAAAAACAAAAAAACACGGCGACGTTTTTTTTAACCGCTATCGTTTCTTTTTATGACGGAATGCTGGGACCCGGAACCGGAACTTTTCTGGCCGTGGGATATTCCAAATTCGTAAAATACGACCTATTAAAAAGCACGGCTTTAGCCAAATTTACAAATCTCGTATCCAACATATCGGCTCTTACCGCTTTTATAATATTAAAAAAGGTGGATTTTAAATTGGGTTTAGCCATGGCCGTAATTTCCGTAGCGGGAAATTACATAGGTTCGGATATGGCGATAAAAAACGGGGCTAAAATAATCAAACCTTTGCTTTTTTTGATATCCAACGCCATACTTATAAAAGCCTTAATAGATTTTATAAAATAAGATTATGAACTTTTCCATAAAAGTGATTAAAAATCCAGATCTAAAAATTTTAAGACAAATAAAGGAAATATATAAGGACGCCGGCTGGTGGGATAATACGGACAACATTAATAGATTGGCCAAAATAGTTAAAGGAAGCCATATATTCGTAGTCGCCGTACATAAAAACAAGATAGTGGCAATGGCGCGGGCGATATCCGATCAGGTCAACGACGCCTATATACAGGATTTTGCGGTATTAAAAGAGTTTAGAAACAAAGGAATAGGCAGTGAAATTTTAAATTTCATAAAAGATTTTCTTATAAAAAAAGAATTTAAATGGATAGGTCTAATATCCGAAAAAAAAGCGGTTAGCTTATACAAAAGACACGGTTTTAAAATCTTTAAAGAAAAAACGCCTATGATATATGAATTTAAAAAAACTGGAAAATAAAGACATAGAAATATTTAGGAAATACTTAAAGGTTTCCGCCTCCAATCATTCCCCATATTCTTTAAGCGCCATATTTTTATGGGATGATTGCGTATATAATACTTTTTGGCTCGAATATAATAATTTTTTGATAATATCAGAAAATAGCCTAAATAACTCGACAAACGGAATTATTCTCCCTCTTCCCTACAGCAATTTATCGATAGAACTACTCATAGAAATACTTAAATCTTTAAAACAAAACCATGTATACTATGTACCGAAAGATTTTTTAGATAAACATATGGACGAAATTTCCTCTAACTTTAACGTAATAAAAAACGACGCTTACTCTGACTATATTTATATGTCCAGGGATTTATACGAATTGAAAGGAAGCAGGTATTCCGCCAAACGAAATCTTATAAATCAATTTGAAAAAAATTATTCGTCTAATCTTGAAATAAAAGATTTAACGGTCGAATCCTTAACCGATATAATTAAATTAACGGAAAATCTATGGGAACAAACGGATAAAAAGAATTTCGACATGTTAGAGTGCGAAAAGAAAGCCGTATTAAAAATAAAAGACTTGTGGAATGGAATTACTTTTTTCGGCGTATGCGTTTATATAAACAAAGAAATAAAAGCCTTTGCCATAGGTTCGGAGCTTAACGACGAAACATGCGTATTAAATTTTGAGAAAGCGGATAAAAGCGTAAAAGGACTTTATCAGTTCATAGACAGAGAATTTGCTTCATTAGCGACGAAAAAATATAAATACATAAACAAAGAATCGGATTTAGGAAAAGAATCTTTAAGGAAATCCAAAGAGTCTTATCATCCCCAAATAAGACTCGAATCATACATACTGGAATTAAAAAAATAATTTATTTATAAGGGTTATCGGTTATGCTTAACAGATAAAGGCAAGCTTTTTTATTCCTTTCGAAAGCTTTTGAAATTATGGTAGAGCCCGGATAAAAAGAGCTTCCTTCAAGTTCTATGGTCCATGCCAGAACTTTAAGCTTATCGTACGCCCAGTCGGCCATATCTCCGCTTGCGACGTAAAGATCGCTCGATTGTTGAGGTTGATAACCCAATATCTTCGCCATTTCTTCCGCGTGTTTTATAAAAGCGGTTCTGTCTTTCTCGTCGCTAACCTGAGTATCTCTCCCTCCCCAGGGATATAAGACCAACGAAGAATAAGAGTGATAGGTAAGAGCGGTTTTTATGTTTTTCCTTTCGGTCATGAAGTCTCTTAAAGCTTTGGATTCCGGCTCGGAAAAAGCGGATTTTCCGCAGTAGGTATCCGCGGATTGATAAGACGAAGCTCCGGCTTTACACCACTCAAAATCGTAATTTCTATTCAGATCGACTCCCACAACCGAAGTTCCGCCAAGCTTATTTGTGTTTTTTCTCCAATATCTGTATTTTCCAGTGGCTATGTCGTACTCCACGCCGTCTGGATTTAACATTGGAATTATATATATGTCGAGGGTATCGATGTATTTTTTAATCTCCAACTCGCCTCTATTTTCAAGCAGGTAGACCGCAAAAAGCAAAACCATCTCGTTTGTAAGATGTTCTCTTGAATGATGATTTCCGACTATCAAAACTCCGGGTTTTTTGCTTGCGGCTTTGCCTTTCGATGTGGTATTTATTCTAACTGCCCATATATCTCTTCCCTCAAAACTTTTTCCTATCGAAAACAAAGAAACTATGTCTCCATTTTTATCGGCTATCTGTTTTAACACGTCATAGGTTTCCTGATAATTATGATATGCAGAGTCCTGAGAAGGAAAATCTTTGTTTTGATAAGCCCATTCGTATAAAGACTTTTTTTCCATTATCGAAAACTCTTTATCGCTTATGTTGGACATAAGATTTTTATTAATAAAACCTTCGACATAGCCGTTACCAATCGAAATTATATCGTATCCCAACTCCAAAAGCCTCGTTCTTTCGTATTTGTCTTTGGCGGTAACTTTTAAATAATAACGCGGGTCTTCCTGCAAAGCTTTGTCTATTTTACTGTCCGGAGTCGGGATTAAAGATTTATCCAACCTTTCTTCTAGTTCGTTTATAAGAGAGTTTAAATTTATATCTTTTTTATATTTTTCCAAACTTTCCGAATATGAATTTATAAAAAACAAAAAAAATGACACTACAAAAATAACTTTCTTCATATATTTTTCTCCTTTATAAAGCATCTTTTATATATTTTAACATTAACCTTATACATTTCAATTAACAAAGTCCTAATATAAGATAGGCCATAGGACCCAAACAATTCAATCCAATCGTCGGCAAAGAACGGCCTTATATGGTAACGGCTCTATTGCACTTTTTACACCATCCGGCCGATTTTCCGCTGTTCGATTTTCTGTTAAGAGTAACATACTCCTTGCATCCGGGGCATTTAACTGAAACCCCGGAAAAATCCAGATTTGGATAATCCTTTTCGAAAGTCTCTTTCGAGCCGTATCTCGGCTCCAACCATTTACCCTCTTTCATAACCCCTCTTTAGTAATTATATCTATAATAATTATCCGGATTATATATGAAATAAAAATCGAAAGGATCCAATCTCGGCAGTTCCACATATTTTTTGCCTTTTTCATCAACTCTCTCTTCGCTAGCCGCGCTAAACTTTTTATCCGAATAATAATCCGGGTCCTTTACGATGCCTTCTTCCACTATATTTTCAACGGTTGTATCCGCCCATTTAAGTTTAACGGCCTCGTCTCCGAACTCTTCCCAGTCTCCGTCCGAATTGTTTTCATACATTTTTTTTCTAAATGTTTCAATATCCATACCTATTTTTTTAGCTATCGGACCCATAAGCCTTTTTTCCCACTTTTTCGCCATTTCAAGCTGTTCTTTTAACTGCGTCATATTACCCCAGTGCATTGTAGACATCTGATGATGAAGTATTAAGGCGTTCGGATAGACAAAAGATTTTTTGGCCAGCGTGGTTATGGTTGCGGCCATAGACGCGGCATAAGATTTTACCACCACATAAACCGGAGAATCGCTTGCTTCCATAGCTTTTAGAATCTTATAACCGGCCATAACCGATCCGCCCGGAGATCGGTCTATCACTATGAATATCGGTGCGGTCGAGATATTGTTAAAATAATTTATTCTTTTAACTATATAATCCGCGGTGTCCATTGTTATGACGCCGTTTAAAGGAATTCTTCTATCGGATATTTTAAGAGTTCCGTTTTTAAATATTTCGTTTGAGTATACAATTTCTTTGTCCGCCCTTCTTTTGATTTCATCTTTTTTATCTTTTAAATCCAGCTCGGCCTTAAGCTTATCCGCTTCGGCCGTTTTTAAAAATATTTGATACTTTATTTTTTCTTTTTCAAAATCCATCTTTTTTATTTCATAATCTATCATCGCCTTTTCGTCTTCTATCTTCATTTTTTTAACTCTTTGTTTTTCCATTTCTATGTCGTTTTGAGTTTTTAATTTTGTAAGTTCAAAAGATATCGCAGACAATATTTGCTTATTTTTTTCATCGTTTATTTTGTTTTCGGTAGATATCTTTTCAAGCTCGGCTTTTAGATTTTGAAGCTGTTTGTTCATCTTTTCGGCGTAAAGCTTGTTTTCCAGAGATATGGCGTTATACTGAGCCTCTATTTCCCAAACCTTTGTTTTTTCTTTTTGTATCAAAAGCTCGTATTCGTTTTTTAACGCCTCTTTTTCTTTATTTATTTTTTCTATCTTTTCGTCTTTCTCCGTAACGACCGTTTTAGTCGAAACGTTTTGGGCATAAGACTGAGAACAAAAACCAATCATAACGCCGAGCAGTATTTTTATCATATATCCTCCTTTTACCATACTATCTGAAAACCTATTCTATGAGTCGGGCCCAATACGCCGTAATTTAAAAAAGCGTAATCCATTCTAAAACCTTTAAAAAAGCTTTCCTTGCTTATAAGCCTGTCGAAGTTCATCCCTATTCCAAAACTTAAAGAGGAGCCTTCTTTTTCTCTGGTGGTATAGCCCACTCTCGCCTGAAAAGCTTTGGCTATATCGTTTTCAAAACCGAAGTTAAAATAACCGCCTATGGATTGATCGTAAACGTAATCGGCCGTAAATATAAAATTCATAATGCTTTTTACCGTGGAAAAATCTTTCGCCGCACCTATTCTAAAAACTCGAGGAACCTTTTCTTCTTCGTAAAATTTAATAGACTTTCCTATGTTTTGAACGCTTGCGCCGAATTGCACATGTCCCGGCAGAACTACTACGCTTCCGGCGTCAAAAAGCAAAGTCGAAGAAGTTTCGTTATCCAATCTTTCTTCCACTTTTTTGGCGGTAATTCCGAAAGACAATCTGTAAACCTTCGGAATATAAACCTTAACCGGCTTTATCCTCGTCCAGCTCGGCGTTATAATCATCGGGTCTATTTTTTTGGCGGCGTAATCGAAGTAAGGAAAGCTTTTAGAATAGGTTATGCCGTAAAATTTATGAGACGTATTGGTTGTTCCTATTATGTTTTCGTTGTTGTCGTAAGCCGTTATGTCTCCGCTTGTAAGAACCGAATAAAAAGCCGAAAAATTTCCGTATTTAGAATAAACCGTGGAAGCTATATATTCCTGATTAATGCCTTCAAAATATTTGTTATGTGTAGCTGATATTGCCGAGTATGTCAAAAGTCCGGTTCCGGCCGGGTTATATAAAACGGAATCGGGACCGATCATGGCGGAATAAGCTTCGGAAACACCGGAAGTCATAGCCGCAACCGGAATTCTCAGGAAACTTGCTCCGTATTTCGTTTCTCCAAAACAATAAAAAACCGAATTAAAAACAAAAAAAAACGAAACCAGAATCGGGTTGTTTCTAATCATATAACAAAAAGGCTTTACAAACCTCCGATACAAATCTTTTAATATTATATAAAATAAAAAGGCGCGGAATTTCTTCCGCGCCTTTTAAAACATAGAACGACGATTTTAAATTATTTCATCCACTTTATAAAGTCGTCCCATTTGGACTCTTTAGCCCACATAAGTTCGTCGTAGCTTGTGGTATAATAAGTCGGAACATATACCGCAAGTCCGTAAGCGTTTGAATACTTGGAACCGTAGGCCCTGTTGTATGTTATAGCGTTGTTTTTCAAATAATCCAAAAGCGCCTGGCCTTTAGATTTGACTTCGGGTATTTGAGTGGCGTCGGTTATAAGTTTCACAAAATGATAGAAGTCTTTATTTGTGGAATAATAAAACTTCTGGGCGTTTGTCCTTGCGTTCTTTGCGTTTGTAATATCGTTCGCTTCCATAACCGCGGTTATAAATTCGTCGCTCATAGCCGCAAGTTTAGATAAAGCTTTCGCGTTTACGGACGACTGAGTCGCGCCCTGGCTTATGGACTGATAATGGTCGGTATACGAATTAACCATAGCTACGGAAAGCTCTTTGGAATCCATAACCGGTTTTGCGGCAAGCGGCTCAAGCCAGGTGTTATAAGTATAGCCGTCGGCGGGCTCGGTCTCCTCGGAGGCCACCACATACTCCGCGTAATCTTTTATTTCATACGCTACCTCTATCATCTGCATCAAGCACGCGTCCATCGCGAGTATATTAACCCCGCCTATCTTTTCAAGCGCCATCCTAAGCTGTTGGGTCGTTATATGGTTTCGGGTCTCGTCGTCGTAAGATATGCCCTTGTCCATTATCTCGCTTATGTTTCCGCCTTTATCCCATCCGGAACCGTGGTTCCACACAACCAAAACATATTTCTTTGCGGGATAGTTTGCCTTCGCCCAATTAACAAAATCTACCATATACTCCCAGCTTCCCATATCGCATTTCGGATTATCGGCTAAAACCGGAGAGGTTATTTTGGTTTTATCGCTGTCTTTGGTAACATAGTATCTTTTGCACCCTTTCCAATCACCGTCGGCATTGGAATACCCGCTTATTCTTCCAAGCTCGGCGACTATGTTTATTTTGTCGGTAGAGCCGACCATCTCCATCTCGTTTACGTCGGACAGTCCATAGCTTTCTAAGTTGTTTTTGGCGTTAACAAAAACCATTATGGTCCATTCTTTAAGTTCTTTTGAGTTAACGGAGTGTTTTTTATCCGCGCTAACCGAAGGGACTTCTATCTGAGCCAAACTTTCTTTTATGTTTAGCTTAGAATTCCCGTCGAAGTTTATTTCCGAATATCCGAAAGATACCAGAAATAAAGATAATACCGATAACATTATTTTCATCTATACGCCTCCTTAAAGGTTATTTTTAATATTTTAAAAAGGGAAACAAAATCAAACAAGAGAAAAAGACCTATTGACTTTAAGAAATAAGACACTTGGCCTGTCAAGAACTCAAAATACTTCAAAAAACGGCATATAAAGACAATAAAAATAATACTCCTAACATTATCAAATTCCACAAAATATGAATCATAAAATTCAATCTAAGATCTTTTTTTGATTCATATACTTTACATAAAATCATAGAATACAAAAATGACGCTAAAAAACTCGAATGTCCGACACTAAAAAATAAAGAAACAAAAATGGAAGAAAACCAAAAATTAATTTTTTTTCTAAAAAACTCAAACAAAAATTTTCTAAAAAACAGTTCTTCAGATATGGGACCCGTAATAACCACTCCCAAATATAAAACATAAAAAGAAGATGAGCTTAAATATTTAAAAATAAGCTCAAACTCATCTTCGTATGATAACCCGAATGTTTTAACTAAATTTTCTGCAAAAAAAGAGAAAATCGAAACCAATAAAAAAAACGCCAAAATCTTAAAAATATACAATAAACTTTCTTTTTTTAATGGAACGCTAAAAACAGAAATTAATTCTTGTTGTTTATTATTTGAAAACAACACAAATAACCAAAAAGATATGATAAAAACATCAAAAAAAATTTTTATTATCAAAAACTCATTATATATTGGCATTTTTAATTCTCATAACTGCACCCTGCAAATCTCGCCGGAGGTATACAACTCAAAACAGGGTCACAGCCATAACCGGGAGAGTTTCCATTTATTCCATCTCCTATAGAAGAAATAATCTTTTTACAAATACACTGCTCATGTTCAAGAATAACGCAAGAAAAGCATTCGTAAATTATACTTTGAATAGTTACTTTGCCCATAGATTTACAATTAAAATTTATTTTCGTTTTCAATTCTTTCATACTCATCCACTTTATAAAGTCGTCCCATTTGGACTCTTTAGCACAGGAAACATCAGCGTAATCAAAATTTCAACTAACATTATTTATACTCCATTAAAATATTTTCATATATTAACTCGTCTACTTTGACCGATATCTCCGCGTCGAAGTTGGCTTTTGCGTAATTATATGCAGTATTGGATATCGTTTGCATTTTAAAAGGTTCGTTTATGAGAGAAAGTATGTTTTTTACATAAGAACCCACATCCCTCGTGTTAGCTATGACCCCGTTATAATCCGATATTACGAGATCGCTTATTCCTTTAACATGACTTACAAGACAAACCACGCTTGAGCCCATAGCTTCTATTAAAGACCGTGGAATCTTGGGAGAGAAATCGCATTTGACGTATATATGGGTCATGGCCATAACCTCGGGCATATCCTCACGCCACCCCAAAATATCCACTTTATGGCTTATCTGCCATTCTCTGGCCAGATCCCTTATCTTATCGTCTTTAGGGCCGACTATCAGAAAATTTATATTTTGATTTGATTTTAAGACCTCTCTTGCGACGGTTAAAAAGAACTTAATGGTTTCGAAATCTTTTTTCCTATACACGGTGGCTATTCTGTAAGGCCTTTGTAAGAACGTCGCCGGTTTTATTTGTTTTGCGCTTTCCCATCTGGTCATAACAAGTATCGGATTTAAAACCGTTATTTTTTCCGGGTTTATTTCCGAAAAAACCAGCTCGTCTTTTATGCTTTGAACCGATGCGGTTATAAGAGATATGGAATCTATTTTCTTCTTTATAAATTCGATAAAATCCTGAGAAGGGAAAGATGTCAGTCTTAAAATTTTGGGAGTTTTTAAAGAAAAGACTTTATTTAAAAAAAACGAATTTAACTTGTCGTATCCGTACATCTCTATTATATCGCAATCAGGAAATTTAAAAAATCCCAATTTGGAGTATATATTTAAATCTATAAAATTGAGCTTATTTTTAGCCGCGGTTTCCCGGACGTAAGATTTTTTTTCTCCCGCGATATAAACGTTATGGCCTCTCTTTGATAGATATGCGGCGGAGGACACTGCGGAATAGACTTCGGAAGAATTGGATGAGATGTTTAAAATTTTAATAATATTCATTTTAGCCGTTCCAAAAGTTTTATTTGCTTTTTCGCGTTATCTATATAAAACTTATCTCTGGATCTTTCCAGTATCAATTTATATAGACTCAAAGCCATATCGTATTTTCCGGCTTTTTTTGAAATAAAGGCTGTAATTTGAATAAGCATAACCGGAGAATCTTTCTTAATACATATCTCGTAAAGTTCGTTTAAAATTTTCGTATCGTATATGTTCTTTTTGGTTTGAGCGGTAACTATCGCGGATAACAAAAGTATATAGTTATAGTTATTTTTATCGTAGAGCATAGCCAATTTTAAAACCGAAATAGCCTGGTGAGTTCTATTTAGATTAAAAGCTAAAGCTCCGGCGGAATTTAAAACAGCATTTTTAAAATACGGATTTAAAACGGCGATTTCTTTGGCTTTTTCGTAAAACAAAGGATACTCCCCGGCTCCGTAATCAAATTTTACTCCTTCCCCCTCTTCCCTGGTTCCGTAATACTGCAAAAGCCTTATATATAAAATATCGGAATAAAGTTCTCTTAATCCCATGCTAACCGAGATAATATCGTTGACCGGTTCTTTTAAAATCTTGCCGTAAAAAAGCAGATTGGGGTAAGTATTGGAATAAAGGTTTAATGAAACAAAAAAAGAAGAGAAAAAAAACAATCTTTTCACTATATCTCCGTTTTTTTAAAAAAGTATGAAGAAAACAAAACAACGACAAAAGAATAAATTAAAATTTTAAAATTGGAGTATAAAGAGGGCGAGGCGGAGAAATCGGGAAAAAGATAGATTATATATTTCATAAAATGAACCGATCCTTTCATCTTATCAAACGCAAACTTAATATCGGTTATAAAATGAGAAATAAACCACACCATAACGGATATCCCGATCGCCGTAAAAGAGGAAGTGGTAATACAAGCGAAAAACATCGAAATCGAAGATATGCACAATATTTTAAAATAAAGGTTTGAGGTAAGATAAAAATAATTCAAATCGAAAAAATATCCTTTAAAAACAAAAACCAGAAAACAGGCTAAATTTATAAAAAAAAGCACAAAAAAAGCGGATAGCCAGACTCCGATTATCCTGCCGAAAACATACTCGTATATCTTTACCGGCCTCGACAATATCAGGTATATTCTTTTTGTTTCTATATCTTGAGATACCCCCAAAGCCGAAGAAAAAACTCCAAAAACCAAAAGAGATATTTGAGTAACGGCTATAAAAAAATCTGAAAGAACCTTTTTCTCGTCGTTTACCGCCATAATTCCGGTAAGTATGGCCACATAAATTAGAATCATTATGAAAAAGAAAACGAGATAAGCGAATTTCGAATTTAAAGACTCTTTCGCGGATTCCCATGATATGCTTTTTATCGCTCTAATCCCCATAAGCCACCGTATCTATAAAAATTTTTTCAAGCTCGCAATCGGCCCAGTCTTCTTTATTTATTATTTTTTTTATTTCCCCTTTATGCAATATTATAACTCTATCGCATATTTTTTCGGCCTCGGATACGCTATGAGATGAAAGAATTACGGTTTTCCCTTTTTCTTTTAAACCTAACATTATGTTTCTTATCTCTCTTATGGAAATCGGATCCAAACCGCTTGTAGGCTCGTCGTAAACCAGAAGTTCGGGATCATGAACCAGAGAGCAAGCTATGGCAAGACGCTGCATCATTCCTTTTGAAAAATTCTTTATTTTGTCGTCTTTTCTATCGTAAAGACCTACAAGATTAAGAACTTCTTCCGATTTTTCATTATTTTTAAACCCGCCCGAAGAAAGGGAATAATAAAAATTTAGAGTATCTTTTGCGGTTGAAAATGGATAAAAATACGGTAGCTCCGGAACATATCCTATAAGTTTTTTATATTCTACACTTTTTAAATTTATAGGATTTTCAAAAACCTCCACCGCCCCGGAGTCAAGCGTTAATAACCCGCATATAAGTTTTATTATCGTGGTTTTCCCCGCCCCGTTTAATCCGAACAAACCGACTATTTCTTTTTTATGGACTTTAAAACTTACCCCGTTTAAAGCTCTTGTGGTTTTATTTTTTAGAAAACCTTTTATAATATAACTTTTAAAAACGTTATCGAACTTTACCGCAATGCTACTATTGCTCGTCATATTCTTCTTCTGCGATTTTCGATTTAAGCCTTTCTTTCCTTATTTCTTTCAGCTCTTTTTTCAGGTCTTCTATGGTAATACTTCCCACTCCCAAAATGTCCGAATGGAACTCCCTCATATCGAAAAATTTATTTTCTCCTTTAACGTATTTCTTTCTAAGCTCTTTTATGTTTTCATATCCGTACATTCCCGCATAGTAATATGTCGGATTTAAAGATATATTAATCATTTCGTTTTTAGCCATATCGTCCGAAAATTGGAATTTTTCCTTAAAATAAGATACGCATTCTGAGAAATCCATCTCTTCTATATGATAAGCCACATCCATATAAGCTCTTAAACTTCTCAAAGCCCCCACATAACTTAGAAGAAAAGGCGCGTATACGCTTGAGAAATATCCCATTTCGTAAGCCAGGTCCTCCGAGTAAGCCATCCACCCCTGTTCCAGAGCTGGTTGTTGGGCTATTTTCCTTATTTTATTAACGGATTTTAACGAATCGGATTTAAGATGAAGTCCCGGCATAACGAGACCCGATATAAAAAATTCTATTTTCGGCTGAGAGTAAAGTCCCGAAAGCACCGAGTTTATTTCGCTCGATTTGTCGGAAGGAAGATAAATATACAACTCCGATGCTCTTTCTCTATCTAATGGATAAGAAGAATAATAGAATATTGTAGGATAAACCGAGTAAAAAAACATCGGCGAATTTTTTATCAAAAGCCTTTGGGAAGGAAAAGTCACCACCTTATATTCGTCGAAATGGTTTTTAGCTTTTTCTATCTGGTCGGATATGAACTTAACCACTTCGTCGTATTTGGGATAGTCTCCGCTAACAAGCGAATAAACTCCTTTTACGCCGTCTTTTTGATAGACCTCCGGATTTATTTTAATCGCTTCGTCTATCAGCTTCTTATAGTTTTTCTCAAAATTTTTCTTAGCTATTCTAAGCGCTTTTCTCGGATTATAATTTATTTTATGCCATCTTTCCAGATAAAACCCGTAAGTATAAAGTCCGCAATAGCTTTTTCCGTCAGATTTTTTTAATATGTCGTTTTGAAGATAAGACTTGTATCTCTCTAAAGCTTTTTTAACCTGATCTATACTCGACTCAAAATTAGATTTTATTGTCGGATCAAGCCCTATATAGTTTCTAAAAAGCGGATATAAATCGCTTATATTATCTATCATTAGTTGAGCTCTTTTAATTGTATATTCGGTCCATATTTTTGGAGGTCTTGTTAAATTTCTTTCCGCCTGGTATAAAATGGATGGGACCAAAGAAAGCCTTTTCAAGGCGTTTGAAGCTCTTACGTTATAATTGTCGAAGTCCTTTCCCATCATAAAAAATATTATATCTAAGGGTTTAAGGTAATACTGAGGCCTTGTAGCAAGAATATCCAGATTTTCAAATTCGTAAATGTCTTTCTCTATTATCGAATAAATCAAATCGTAATCCGTTTGTCTTTTGTAGCTGAAAACGTCTTTATCTATTCTCGAAAGGTCTTTAATTAAAAGCTTTAAAGATTCTATTTCCTTAGCCTGAGTATTATATTCCCTATCGGTCAAAAGATAATCGTTATCATGCACGCCAAGCTCGGTGGCTTTTTCCGGGTCATACATGACCACCGTAGCAACATATTTTTCTATTATTTCATCCAATCTTGCGCCTTCAAGCCTGCCTTTAGTCGAAGAAACGGAGAGTTCGTCTTCGTAAGAATATCCCGAAGCGAACATTGAAAAAAACAAAAGTAAACCCCAAAAAAACTTTTTTATTAATTTCATAATTTAATTTTTTCTTTCCCCTTTTTCTTTTTATATCCTTCGATTACATGCGAAAACGCTTCTTCCGCGCTGGATATGGGTATTAAATTCATATCCTTTTTTATTTCATCCGGAATTTCGGAGAGATCTTTTTTATTGCCCAAAGGATATAAGACGGTCATTATTTTTTCTCTGTGAGAAGCTATGATTTTTTCTTTAAGCCCTCCTATCGGCAAAACCTTTCCGGTAAGAGTAATCTCTCCCGTCATAGATACTCCCTTTTTAACCGGCTTTTTCGAAAGAAGGCTGTAAAGCGCGGTAGCTATCGTTATTCCCGCGGAAGGTCCGTCTTTTGGCACCGCACCTTCCGGAACATGAACGTGAAAATCTCGAGAAGATATGTATTTAGAGTCGGCGTTTAACGAATTTTTAACATAAGAGAACGCTATCTGAACCGATTCTTTCATCACATCGCCCAATCTCCCCGTTACGCTAATCTGACCTTTACCGGGCATATCTATGGCTTCTATCCACAAAACCTCTCCTCCGTGTTCTGTCCAGGCAAGCCCCGTAGCGACTCCTATGGAGTTATCGTCTATCTTAGAGTCTATATATTTGGGGACATCTAACCACTGGGTAAGATTTTTTTCGTTTATTTCTATGTTTCTCTCGCCCTCTACTATTTTAACCGCTATTTTTCTGGTAAGAGAAGCGATTTCTCTCTCAAGATTTCTTACCCCCGCTTCTTTGGTGTATTCTCTTACTATTCTTAGTATGGCCGCATCGCTTATTTTTATGTTCTTCGATTTTTTTTCGTCTATACCGTGTTCCGAAAATTGTCTGGGGACAAGGTACTGTTTTGCTATTTGAAGTTTTTCGTTATGGGTATATCCGGAAAACTCTATTATCTCAAGCCTGTCCCTTAAACTAACTGGAATCCCTTCTAAAGTATTTGCGGTAGCTATGAACATTACTTTGGATATGTCGAAAGGTATGTCTATATAATGGTCGACAAACTCTTTATTCTGCTCGGGGTCCAAAACCTCCAATAAAGCCGCGGCGGGATCTCCTCTCCAATCCATTCCCATTTTATCTATCTCATCCATCAAAAAAACAGGATTTTTGCTTTTTGCTTTTTTTAAACTCTGCATTATTCGGCCGGGCATAGAGCCTATATATGTTCTTCTGTGTCCTCGTATCTCGGCTTCGTCCCTCACTCCGCCTAAACTCATTCTTACAAAGTTTCTTCCCATGGAATTGGCTATGGACCTCGCAATAGATGTTTTACCGACCCCCGGGGGACCAACAAAACAAAGTATCGGACCTTTAAGTTTTTCCGTAAGTTTGGCTACGGCCAAAAATTCCAAAACTCTTTCTTTCGGTTTTTTAAGTCCGAAATGTTCTTTATCCAGTATTTCTTTAGCTTTTTTGAGATCCAGAACATCTTTGGTTTCCACCGACCAGGGAAGAGAGGTAAGCCAATCCAAATAGGTTCTCGAAACGGTCGACTCGGGAGAAAAAGGCATCATCTTGGATAATCTGTTAAGTTCTTTCTCTGCGGCATCCTCGGCTTCTTTAGGCATTTTCGAAGATTTTATCTTTTTTCTCCACTCCTCTATTTCTTTTTGAAAATCGTCTTTTTGATGAAGCTCTTTTTGAATAGCTTTCATCTGTTCGTTTAAGTAATACTCTTTTTGTGATTTTTCTATCTGTGATTTAACCCTTGTTTGAATCTTTTGTTCTATGCTTATTATCTCTATCTCTCTCTTAATGTATTTGATAAGCTTTTCTATTCTTAGTTTTAAATCGAATGTTTCAAGTATATCCTGTTTTTCGGATATGCTTATTATAATATTGGAGGCTATGTTATCGCTCAGTTTCGAAGGCTCTTCCACCTGTTCCAGAAGAACGCTTGCGTTCAAACTCATCTTTGTCGTTAGTTTCACATAATCGTCGAAAACTCCCACTAAGTGCCTGGTCAAAGCCAGCATCTCGGAATTGTTTTCAGATATTTCTTGGGGATATTCCACATCCGCTATAAAGCTTTCCGGATTATCTGAGGTTTTTATCGATGTTATTTTTACTCTTTTTATACCGCTAAGTATGACCCTCATGGTGCCGTCCGGAAGTTTTAAGTGTTGATTTATTTCGCAAAGCACCCCGACTTTATAAAGGTCATCTTCTTTTGGATCCTCTATATTGGGTTTTTTTTGAGTAACCGCCACTATATATTTGGAATAATCTTTAATTGAAATTTCCACGGCGTTTACCGATTTTATTCTGCTTACGGCCAGAGGAAAATGTATATTGGGAAAAACCACCAGGTCTCTTATCGCTATCAAAGGTACGCTAAAAGGATATTCTTTTTTTATATTCTCGCTCATATTAACCTCTTTAAAAAACCAATCTTATTTAAATTTTCTTTTTAAACTCCAATATTCCGTCCACTATTCCGTACTTAACCGCTTCCTCTGCGGACATATAAAAATTTCTTTCCGTATCCTGCTTTATCTTTTCCTCCGTTTGCCCCGTATGCTTAGCCAAAATTCTTATAAGCCTCGCTTTCGTTTCCTGCATCTCTCTGTTTTCTATGTCTATATCGGTCGCCTGGCCGGATATCCCCCCGCCCCATATCAACGGCTGGTGTATCATTATTCTGGAATTTGGAAGAGCGAATCTTTTGCCTTTTGTCCCCGCCGCAAGCAAAAGCGCTCCGAAGGACATTGCCATACCCATGCATATGGTTGTTATCGGGGCTTTTATGAATTGCATGGTATCGTAAACCGCAAGTCCCGCCGTAACCATACCGCCTGGAGAATTTATATAAAGGTTTATATCCTTTTCCGGATCTTCCGCTTCCAGATACAAAAGCTGGGCTATTAAGTTATTGGCGGAAGAAGTGGATATCGCACCCTCGGGATCTCCCACGAATATTATCCTGTCTTTAAGCAATCTCGAAAATATGTCGTAGCCTACCATCGCTCCCTGACCTTTCCAGGTCTCTATAATAGTCGGTATTATCATAATCCCTCCTTGATATTATTTAGTTAATCCTTTATCGTTATTTTAGACTTAATAAAATCTATCGTTTTATTTTCGGATATGGAAGCCATTATGTAATCCTTTCTTTGTTCGAAAAGATTTCTGGCTTTGCCTATCTCGTCTTCGGTTTTTAAAGTTTTTATGACTCTATCCAGCTCCTTATAAAAATCGTCCTCACTAGCTTTTATGTTTTCTTTTTTGGCTATAGCGTGAAGTATATAGGTAACCCTGAGATTTCTCTCCGCTATAGGCCTTATTTTTTCTTCGTAATCTTTAAGTTCCACTTTCTGGTCCGGCGGAATATTCGATCTTTTTTTAATCATTTCAAACAACTCTTCTATCTCCTGCTTTACAAGAGTGGGCGGAAGAGGAAAATCGTTTTTAGAAACCAGATGATTTTCTATTTGCTCTATTACCGATTTTTCGGATTTTTGAACTTCCTCCGCCTCCAATATTTTTTTCACCTGTTCTCTAAGATCGTTCATATCCTTTGCGCCCAATTGCTTTATAAAGTTCTCGTCTATCTCCGGAACGACCTTTTCTTTTATGTCGTTTATTTTAACCATAAACTTCATTTTTTTGCCGTCGAACTCGGTTTCAAATTCTCTCGTATCTCCTTTATTGGCTCCCAATACAGCCTGTTCAAATCCTACTATGTTCTGAGGAGAAGACATGTCTACTATCTCGTTTTTAAGCTCGTCTATTTTGTTCCCGTTTTCGTATATTTCATAATCGACTATCAAGTAATGATTTTTGGAAACGCTTTGTCCTTCCACCGGCTTTAGATAAGCGTTATATTCTCTTATCATATTCAAATGGTTATCGATATCCGCTTCGGTTATCGTTTTAAGATTTCTTTTTACCTCAAAACCCGTATAATCTTTTACTTCGAATTTTGGACTTTGCTCCAAATAAAGCTTAAAAGATATCTTTTTATTTTTTTCATCCATATTTATATCGAAAACTGATGGAGGAACGACCGGAAATATCTTTTCTTTTTCGAATATTGTATCCAAAACTTCCCTTACGCTAACTTCTTTTATTTCGGATTTAACCGCATCGTAAAAATGTTTTTTAATTATATCTACCGGGACCTTTCCCTTTCTAAAACCCGGATAGACCACCTCAGCCTGAACCCTTATTATGGCTTTTTCTTCCAAATCGGAAAAATCTTTATCTTTTATGTTTACTTCGTAAGTAATCGAACATCCTTCCTCTTTTATTTTTTTATAATTATTTTCTAACATTGTTCCTCCGCTCGCCTTTGCCGAGACGGAGACTCGAACTCCGACGGGTTTGACCCCACATGGTCCTAAGCCATGCGCGTCTACCAATTCCGCCATCTCGGCTTTAAATTTAACACTAAAACTTATTTTATCATTTTTTAACCGAATTAGATAAATGTTTAATGTTCAAAGTTTAAAGTTCAATGTTTAAAGTTATAAAACAGAGAAGAGAGAATAGGGGATAGAGAATAACCGAGTTTAATATTTGAATTTAAAAGTTTGATGTAAAGCAAAGTTGTTGGTTTTTCTACCCCTTGGGATATTTTTTAAAAAAAATAAAAACTTATATCACTTGTCTAATGTTTTTTGGGGATTTATAATTTTAGTTGCAGGGGTAGGATTTTCCCGCAAATAAAAACGCTTGCCGCTCGTTTTTTCGCGGCCTCGCTACTGTGGCATAACGCTTCGCATTTGCCACGGTGTCCAAAGCAAATCTTCCAAGAAAAGTCCACTCGCAAAATTGTATGTTTATGTTTTGCTGCGGACTTTCGAGTCCCGACGAAATGCTAAACGCATTTCTCGAAAAGCAAGTGGGCCATACAGGACAATACCTTCGGTATCTCTTCAAAGCAAAAAACAAAGACAAGTCGAGCTCTCCCGCAAATAAAACTCGCTCACCGCTCGTTTTTTCGCGCACTCGCTACTGTGGCATAACGCTTCGCGTTTGCCACGGTGTCCGAAGAAAACCTTCTAAGAAAAGTCCACTCGCAAAACTGTATGTAAATGTTTTGCTGCGGACTTTCGGTACTTTCGAAATGCTAAACGCATTTCTCGAAAAGCAAGTGGGCCATACAGGACAATACCTTCGGTATCTCTTCAAAGCAAAAAACAAAGACAAGTCGAGTTCTCGCGCAAATAAAAACGCTTGCCGCGAAATTTTTCGCGCGCCGCTCCTCTAAAAACTGTATGTAAATGTTTTTCTGCGGACTTTCGAGTCCTGACGAAATGCTAAACGCATTTCTCGAAAAGCAAGTGGGCCATACAGGACTCGAACCTGTAACCTTACGCTTAAGAGGCGTCTGCTCTACCGTTGAGCTAATGGCCCTATGGGTAGGATTGATAATTCTTATTTTATCACATTTTAAAAACAATTACAAAAATTCGCATTAGATAATAAAAAATGTCATCGAAGATAAAGTCGTTAGATAAAAAA
>DYIF01000026.1 GCA_020723765.1 Elusimicrobium minutum
TTCCCTTATATCTTACTACTATCATATTTTTACACACTTTATTATACATAACCTTTCTCATATCGAAAAATTGCTCGTACCCCCGGGGGGATTTGAGAAAAATTGCGACTTATCCACATTTTATCAACAGTTTATAAACAACTTATCAACAGCGCAAGCTATTCCGTATCTCCACAAAAATTTATATACTCGCATTCCGAACATCTATCGTAGTTTACCGCTTCGGGGAATTTTTCGTAATTAATCATTTCAAAAATCTTATTTTTTAAACTTAAATATTGGCTTTCCACTTCTTCGTCGAATATTATTTTTTTTATTTTTTCGGTATTTATAAAAACCAAAAAACCGTAATCCGATTTTTTATTAAATACTTTTTTTATCAATCTGGAATAAGAATAAAGCTGCAATACATACCCCTCTATGAAACTTATCTCAGTCATCTTAAAATCCACAGGAATAAAATCTTCCTCCCCTTTCAAAATCATATCCACCTCTCCGCTTAACATTTCTTCTTTGGAATAAAGTTTTATTCCAAACTCCTTTTTAAAATTTTCAATCCCGTATTTTTTTAAACTTCTTCTTTTTTCTATTCTTGAAAAAATCAAATGTATATCGCTTCCTGCAAGCATCTTAACGGTAGGGTCCACTTCCAACTTATAAACATATTTATAATATATTTGTCTCGGACAATATAAATAATTTTTAAAATCAACGGGATTTAATATCACTCATCCTCCGTCAATTTATAATTTAACGGCAAACTCCATAAGTTTTCTATTTTTTCTTCTTCTTTTTCTTCTATTTCCGGTTCGGGAGATATTTTTCCTATAACCAAAGCGTTTTCAAAACATTTTTCGCAAACAGGCTGAATCAAGACTGAAGCGTTTTCTTCCTCTCCTATTTCTTTTAGTATCTTAAGATAAAGCTCTTCTCTTTTGTTTTTCGTAAGCCTTCCCATAAACCCGCTATATTGTATCCTGTTTAAGCCGTAGTCTTTGCACCTCTCTCCCACTCTATTTCTTATCCTGTCGTTAGATATGTCGAAAAATACAAAAACCGTTATTTCCATAACCTTACCATTTAAACGAAAAAGGCTTATACTCTTTTCCTTCCCTAAAAAAACTTGCAGCATTTCTGGCTTGAATTTGTATTACCGATTTAATTTTAAATTTCTTTCCGCAATAGTTTTCATAACTTTCAAACCTTTCTATTATTTTTTGTGAAAAATCTTTCCTTGTAGAAACCGTTAAAAGCCCGTTTTCCGTTTCTACTTTTCCTCCTTTATTTAAATATGAAACTACCGTTCTGTCCACAACAGGAGCCCTAAACTCTTCCACCATATCCAAAACCAAAGACGGCCTTCCCGGCTCGTCCACATGCAAAAATCCGGCAAACGGCTCTAACCCCGCGTTCATAACCGCACCCCATACTATGGAATAAAGCATCCCGTAGCCGTAATTCAAAAGCGAATTAACGGGGGTAACCGTGCCTCTTTTTTCTCTCCCCGAAAAACCGAACTTGGCCGGGATTATAAACTTAAAACAATCCCAATACTCTTTACCGCATAAAGCTTCGTAAGAAAAAATTTCTTTTCTCGCCAGGTCTATTTCGGAATAAAAAACTTTTTCTATCTTTTCAATGTTTTCCTTGATTTTTAAAACCGAAAGGTCTATTCTTTCCAAAATTTCTTTATCAGACGAATTTTTAACGAAATATTTTAAAAGCGAAACCTGGTTTTTAATCTTTCCTAAAACCGTGTTTTTTGCAAAAACTACTCCTCTCTCGTCGGAATAAGCCTTTATCTGCTCTCTTCTCGTTTTAACTACAGCGTTTAGATTTGGAGAAGATATTACGGCGTAAGGTTTTCCGTTAAAAGAATTAAAACTTATTATAACCCCTCTTTTGGCGCATTCTTCTATCAAATCCGAACTTAAAGACACTCCCCGAGACTGTATGTTTATATGCGAAATTCTAAAAAAAGGGATTTCGCAGTAAATCTTATCCCCCTCTTTAACCGAAAGCCTTTCGCTTTTCTTAGATAGTTTTACGTCGTACCCAGCGACTATTATTTCTCCGTAAGATTCGGATTTTACGAAAAAAACATTCGGAGTAAGCTTCCAAGGGACATTGTCTTTTGAACTAAAAACCGAATCCCAATTTATCAGATTCTCTTCCAAAGATTGATCAAAAAGCCCCGACTGGAAAAAAGAAGTATTGGCTTCCAAATTTTCCATAAAAATATTATCGCCGATAAAAATTAAATATTTATTTCATTTTTTTAAAAGATGTTTTAAAAAAGAAGAGCAAAACTATTTTATTTTATCAATTTCATATTCCGCTTTGTCTCCGGGAGACATATTCAAAAGCCTTTTGACCTTATTAACGTTTTCTCTATTTATAAAAACCGTTAAATTTTGTATTTTATCTTTTACAAATATTTTAAACTTTGCCTTGTTTCCGCCGACAATTTTATCGAAAACCACGGTTATCACTCCGTCTTTTTCAAATCTATTGCCTTTACTTACGGCTTCGAATACCATTTTTTCCACATAAACCGAGGTGGAAAGTTTAAAAATAAAAGAGAAAAAACCACCGCTTACGGGATACCTCAACAAATCGTAAAAATTGGAAGCGTAGTTAGTATTGCACAAATCTTTCATAAAATCCATCATAACCACATTGCATTTTTCGTACATTCTTTTCTCATAAGAACTTCTAATTTTTTTTATCAAACCGTATATAACCGAACCGAAGTTATTAAGCATTACCGAATCTTTAGAAACATTAAAAATGTTTTTTATATTGTCCGGCATGTTTTTAACGTGTTTTTTAGCTATCTCGTAGTCGGATCTCAGTATGGATTCTATTTGATAAATATAAGGCAGATAAGGATTCATGTCTATTTCTATCGGTATCGATTGTAATCTTAAAGCCGGGTCTTTCTGCCTATCTTGGTCCTCGTGTTTATAATATGCCGGAACTCCGTATAGATTGCTTAAAAGATAGCTTGTAGCTACTTCAAACTTAAACCCGCCGGTAAAAACCATAATAGCGTCTTTGCTTCTAATCATCAAAGAAGATATCTTTGAGATTATCTCAGTCATTTCCATAGATTGAGACAACCCCCCCTGTTCAAATTTCAAATCCACTATATGAATAATCGTAGGCATCTGTTTTTTCTCTTCCAAAAAAGCGGATATTTTATAGGCTTGATTAACGGATTTGTCGGTAGCGACAAGATGGCATATTGCGTCTTCTATTTGCAAATTTGGTATGTTTAGCAAAGTGTTGAGTTCAGCGGAGTTTTGTTTCGCTTCAAAATCGCTGGATATGTTTTTATCCCCCAAAGAAGTTCCGACTGTAATCAAATAACTTCTATTCTCTCCGGAGTAATAAACCTTAACTTCGCCGTTTTTCTTGTAAAAAACATACTCGTCCCCATTGTATCTCGGTATTATAACCGAACCGTCCCTATTTATTTCCCTCTCTATATTTTCCGCGGCATCTTTATTGCCGTGAACCAAAACGATTTTTGAAGGATTTATTTTTTTTACAAGTTCCACAATCCCTTTGGGAGAAGAATGAGCCGAAAAATCTACCGACTCCAATTCGCAGGAATAATTTTTAAACCAGCTTCCCCAACTTCTTTCTCTATAAGCGTAATCGCTTGGAAAGATAATAATTGAATTTTTGTCTCGTTTTATCTCCTCGGCTATTTTCCCAGCCAAACTTTCTTTTGTAAAAAAACCGCTTGTAGCCACGGTTATAGACCCTTTTTCGGGGAAAGAATTATGTTTTAATATTATGTAGTTAGGTTTTTTTTCATAATTTTTAAAATAATAAGCCGTCAATCTTTGAGAAAGCCCCGGCGAAATATAAACCTTTACTCCTTTGTCTATAACCCCTTTTTCTTTTAATTTTTCTATTGAAAGCAAAATCTCCTGAGTTCTTCCCAAAGCAAATGCCGGTATCAAAACCCTTCCGCCGGCTCTAATCGATCTTTTTATCAAATCCCCCAAGTAATTTATCTTATCTTCAATAGACAATATCTCGTCCCTTTTCGAGCCGTTTGTCGTTTCTGTTAACAAAACATCGACATTTAAATCTGGTATGTTTATTCCTTTATGGAAGTTGGTTTTGGAATCGTTAAAATCTCCGGTATAAAAAAAACTCATTTTTCCGTCTGTTATATAAACGCAAGCGGAACCGTGGACATGCGAAGCGTCGAATAAAACTAATTTTATACCCTCTTTAAGTTCAAACTCTTTTCCGTATTCAAGTTTAACTATTCTGTTTACTGAATTTTTCACATTTTCCTCGGAATAAAGACTTTTAACCGTTTTGGAAAAAATCGGATTTTTTTCCTTTTCCTCTTTTACAGCCATTATCTTGCCGCTGTCCATCAAAACATGAGCGGCTATCTCCGCGGTTTCCGGAGTAGTTATTATTTCCCCGTTTTTTTTCAAAAAATATCTTTGAGCGAAGGGAAGCCCGCCTATATGGTCGTTATGGGCGTGAGATATTACGATGTAATCTACCTTTGAATCGGCTTTTGTAAAATCCGGAAGCCCTTCGAATGTGGGGCCGTCTCCTTTTGTTCCGCAGTCTAAAAGAAGAGAAACCTTGTTATCCCAGTTGATATAATAAGAGTTCGCTCCTACCTCCAAAGCTCCGCCGAGTGGTATAAATTGAATTTTAGGTATCATAAAACCTCCTCATATAATTTTTGGGATTACTATTTTATTTTAAACTAACTTTAACAAACTTTATTTTAAGTTTTTTTATCTCTTCTTCGGTTAAAACCTTACCTTCCGCAAGCCTATCGGCTATTATCTGAGCGACAACAAAACTCTCCCCTTTTTTAAACACTAATTTTTCTCTAACCGAATCTATTTTTACGCCGAATATCTCGGAAAGAACCGAAGCGTATGAGGGATGGCCTATTTTAAAAACGATTTCGTTTTCGGATATAAGTTTTTTCAGATAATCTATAGATAACTCTTCAAACTCCGCAGCTGCTGGATAGCGTTCGATCATTGATAAAGAAAAAGATGAAAGAAGGATCATAAGCCTACCAGTTAATGATTCCTTCTAATAAGTTTTTTAAAACATTTCCATTATTATTTTTTTCATCATACTTTAGAAAGATTTCTCCCTTTTCTTTCTTAACAAGAGTCAAAGTATTAACAAATCCTGCATGAGCTTCAAAATTTCGTCGTTCAATATTATTATTTTTTTTCACCTTAGGATAATTTTGAAAATCACACAAACACTTATAATCAAAATCATTATCTGTATTGCAATATTCTTCTATTTTATTAATTTCCCTCTCTAATAGAACCGTTGATAATCCTATTCTTTGATATATACCCCTAAATTTTTCTTTTATTTCTTTAAGTGAAATTTCAATAGAATCCCATTTCATTTGTTTAATTTTTAGATTTGAGATTATTCCATAATAAAAAGCAAATGATAGGATTGATTTTATCACTTTTTCTGATTTATTTATTGAAGAAGTATCCAAAATATTATTTTTAAATTTTTCCTTATAATAACATATTATATCTACAATTTCTGATTTTATACGCTGTGGCTCATAAATTTCAGAATAATAAATAGGTAAGGGCGAAAAAAGTCGAAGTGAATTAAATGTTATTAAAAAGCTTGTGAGAATTTTTTGTAGCTCATTTTTTTTCTGACCTACCTCTATCGAATCATATATCTGATATAAATTATCACCTTTTTTACCAGGAGAAATATTAAAAAAAACCTTAAAATTAAGCTCATAATCTTTGTAGATATTATAAACATTAGTCGAATTATTTATAATTGGATCTGAATAAAGCAAATAAACTTTAAGTTTATTATCATTCAAACTAAACAACTTATAAAAAACATAAAAATTTCTCACAGCCTCCATCAATGAAGATATATAAACATTAAGTCCACTTGAAATATCCACATAAATCTCATAACAATCATTAGTGTTTTGATTGTTGTCGTAATAATCTAAATAGTCCTCAACAAACTTTAATAGGATAAGCAATATAATAACAGAAACATTAGATTTAAAATTAATTTCAGTTTGTCTAAAATTATAATTCCCAAAAGACGGTAACATAAAAAGATCATCAGCATATTCTTTATTTGGATGACTTTGAAAAAAACGAAGAAAACTATTGTAATTTATAGAAGATATCAAATTAGAAATATCAGATTGAGAATCATTTAAACCACTCTGAACGGCTAAACTTACAGGATAAAAAAGACAAACTTTTGCATTTTTCATCTTTTTATCAAAATGCTCTTTTAATGCAAAAGATGTTAAAAAACTACTATATTCTTTACCTTCTATTTTAAACCTTCTTTTTTGAATATCTAATCTTCCAATCTGATAAATTTTAATCATTAGAGCTCTCGCCGTTCCAACTTTTTAGCTATCAAAAATATTATTATTCTGAATTTTCTCTTTCCTGAACAACATATTGGTATTTATTTATCGCTTATTAAACTTATAAGAACTTTCATTGCTATCTCCTAAAATTGTTTCGTCTAATATTATTATTTCCTTTTTTATTATAATTTTTAGGGGTAGGTGGCTTATTAATATTATTTTCAATGTATTCTTTAAATTCATTTAAGAAACTTTTACAGTCAGGATTATTAAAATTTAAGAAATCCTTAGGTATCATGGTAATATTAAGTTTCCAAGAATTTGGCTGATTAGTTGGTTCTAAATGAAAAATAATTGGTGAAGCATATCTTATATAACCATTTAGTCTATTACATATACCGATATCTTTTGGAGGGCTGTCATATTTGTGAGGCAGGCCTAAATATCCTTTTTCTTGTTTATGAGCTTTCGATTGAGCGAAAGCCAAATACACCTTAGCCAATTTTTGAAGATGATTTTCGTTTTGGTTTATAGTTATGTCTATCGAATCATGGTGAAACAAATTATTTATCGTGATTTTTTGATCACTAAAGAAATTACGAGCTAATTCAGTAGCTCTTGTTTTTATTAAATCTTCGTTAATTTCCAATTCAGTATTACCCTCTTCTAAGTTTAGCACATCTAAACATCTAACTGAACCAAAACCTTTTCTTGATTTTGCACCTAAACCGCCAAAGTTAGTTAAAAGATAAAGCGCAAATAAAACTTGTTCATAAACTTTAGAAGCATTTAATCTGTTTTCATATCTTCCAGTATTTTCATTTTTTACGTAAGAATCTCTGCATACTATTGAAATGTTAAATTCGATTCCGCTATTAACCATCCATCTATCACGATTATCGCCCATTTTCCACATTCCAAAAGATATATATTTCATCTCTTGGTTTCTATTCTCTTGGGTTCTATAAGGAATAATCTTTTTTTTACCCTCCTCTATGTTTGAAACTTCTATTCTAACAGGACTTGAGTTTTCCGTAGAACCCCAAACAAGTTTTTCAAGTTGCCAGAGTCGTGAAGTATCGAGAGTTTTTTCATAAATTTTTCTCCACCACCATCTTAATTGACCTTTCAAAGTATTAACAAATATATCGCAATCTTCTTTTTCTTGAAATGCTCCCGCCAAAAATGCAGGGGTTATGAATTGTAAAGTCGTCTCAAGTTTATATTTTTTTAAAGATTCGGGAATATCCGGGACTACATGTCCATTATCTTTTACTTCCGCCATTGTTCCAAATCCTGCGGCGGTTTTTGCGCCAAGTCCGAGATAAGCCAAAGCGCCGGATAAAAATTCAAATGCTTTTGAAACAAGTTCTTTATTTTTTAGTCTTCTTGTTTGATTACCTTCTGATACTTGAACTTCTGTTTCTTCTTCTAACTTATCTTTTAAATCTTGCCTTAACGAAAGCACAAAATTAAATTTCGCTCCGGGTTTTACGGAAAGAAAATAGGTAGGATTTGGGTTTTCCCAATCGCCGGGCTCTTTTTTACCTTCCCCGTTGTAATACTCTTGATGATGGCAATTATTAATCTCGACATTTAATTGATATGAGGTATCTAAAACCGGATATGCGTCGTGAAAAACTACTTTGCCCGCTCTTAATTTGCTTTTATCTTTTTCGTCGTTCTCATTTCCAAAAATTTCAAGAATTAACTTTTCATCTACTTTAAGTATATCTCTCGCATATGCTCTTGCAAGACCTTTTATCCCTGAACCGGGAATATATACAAAACCGTATATCGAATGAAAACAAATACCGGTATTTTCCAAAACCGTCGTTCTTGAAAGATGTATGGTAAAAGGAGTAAGACATTTAAAAGTTTTAACTTGTTTTTCCGGAAGATTAGACAGTAGATTTATTATAGAGATATTACTGTAGTAATTTTTATTTTTATTTGTTATATCTACAACTTTTTTTAAAACATTCTTTACTTCCGATTGTTCGAGAGAACCGGTGTATTTATCGAGATAAAGCGAAGGATTTATCGTATTTTGGTTTTGATTTAAAACCGTCTTTACATTAGGCAATAATTTGGCTTTCATATCTTACTCCTTTTATCAAATTTAATTTTCGGTATCCGCAAATCTATTAAACCACTCAAGCCATCTCATCGCTTTTACAGTATGATACCTAAGTTTTGTAGCGTCGGAAAGAAGTTCCGAATTTATTTTGTTTTCTATTTCAGTTTCTGGTATATTACTACCGACTAACCATTCCAACAAAACTTTAACAAAAACTCCATGGTCTTTTAATTTAAACATAAGAGCATTGGGCAAGCCCGAATGTATTATCATCATAGGAAGTTTTTTTGCATAACTAAAAATTTTTTCTTTATCCGTATTGTTTCTTAAAGTATTATAAGCATCATAAGCGCTTTTAGCGCACTGTTGGTCTATTGTTTGAGACATAATCCCTCCTTATATTAAATGGACTTCGCAAAAACCTTTGCCGATTGTCTCGTCCCCGCCAAACTGAACGGGATTTGGTATCTGTAAAGCAGAAACTATTTGCTCCGCCGTAGTGTTATCTTTTTCTTTTCTTGAGTTTTCAAAAATAACCGTAGAATAAAAAAGAGTTTCGGACGGCAAGAACTCTTCATAAAACAAAGCTCCGTCTTTCGCATTTTTTGTCTCTGGCACTAAGGCTATTCTTGCGTTTACTTCGGTCGCATATCTCACAAAATGAGCAAAGTCATTGTCCGAGATTATGGCAAACCTCTGAACAAATGCGGTTTGATCGTTTTGATCGTTAAAAAACTTTATACCGAAATCTAAAATAGCTCTATCTATTGTTTGGCCTATAACTACAAAATCATACTCTTCAAGAACAACCTTATTTAGACCACTCACAACAAGATAGTTTTGAGATGAGCATATAATTTCCTGGTCTTGAACGCTTGGGATATTTGCTATACTAATCAATCCTTCGTTTTTTAATCTTCTTATAACCTCGGGACAGGTTACCCAAGCAAAAACCCCTTTTAACGATCTCACAGGGAAAGCGAATATCCTCGCATCCGAAAAACTTGCGGAAGAGGCATATTTTCCTTGTTCACCTTCCTTGTTTTCAGGTCCAAAAATTACTTCTTTATTTATACCACTAACAGTCGAAACCTGTCTTAATACGCCTTTTATAGACGAACCTGGAATTGTAGGATATCCCGTATGCCTTTCTCTTTGAACCGGCATATCTATAACTCCTATTCCCGTTCCGGAACCCGGGTGAAGCGAAGTCAACGCTCTTATAGTAAGTGTTTTTTTAACCATCTTATCCTCCTTGTTATTTTTATTTACCATATCCCTATCAAAACCCTGCCAAAACCAAGTTTGCCTTCTTGGCTTATAGTATCAAAGTTAAGTTTTAAAAGATCTTTAACTTTGTTGTTATCTTTTAAACTATAATAAAAAACAGAGCCGACGGAATAATATTTTTTTATCGGTTTCGGTTTACCGGCCGCGATATCCCAACCGCCTATTAATTCCGTTTTTACACAAGCTGTAATAAATTCACCTACATTATTCAATTTTTCTCTAAGTCCGGAAGGTTCTATTTCATTATCATTTATTTCAACCGGAGAAATGAGTATTATTTTGAATTTCTTATTATTAGAGATAATTTTTTCCAGATCAACTAAACCTGGATTATCTTTTTTTACACTAAAATTAACTTGTCTTTTTTCACCGCCTATAAAATATTCACCTTTTTGGGGGAAATTCACCCCTTCATAATATACGGCAAATCCGCTATCTTCTATAAATCTCAAAAACTCAACGGAATAAAGTTGGCTTTCCTTAACTATATTTTTAGAACTATCAACCGCTATCCCTACCCTCGGTTCGGATTTAACAAAATCGTCTTTATGTTTTATCTCTATCTTTTCAATTTCTTCGCCTTTAAGATATTTTTTTAAATCTGTAAGTGAAATAAAACCGCCACAAGTTTCTGCAAACTCTATTTCTTTTGGCGCAAATGGTAAAGAATTAACGCTAATATTGGTAGAGTAACTAAATTCCTTACTAAAATCTTTTGGTTTTAATACCTTAATAGAGTTGCCTCTTTTTTCTTTAACAATATCCAACGGAGTTTGGACATAATATTCATTGCCTTTTTTAATAAAAACAGCTTTTATATCCAATTTAGCACTTTTTATATCGTTTTTTTCCCCTATCTCAGATTTGACTTTTTCCCAAGTGGTTTTTTCATCATCTTGCCAATTATCAATAAAGATCTTACTTCTAATGAAACCGGCGAAAACTGACGGCTTTGGCGGGAAAATCGATTCAGCGGAATGTGAAGAGCCGGCCGTAAATGGTTTACCGTCTCTAAATAATAAAGAATCTTTAGGTATTATTTCAAGCAGCGGCATTAGCTTCCTCCTTTTTTTGTTCAGAAGTCTTAATACTCCTTGTATAAAAAGAACAAAAACTCATAAAATTCTTTAAATTTTCAAGGTGTTCTTCGCTATTAAGTTTATCTTCTTTCTCCTTTTTTTCTTCTTTATCATATTTTGTAATTTTAGCCGAAATATCATAAAGTTGTTCAAATAATTTTACGGCTTTGTCTATATTCTGTTCTTTTTGCTCCTTAGGACAATGGATATGCCTTTTGAAAAGATATTTAGCCCTTGACATTACTATTTCTTTTCTTTCATTTTCATTAAAAGAAAAATAAGTATCTAGTTCATTATAAAGCTGAGTTATAAACTGGTTTGAAAGAATACCTGAAGTTAGCATTTCAATTATTTGAAATAAATTTTTATTTTTCTCGTTTAATAATTCCCATTTCGCGCCAAATACAGAATGTTCGCCGGACCTTTTAAGAAGCGCAAATCCAAAGGCGTCTCTGCCTATTTTGTTTTTGGCAAATTTTTCGGCGATTCTGGCATTAGTCATTGAATCTTTAAGCGAATTATGATAATGAGCTATAGCTATGCCGGCGCTTCCGGTAGCGTTTTGGCCCATTGAAAAATATATTGATTTGGTTTTTCTTTCATCAATATCATTGATGATAGTTTCATAACTAAAATTAACCATTTTTGAGCCGTCATCTTTTTTTGAGATAACGGCGGGATTTGAAAAAGCTTGTCTTATATCCTTGGCTATTTCAAATATTTCAGATAAAGGTGCCATAATAATAACATCGTCGCCGCCCGCATAGATAAGTTTGCCTATGTGATTTACTTCCGTTATTACCCTTGCTACATCCAAAGAAAATTGAAGCAATATTGAGCTTATAGCCGATTGTGTCGAAGGCATAAAAGGAAGTTTTAGACCTTTTATATCATTCCAAGTTTGGTCGGTTAACTGGTTTAAAGCTTCCGGATGTAATATATATTCAAACTTTGGATAGGATTTATGTGTTCCGCTTATCCATTCGCCCATTTTATCGCCGTCAAAATACATAAATCCCAAATACGGAGAAGGTTTGGATATTCCTACTTTTTCGGCTTCCGAGAGAAGTTCTTTTAAACATTCTTCGACTTGATTTTGATTACTTAAACCTTCAATTTTTTTCTTATAAGTTTCATCAAAAAGCAAAATACCGTCTATTTTGGCAAAGTACTCTATTTTGCTATCTTTACATATCCCATGCACTTTAGGTAAAGATGTAACTTCAAAATTACTAAAATCATTGTTTAGACTATTGCAAAAATTTAAAACTGCAGTTTCTAAACTATTATTGCTTTTACATTTTTCGGCAACTTTATACTTAAAATCCGCAACCGCTATTTCAGTAACCGAAGGGAAATTTTTTTCAAGATCTATCCCAAGTATTTTTTCCGGTTTTTTGTTTATAATTCTTTTGGTTAAACATACCGAACATAACATTTCGTTTTCTTTTACACTGTTAAAACCTACTTTTTCGTTTATGTCTTTTATTATTTTTCCCCAATAATCATTTATACTAGAATGATCTTCGCAATTAGTTTGATTATCATGAATTACTTCCCTCTGACCGCAAAGTGTGCATTTGTAACCCTTCTCTTCAGATTGGGGTTGAATTCTTATTGATTTCCTTGCGCCCATTATTCTTTCAATTAAAGTGATATAAAGAGAATAATATGTCCCTTGATTGGCTTTATAATTTGAATTTTTTATAAATTTTTCAAAATCATCATCTAATTTAAAATTTGAAGAATAATTCTCTTGGAATTTTTCTAAATCGTCTTTATTATCTTTCGGCATATTTAAAACAACCCAATATACTTCAAGGAAAGAATCCTGTTTTTTAAAATTTTCAAATTCTTTTTCAAGATTTAACTCTTTAGCGCAATTTTGTTTTATTTCCTGCCACTTTTTTCTTATATTTTCCTCAGCTTTTTTTGCCAAATTTTGCGCATGCTCTTTAGGGCATATCACAAGCCATCTATTTGGAAGCGACGGCGAAGAAAGATCGCCATGGTGAATTTTAATGTCAAATTTATATTTGATATTTAACCAATTATCAACAATTGGTTGCTCTTTTAAATCAGGAAATATTATAGAATCTGGCCCTAACTCTTCGGCAAAGGTTCTCATTCCTTCCCATGAAAGATATGAAAGCAAATAACTGCCGGCCCAATAATCCGCTGTGCTTCTTGCTGTGTTTATAAAATCCTGAACGGGACCTATTGTCATCAAAACCAAAGAGTTTTCCCCTTTACCGTACAAAGAACCGGCGATAGCGGATACCATTCTGTTATGATGCCAAATAGAGTGATTTGGCATTCTTGTTTCGGCCGGAAGCAAATCCCATAACGCTCCCATACCGTCGCCCTGTTTTTTTAACCAAGAATTAAAATTTCTCCATAAAAGAAAAAAAGCTCTTTTGTAATTAATCTTTCCATTTTCTTTGGATGTTTTCACAATTTCATTTATAGCGGCATTTATACTATCGTCCAATTTTTTTATGTCAAATCTTTTTAAAGAACCCAAATCAAATTTCCCTTTATTATCTTTTTCTTTTTCATCAGCTTCCAAAGGATGTTTTAAAACGGGAGATTTGTCCCAATCAACCTCTATTTTCTTTTCAGCATCATTTCTAAGATTTGAAAATCTATCTTCCGCCGATGATATATGGTCGGCATCTTTTGCTATTTTCCAAAGTTCTTTATCTTTATCATTGTTATTAACATCAATATTGAGACTTTTCAGTATTTCTTTAACAAAATCCTCATGTCCTTTACTACCGGAAATCAAAAAGGCTTTGTTAGGCGGGTCGTGCAAAAAAGACATTATTTTAAGCTTCCAGAAATTTTCGTCGTTATCGTATATTTTTAAATTTTCATTTCCTTGAGACATATCTTCCCTCCGTCATTTTTATTTGCTTAATTTTCCAGTTCAAAATCGTTTTTATTTCGCCCATGCCCCATACAGAGTTTTTGCCGACATTTACTATCTCGGCTATCTTAAGCCAAGGGGCGAATAACTCCGCTCTTTCGGCGGTTTGAAAATCGTATAAGGCATATCCCACTATTCCGGACATATCCTGCAAAATATGGGTTCTTGAAGACCTTCTTTTTACTTCCATCTTTTTCCACTCGGATTTTAAAGTTTTTACTTCCCGAGCTTCCAATTCCAAAAGTTTGAAATCCTCGGTTAATTCGATTCCGTTATGGAAATAGGCTATAGCGGAAACTCGGTCTCTTATTCTTAAAAATATCTGATAGAACTCTGGCTCATTTACTATTTGAGAATCGTATTTTATTACGGTCGGAGTTTTAAGCTCTATTTTCGCTACTTTGGATTCTATTTGAAAACTCT
The DNA here is from genome assembly GCA_020723765.1 of Elusimicrobium minutum. GTDB lineage: Bacteria > Elusimicrobiota > Elusimicrobia > Elusimicrobiales > UBA9959 > JAAYVG01. The sequence goes on from DYIF01000026.1 coordinate 14,196, forward strand.
CGGGTATTGAAAAAGGTTTAGCTTCTTTTAAAACGTTTTCCTTGTCGTATATTACTTCCCTGTTTCCAAGCCAATCTTCGGAAAAAACGCTTCTTACCGTAAATTTGCCTCTTAAAGGGCCTATCCCTTCCTCGCCTACCGCCTTTACGGCGGTTATAAAATGGGCGTAATAATCGCATGCCCAGCCGAAAAGATTAAACCCTATGTTAAAACTCTCACCGGGGTATATCTCGGTTCTCTCGTCCGAGACATTGGTAAGAACAAAAGGGCGAGGGATGTCTTTCATCCCCGAAGGAGTGCCTTCGGCGTAATGAGGCTCGAAAACTTGTCCGTATAAACATTTGGGATCTACGCATCTTTCTACACATATCGGGGTGGAACGGCAGTTTAGCTCTTTAAACTTAAGCCCGAAAGCTCCCCTAAATATGTTTCCCTTAAGGCCTTTGGGTATCAGTATCTTTTCAAGAGAAGTCAGCGAAAAGATTATTTTTAAAAATTTAAGTTTCGATTGCTCCACCTACTCCCCTTTAAAGAATTTTTTAATTCTTTAATCGAAAAATCCATAAAAGAAATATAACAAAAAAATTAACCTAAGTCAAATTTTTTATTATTAACTTGCCTCGTTCGGTAATTCCTATTCTATAATCTTTTCCGTTTTCGGATTCGGAATAAACCATTCCGTATAAGTATAATCTTTCCAACTCCTCCGAATATTCTTCTTTTATCTTGTTAACCTCTACTACCGAAGAAACGGTTTTTTTATCGTTAAGAATTTCTAAAAGTTCCTTTTCTTTTCCTTTCGGGATGTAAATCATCGGGGGAAGGAAAAGAACTTTTTCAAACTCCTCGTTTTTATAATAAACCTCGGATTCGGTCAAAAAACCGGCTACGGCGCAAACTATTACATGGGCTTTTAGCCCGCCGGTCGGGTTAAAAAAAACTCTATAACCATCCGCTTTTTTTCTTCTGGCAAGCCTTATCAAAGAATCGAGCAAGTCGGATGTTTCGCTTACGAATTTTTCGGAGGCTTCTTTTTCGGTTTTGGAGTATGCTTCTCTGAAGTATCCGCTTACCTCCGTCCCGCTTAGCAAAGAAAAACCGAGTTTTTCCAAATAATCGGTTATTATTTTCCTGCATATTTCGTTGGCGGAAGTTTTGGTCCCAAACAAATATATCTCTATGTTTTTTTTGTTTTTTTCGTTTTCATAAACCTCTAAAAAAGTTGAAAGCTCCGCGCAGGCTTTCTTCGGATCTTTATTAAAAAAATCCAAAAGTTTTTTAAAGTTTTCGGTTTTTCCGAACTCTTCCCAATATTTTTCGTCGGATATTTTACGCTCTTCTATTATTTTTTCTCTTTGAGCGTTTGTAATCAAACTAACCCCGCAGGATATTATGTGGAATTGTTTCATGCATCCTCCCTTTAAACTATTATATAAAAATTTTATTTTTCCAAACAGAATCTTTCGTTCCAAAAATTTTTAAACAATACCGCTATCATAAGATATAAAAATTTAAACTGATAATCTTTCCACAAATCGATATCCGAAACGTTTTTTTCTTTATAAAATTCGTTAAGTTCTTTCGAGACGAGCTCCACCTTTTCGTCGAATTTTTTAAAATTCAAAGATGAATAAGAATCAAAATCTTTAACATAGAAAAAATCGTCTTTTGAAAAAACCAAATCCCTTGCCAAATCTTTGTAAAGTTTTAAAAAATAAGAAACAGTATCCGAAGAAAAAAGCCATATCAAGTCCGTTTCTTTAAGCCTTTGTTTATAATCCTCCTCATAATCTTTCAAATAATAGGTTATCAGCTCTATTAATTTTTTCTTTTCCGACTCGTCGAGGCAATAATTTCTCAAAACTATCGATTCGTATAAATATTTTTTATGAAAAGCGTCGATCCCGGCATATGTTTTTTCGTCCAATATGAATTTTTTAAAATCGTTATCCTCCAAAATCATATGATAATACCCCTCAAGCCATGCGGACCTTAAAGAATATCCCCACTCCCCTCCCTCCTTGGCAAATTCCTTCCACAATTGAAAAGCTTGAAAACCGCTAAGTTTCAAAAAATGTTTTCTTAAAGATTCCGTTAACTCTTTTCCTTTTTGGTCGGAATACTCGGTAATTTCTTTTCTTCTAAGCTCTTTAATCTTATCCAAGTAATCTATTCGTTTAAGATATCCCGAAAGAGGAATGTCTTTTGAATCCGATTTTAAAAACCGTTCTATTTTGGGATTAAACGATATTTGTTTTGCAAATTCTTTTTTTTCGTTTTCGTTGGGCGCCCTTAAGTTTTTCGGAATTATTTCCATTTTTCTTTTAATCATTTCCGACAAACTTTCCTCGAATGTTTGGATGGAAAAGAAATATTCGAATAAAGTGGAAACGCCTATGTTTAAAAAACACAATCTTTCAAAAGAATATTCGGGCGGAGGTTTTAGTTTCAATTCCAAAATAAAAAAATCGGCGTCATATTTGAGTTTATCCAAAAAATCTTTTAAAATTATATCATTTATCTTTCTCATAAGCCGATATCTCTATAACTTTGGACGGTTCGGATTTTATTTTTCCTTTAGGATAAATGTTTTCAAACAATCTGGAGTAAATTTCCAATTGTCTCTCGCCGAATTTTTTTTGAAGGTCCGAAGTGGAAAAAACCGTTTTTATTTCATATAAACTTAAAATCTCCCCGTCGAACTCAACCAAATCCGCAACTCCCCTAAGGAGACAATCTCCAAACCTCCCCCATATCGGAACTTCTGAATATTTTAAACTTTTCCTTTCCAATAACTTTTCCAAAACATCCATGTTTTTCAAAAGTATTTCCTTCGCTTTTTCATCCAAATCTCCGAAACAGGAAACCGCGTTTAAATATTCCGAGAATTTAGCGTTTTCGCCTCTTGAATTTATATAACCCGATATCAACTCGTGAATTTTGGAACCGATAATTATATTGAAAAAGTTTTCTTCTCCGCTAAACTCTTTCGATGCCGAAAACTCGTTCTCGGTTTTTATGTAGTCTCTCACCGAAAGAGATTTTATTTCCCGCTTTAAATCGAATATATCTTTTTTGATTATTGGTTTAAATAATTCCTTTTTATAGTTTTCCCCAAAACCGCAGTATTTTAAGTTTACGGAACCTTTAAATGACAAAGCGATTTTATTAAGAATATTCGCTAAAATCGGAATCGGATTTTCGGAGGATGTGGGGCTTAAATCCAAAAACATTATTTCTTCCTTTATTCTCGTAACTCCGACATAAAACAAACAAGCGTTTTCGGCTACGGTTCTCAATGTCGCGTTATGAAAAAGCAAGGACACATAATCCGAAATTTTTTTATCGTCCGGTAATTTTTCTAAAAATTTGGCGGTATCTAAGCCGAGATAAGGGAAAAACTCTACGGATATTTTTTGTTCCGGCATCGTGACTCTGTCGAAAGAAACGGAAAAAAGATAAGAAAACTCTTCTTTGTTTTTAAAAATATCCGGGTTCGTGTCGAGCATTTCGTTAAAATTTGCGATAAAAATAACTTTATCGTAAGTAAGACCTTTTGCGGAATGAACCGTGGTAGCTTCTATAAAATCGTTTAATTTGGACTCGTTATCGTAAGTTACCGCCGTCTCATAAGGAGTTTTGGATGTTTTTAATATCTCGCTTATAAACTCTTTTGACCTGAATTCTTGTTTTTTTTCTTTAAGATAAAAATTTACCGTTACTCTATTTAGATACCTAACCGTTTGCTCGGGTTCCAAATATGATTCTTTTCTGAAAAAAACTTCCCATAATTTTTTTTCTTCCAAAAATCTCGCTAATTTCTCCGAAATGTAATTTCCTTCATATTTTGAGTTTAGTTCCGAAACGGTTTCGCAAAAAGACTTAGCTTTTTTTATAAAATCTTTCGCGTTTTCAGATTGAGAAATATCCGGCGAAATTTTCAAAGCGGCTTCCAGCCCTTTTTCGGTCAAAAGCGTTACGAGCAAAGCCGAAATTTTGTCGGAGTTGTCGTAGCCGAATAAATTAAACAAATTTTTTAAAAGCGAGTAATCGGGAAGAATATCGGATATTTCGTCTTCGTCGAATTTACTTCGAGAATCGAAAAGACTTTCCGTTTCGATAGGTTCCGACAGTTTGTATATTATCTTTTCTCCCAAAATTTTTTCCAAATTGGATTTTTTGAGATTGTTTCTGGACCTGAAAAGTATGCCTACTCTTTTGTTTTTTATAAAATCTTCAATGTCTTTTAACGAAAGAATCTTGTTTTTATCTTCCATAAGAGCGTATAATACATCTATTTTCCGATCTTCTTTATTGGATTTTTCCAGCTCCAAAACGTCGGCTTCGCCGTAATCGAAAAAATCTTTATAAACTTCGGATTTCATTTTATCCATCACGGAATTTAAAAAATCTAAAGTGTTTTTGTTTTTTATCCTATAACTTATTTTCATGGTTTCAAGTTTTGAAGACTTTTTGGCTTCCTTGCAGATCTTTAAAAACTCCTCGGGATATGCGTTTCTCCATCTATAAACGGATTGTTTTGCGTCTCCGACCATAACCAAAGACAATTTGGGATCTTTTTCCCCCTCTCCCATAAAAAACGAAAGGAAATAATTCATCGCCATGTCGCAGTCCTGCGCCTCGTCTACGAACAAACATTCGAAATCCTCTCCCTCTTCTTCAAGCCTTTTTAAAACACCTTCTATCTTTTTTTCATTCATAATTTTTGCGGCGAAAAACAAAAGGGCATCAAAGTCCAAACGAGACTTTTCGTATATGGAATTGATATAAATATTCCCGATTTCTTTTATTATTTTATAAACCACGAACTTCGCTTCGGACAAAGCGGATATTATATCGGACATGTTTTTAACTTGTTCGGAAATTTCTTCTTTTTCGTCCGATTGTAAAGCGTATTTTATCTTTTCTTTTGCGATAACCAGATCTTCAAGGTTTATTTTTAAATCTTTTTTCTCGGCCTCGGCTTTAACAAGCCCGAATCTAATAAGAAAAAAAAGCGCAAATCCGTATTTTTTAATAAATCCTTTAATGGCGTTTTTATCCGACAAATAATAAAACGCATCGAAAATATCTTTTTCCTTTTCTTCGAATAAATCTCCGAGTTTGGAATAATTCCATCTCGTCTGGAAAAACTCTTCTACGGTCTCGTCCCATATCGTAACATCCTCGGAGACCGGAAACCGCATATCGTAAGAAAAATTAAGCTCGTACCTGAAGATTCGGCAAAGCTCGCGGCAAAAAGAATGAACCGTATAAACCCTAATTTTATCCGAAAGAAAAAAAGTTTGAGAGGGATCTTTTAATTTATCTTTTAATTTTTCGTATATTCTTTCCCTTATCTCCTCGGCTCCGGCGTTTGAAAAAGTTATAAAAACTATTTTTTTAAGTTTTTCAAAATCATCTTTTATAAACTCAAACGCTTCGGAGACTATCGTATGGGTTTTCCCGGTTCCGGCCGAAGCGAAATAAACTTTCTTAAGCATCTTTTATCTCCTTTTCCAAAGACAAAAATCTGCAAACTTCTTTATAATCGCAGTATTGGCAGTTGGGATTGTGAAATTTTACTTCTTTAACGCCGTAATTTTTGTTTAAAATTTTCAAAGAATCATGGTCGAGAAACCGAACAAACTCGGATATCATTTCTTGGATATCTACGCCAAAAAAAGATTCATCGTTTATCTCCTCGTATCTTTTCATATTAAACTTACCGTTTTTAAATATATTAAAACCGTAAATTTTAAAATCTTTTTCTATTTTCATTTCGTTAACGACTTCCGCCAATTCACCGCTTTCTTTCAATAAATATACGTATGCGGCAAGCTGAAGTTCGTAAAAATAATTTTTACTCGGCTTTTGTTTGTTTCTCGGCTTTAAAACGAGTTTCCTCGGCTTTCCGGTTTTATAGTCCCATACGAAAAAAGCTTTTTTTTCTTTGGAATAATCCACTCTGTCCAACCTTCCTTCCAAAAAAACTTTAATGTTTCCATTAATTCTTCCTATCTCTTTGCTAATCTTTTTCTCGAGAAAAACTCCCGACAAATCCAATTTTTTCTGCCTCTCCTCTTCGTTTTCAGAAAATATTTTCAATTTAAAAATGTTGTTTTTTTTAAATTCTTCCGTTCCCGAGTCTTCAAATACCTCCGGCTTATGGGTTTTAAGAGTTTCCTCTTGGGCTTTAACCAAACAATTAAATATCTTATCTTCGCTTTTGGAATAGAAATCTTCAAATTCCGCGGCCTTATGTAAAAGTTTATGCCAAAATGTTCCGCTTCTTAAACTTTTTTCGGCTTCGGAATCCGCCTCCTCTTCCAAATCAAGCGTTTCGGAAAAAACTTTGAATGTAAATCTTTTGGGGCAGTTGACGAAAGAAACGAAATCTAAGACATTAAATTTAATTTCTTCTTTATTTTCTCCATTAGAAATCAAAATATCCGAAATTTTATAATTTCTAACCTTCTCTACAAAAGGCTTTGAATTATTGTTTTCAACGATCGAGTTTTCTTTGGAAATATCGTTTTTTAAGCGGAAATAAGAATAAGAAAGATTTGGAGATTTTTTTTCTTTTTTTACGATATCCGCAAAAGAATACAAAGAAAAACCGATTTTGCTTTCTTTATCGTAATCTATCAAATCTTTGTATAGCGATTTAACCCACCTTACCAAGTTGGAAACTCCGGCGGTGTCTCCGTTTATATCGTAATAAGCGTAGCTGAGATAAACTTCTCTTTTGGACTTTAAAAGTTCAGCGAATTTATTGAAAATTTCCGAATGTCTTTTGGACGAGTAAGATTCTCCTTCTTTAACCAATCCCAATCTTTTAAGCAAAACCGCGGGAATGGGGGAAGGCTCGGGTTTATCCGCTTTGGAATTAAGCCCTAAGACAAAAACATATTTGGAAGAAGAGTTAAGCGCCTGCTCCGGCTCGAAAACGGGAACGAAAAAATCTTCTTTTTTGGCGGATTTCGGATAAAACTCGGACTCCCTAATTATTTTTAACATGGAAAAAGCCGTCATTTTCTTTTCTTTAAAATCTTTTATTTCGTTTAAAACCGAATCGACCATTTCGAAACTTTCGCTCAAAAAAGAAATCAGATTTTCGTCGTCTAAATTCGTAAGGCATTTTTCAAACAAACTCGTAAACAAATTACGCCCAAAATCTCCGAAATCGGCTTCCATAATTATTTTAATTTTGGAATAATCTTCTTCACTTGCCGATTTTTTGATAGATTCCAAGGGGAAAAAATTCGCAATTTTTTCTTCTTTTAATTGTAATTGAGCGACCTTCCAAGATTCGTAAATTATTTCGCTTAAAAACTTAAATTCGCTTTTTTCTTTAAAATCTATCTTAATTTTTTTTGACCATAGTTTCTCGTCTATTTTAAACGCCGAAAATTCGGATTTAAAAATTTCTTCGTACTTGAAAAAATTAACTTTCTTATCGAAAAAAAGCTCCAAATAATAAGAAAACAACCTAAAAACCGGAGAAGAACCTACTTTGTTCTTGGAACTTTCTTTAATTCCAAACCTCCCGAAAGCGTAAGGCAAAAGTTCTTTGGTTTCTCCGTCGAAACTCACCACACTTACCTCGCCTTCTTTCGCTTTTCCTTCGTAAAACATTTTTTTTATTTTATAACTTACGTACTCCGCCTCGTCGTAAGAATCTATGAATCCCTTTAAATCCAAAACATCTTTCTTGTCCCCGATGGCTTTGACAAAATCCGAAGAGTTTATTTTTTCGACCGGATATCCCAAATCCCAAAGGAGGTCGGATATCTTTTTAAATATCGGTTTCATATCCTCGTAATCTTCTATTATAATCAACCTTGAAAATTCCTTCGGCTTGAGGAATAAATTTTTGTTTTCAAGCGCGTTTAAAAGCTCCAAACAAGCGGATTCCGGGGTGAAAAACGCGAAATCGCCTTTATTTTCTCTAAACTTTTTCTCTTCCTCAAAATATTTTTTTGAAAACGAAATCATCTTTAAAGACCACAAATCTTCTTTAAAATCTTCTTCTTTAATGTCTTTCAGTTTCGAAATTTTATTTTCGTAAAATATCGTTTTTAAAAACCTCGACAAATCTGAAACGGAGTTTGAAACCTTGTGGGAGTTTTCTCCCAAATCGGAATCATCCGAATACTTGGTTTTAGACTCGGAAATCTCCTTCCAAAGCAAAGCGTATAAAAAAAATTTATGAGAAATATCAGAATACTTAAATAATTTCTCCTTTTTTTTAACCCCGTATATCAACTCTGCCGCCAACAAAGAAAAACCGTTATCGTAGACCTCTATTTCGGGCGGGATTATGGAAGTTTCGGCCGAATAAACCTCTTTTTCCAAAAATATTTCAATCTGCCTTTTTCTATTGAAATTATTAACCAAATAAATTATGTTCGAAAAATCGTTATCCAAGCCGGTATCGGGCTTAAATTTATTTTTTTCTAAAATCTTTTTAATCTTTTCCAAATACATAAATCTCCCTTAAGCGGTTATTAATTTTTTTAATTTTAAATAGGCTTCCTCGTAACCGTTTTCTTTTAAAATATTCTCGAGATTTTCTAACTTTTTGCCTCTTAAAGCGGTCAAATACCCTATCTCTATTTTTTCTATAACCTTGGCGACGGCTTCCATTTGCTCTCTCTCCATTACAAACCCCTCGCTTAAGAGTATTTCAATCTCCGTAATGCACTCGGCCAATTCCTGAGCCTGGGCGGGGTAAAACCGTTCGGACATTTTGACCAATTTTGGAATTATAAAATCTATTTTTTCAAATGCGTTTCGGGAATCGTAATAATAATTAACGAACTCTTTCCCCCTTTTTTCTCCGACCGTTCCTATCGAAAACTTTTCTATAAGGCTTTTTTTGTCCTCTCTTGAAATCCACTCGCTTTTTTCTATTTCGTAGATTATGTCGGAAAGCCTCTCCCATCCTCTGGGCGTAGGGGCTTGAGAAGCTCCGGATTTAAATTCGTTTAAATCTATCAGTTTGTTTATCGAGTTCATATAACCTATTATTTTTCTGTGTATTTTCTTGTTTTTAGCCCACGAAACCCATTGTTTTAAATCCGTCTCCAATATCGCCTGTATCATTCTGGTTTTAACGGCCATGGACAACTCCTCCACGTAAGTCCCGTCCTCATCGGGTCCCAAATTTCCGGCGGCGAGTATTATCGTATTTTTGGGCAGTTCCGCGTCTTTAGAAAAAGTTTCGGAATCGGCTTTTTTTTCCAATATCACATCCAATGCCGCGTTTAAAACCTGAGGCATTGCGGTATTAAGCTCGTCGAAAAATATGACTATTTTTCTGTCGCTTTTTTTAAAAAGAGAAATAGGAAGAAACTCCGAATATTTTTGATCTTTATCCATCTTGGGTATTCCGGACCAGTCGGTGGTATCCATTCTGGAAAGATGTTTCACCCTAAGCTCGTAATTTTTACTTTCCGCAAATTCTTTCAAAATTGAAGTTTTTCCTATTCCGGGCGGACCGTAAACCATAAGAGCCGGCGGGTTGTCCATGTTGTCGAGTATTCTAAGCATATTGGAAAGTTCTTGAGGCGTGATTTTCGGTCATGTCAATAGATGTGTGTAAATTTGATTAAAAGAACCTGAGTATTTTTT
>DYIF01000032.1 GCA_020723765.1 Elusimicrobium minutum
CTTCCCTTATATCTTACTACTATCATATTTTTACACACTTTATTATACATAACCTGATTTTCGGGAGATTTGCTTTATTTTTCATTTTTCCTCCAAATTTAAAGTTAAATTAACTCCGTAATCTTTATTAATAAAATATACCAAATCGCCTCTCGGCGGTAATTTTGTTATAGTTGAAGTTATCCCGGTATAAATCCATAAAAGCCTATTGTTCAAAAAAGAATATTTTTCTTCTTTTAAAAATTCCAATTCCGTTCCCAAATCGCTTAAAAAAATTATAAGGTCGGGAAAACTCGGATCTTTTCTTTTTTTGCGATTATCTTCTATCCAATCGAAAACTGGCTTATAATCCGTCCCCCCGCCTCCTTTAAGCGTTTTTTCTATCAATTCCTCTATGTCCCCAATATTTTTCAATTCCTTTGAATCGGTAATTTTATCGTCCGCCTCTAAGTAAGAAAGCGAAGGAAACGCGCCGTATATCTTTGACAACCTAATAAAATTAAAGTATAAATCTTTCAAAAAAGAAGTAAAATATTTTCTTAAAAACCAAACCATGCTTCCCGAAGTATCTATTATTATCAAAACCTCTCCAGGTTGTTTTTTATAAACGGCTCCCGGCCTTCTGCCATATAGCTTTCTGCTTGTTTTTTTCCAAGTATATCTTTTCTGTTTATAACTTATTTTCTTCAAATATTTCTTGATTATGTTTAACAAATCGTATCCGGCGCTGTCGAAACTTTTCTCCGTTATTATGTCGGATATGTTTTTCTCCGAAAAAGCGTTAGATTGGGCTTTCTCGTTCCTATTTCTGGCCTTGGAAGCCAATCTATCGAATATATCGGATTTCTCCGGCCCGCCGCTATCTTGATTTTTATCGCCTTCTTTTTCTTCCGATTTATCTCTTTTATTAAAAACCGAATCCGCACCTTCGGGGCTTGTTTCGTTAGAGCCTTCCTTCGGAAAATTTTCTCCGAAATGAGAATCGAACCTCTTTTTATTTTGTTCTTTGGGTTCTTCCGAAAGGATATCCAGATAAGAATATAAAATGCTATCGTTTAAATCGCCTATGTAAACCTTACCCTCGGAATTTTTCTCTACGGAAAGAAGTTTAAGCATATCTTTTTTATTTTCCTTTTCTATTTTTGAGTTTAATTCTTCTATGTAATCGCTCCAATTTCTCCATCCGGGATATTTGGAATGAATAAGGTTGTCTATAAAAATATCCTGAACCACATTCCATCTTAAGTTGAGTTCCGAATGAACGAAATGTCTTAATATTACATGCAAAGACTCGTGCCACAAAACGCATCCTAAAGTTTCGTAAAAAAGAGACAAATCCCATTTATACTCCGAAACCCCTTTACGCATAAAAGTTATCCTATGCGGGTTTAGATAAATCTTTGGTTTATTTCTTTCTATCTTAATGCCGGCGATAGGAACATTGTCGCTATATTCGAGCGCGGATTGTTCTACGAAATCATACACGCTGGGCAAATTTTTTTTAAGATAATCCATGAAACCTAAATCCTTTTGAAAAAAATAGAACTCTCCGCTATCGTATTTTCCTTTAAAATCGAAAGATTTAATCAATAACTCGTCGTTTGTCATAAAAAAATTATATAAATAAATTACCCCGATACATAAATAAACTTACAAAGATAAAAAATTATTTCTCTTCATAGAATATTATAACATAGTCTAACGACACAATTATGTCGCAATCAAGCTTGTTGATAAGTTGTTGATAACCTGTTGACAAAATGTGGATAAGTCGCAATTTTTCTCAAATCCCCCCGGGGGTACGAGCAATTTTTCGATATGAGAAAAAAAGGCTTGACAGAAAGAAAAAAAAGTGTTATATTATAAGTATAAACTCCTGCGGTAGGAGTTGCGATCCCGATAAGAAGGGAACTGAAACAACCGCTTTATTGTTTGCGGCGCCGGCCTTGGTTTAGTAGGAGTTGCGATCCCGATAAGAAGGGAACTGAAACAAACCTTTCTAATCGTTATCATTTCGGCCTCCTTTCGTAGGAGTTGCGATCCCGATAAGAAGGGAACTGAAACTTTGTATCTCCAAAAAGCATCCCATACCAAATGGCAGTAGGAGTTGCGATCCCGATAAGAAGGGAACTGAAACGTTTCTAAACTCTTCTTTTATTTTATACATTTTTCCGTAGGAGTTGCGATCCCGATAAGAAGGGAACTGAAAC
>DYIF01000027.1 GCA_020723765.1 Elusimicrobium minutum
TTAAAAAATACTCAGGTTCTTTTAATCAAATTTACACACATCTATTGACATGACCCATTAGATAGCCGAACAAGACCATACAAAAAGGATGACAATGCATACATAGAACAAAAAACTGTTGTAATATAAGAAATCTGATAGGCTTATAGATATGAAGGGAGTAAATCACAGGATTTACTCAACAAACTATACTCCAACGAATTAAGAATATTCTTTAATCTGTTTATGCCATCAGTAAAGCTGATAAAAAAACAAAAAATTGGCTCAAGCTATAAGAAGCTCTACGACAAACCTACTACTCCACTAATGAGGCTTTATAATTACAACAAAAACGATTGTAAGATAAATGAATATATCAAACTAAAACAAAGAATTAACTCATTTGAGTTAATTAACAGGATAAACAAAATATTAGATGAGGTATGGCAAAGCAGAAGTATAAGGGTAATAATGGATAGGGAAAAGGAGAGGTTAAAAAGGGTAGAGGATTTATTAAAAAAGGAGGTTGTGTATTGTTAGGTTATTTTTGAGTTGAAAGGAGAAAACTAAAAAAATAAAAATTAAAACAGCAAACTTTTTCATAAAAATATGATACAAAAAAGATATTAAATTTTTATTGTTATTTTATATATATTTTCTTTTTTGGGATACGTATCCGATAATTCTATATATTAGTTTTGAAGCGTTAAATTCAGTTATATTAGAACCTTTAACCGGACTTACCTCTACAACATCTGTGCCTACAACATTTTTTCTATATATAACCTCTTTAAATATTTCTAAAGCCTCATACCAGCCAAAACCCCCCGGTTGAGGAGTTCCGGTAGCGGGCATTACCGACGGGTCGAACCCGTCCACATCTATGGTAAGATAAACGTTCTCGGTAAGATTTTCAATAACCTTCTTTTTAAGAGCTTTGAAATCCAAGTTTTCATGCATCAAAAAGGTCTTTACGTTTCCTCTATTTATAAACTGTTTTTCTTCCGAGCCTACGCTTCTTATCCCTATCTGCACTATCCTGGATCTGGCGGATGCCGGATACAAAGCCGAGGCGTGGCTGTGTTTTGAACCTTCATACTCCGTTCTCAAATCCGCATGAGCGTCGAAATGAAGTACCGAAAGATTTTTATATTTTTTTTGAAAAGGCGGCAAAAGCCCTTGAGTTATGCTGTGTTCTCCGCCTATAAAAACGGGGAATGCCGTGTAGTTGTTTATTATAAAATTAACGTAATCTTCTATATTTGAAAAAAATTCTTTTTCGTTTTTGGTATACTTAAAATCTTCTGCGGTAAATATTCCCAATTTATAAAGGTCGTACTTTAACTCCTCGTCCCAAAGCTCTAACTGCGAGGAAGCCTTTATTATCTCTTTGGGGCCTTTAGCGGTCCCTTTTCCGTACGAAGTGGTATATTCGTAAGGGATGGGAAGTATTATAAACTTAGCGTCCGAAATTTTTGTTTTCGAATCTATCACAAATTGCAATTTATTGGGTTTAACAAATAAAATATCTTTATTCATAGTTTTCTCTCAAGATTTTCGGTAAAATTAAACTTTAAAATACGAATACCGCGGCGGCCACTACGGTGGTCCACATATCGCCTACGCCTATAGCGGACTGAGTTATATTCATAGTCCTTACTATTTTACCGCTCATCTTCCATATCTCTTCTTTCTGGTCCCAGGTCGTATCCTGAGCGAATTCTATTCCCTGTATGGTGGAAAGCATAAGAGCGGCCAGGTCTTCGGCGTATTCTCCGGTTTTTTCGTCGGTTTCTCCGAACGTATGATGTTCGGATATGTATCCGTAGTGATTTCTGTCTTTAGGTATTGCCATGCCTACGGAAGCGGCTATTAATCTGTGGTTTTCGTTAACGGAGTTTCTGCTCATCACGCAATGAACTATCTGTCCGCTTTTCAATCTGGTCAGTCCCTTCTGTCTGGAAACGAGATTACAGTTGGGAGGAAGAATGCTTGACACATGCACAAGATTGAACCTCGCAATCTGCGCATCTCTTAAAGCTTCCTCGAAGCTCGCAAGCTTTTCTTTATGTCTTCCTATTCCTTTTGTAAGGAAAACTTCTTTGGCGATTAATGTCATATTTTAAATTATATAAAAAAAATGATTTAAATTGTCAAATTAAAAAGTGTCAAGGTTATCGAATTCGGATTTTTCTTTCACCACAAAAAGCGAAGGGTATTTTTTCTGAAACCCGAAAATACCGAATGACCAGCCGAAACAAAGCTTTGTTATGTTTTCTATATCCTGCTCTCCTATCATTATTTCTTTGGCTATTTGTTTGGCCTCTTCCAAAACCGGTATCATTATATCCGAGAATATTTCTTCTTTTTCGACTTTTTTTAGTCCTAAGTATTTTATAATATTCGGAAGTATCGGATTTTCGCCGGCTATCGATCCGTCTTCGTATATGTAAATGCCCAAATTGGATTTTCGGCCCAACTGGCCGTATTGCAAAAGTTTAAGCTCTATCTCGTGAGGTTTTAAACTTTCTCTATTAAGCATTTCGTAAAGCTTTAACGCGGTATTATAATCGTAATCTATAGAGATTATATCCAAAAATTCAAAAGGCCCGTAAACCGAACCGCACATATCCTTCATGGCGCAGTCTATTTCGTAAGGGAAACCTTTTCCTTTAAATAAAACTTCAAAAGAGGAGTTTATATAGACCCTGGCAAGTCTCTCCATTATTCCGCCCGGCCTATCGTTTATTATCGAATATTTTACTCCCAATTTGTCCATAAACTCCGAAAATCTTTCTATGACTCCTAAGTCCGTATAATCGGTTTTTGAAACCTCCATAAAAGAATTGGGGAAAACCTCAGAAAAGTTAAGCCCCACGACTCTTTCGGCCGGAAGAACGCTTATCTTTTCAAAACTGGTTATAAGCGGGATGGTCGAGTTTAAAGCCATTATACAGTTAGAATCCACTTCTTTTAGTATCTTTGAAAAATACAAAAATCTTTCCTCCGGAGTTTTGGAAGAGGTTTCTATTACAAGGTCCGCTCCTTTGAATTTGGAATACTCCTGTATGGCTTCTATGTTGGACAAAAGTTCGGACTTGTTTTTTTGATTTAAACTCCATTTTAGTTTGGACATCATAATATTCAAACTGTCTCTAAAGCTATCGTAAACTCTTATCTGAAAGCCTTTAACCAAAAGCATTTCCGCCAGAATAACCGATCTTCTGTTGGCTCCTATTATCCCTATTCCTTCTATCGACATAAACCCTCCGCTAAAAAACCTTCTCCACTTTCATTATGCCGGATCTATTAAAAATTATCCTGTATCTATCGAAAAACACGTCCTTGGAAGTATTAAAGTATTTGACCACCAGATTCAGATGATATGTTTTTTTTACTTTAAAAGAATCTATAGAGTTATCTTGAGAGAAAAAAGCGTATTCCACTTCCGCGTCGTCGGTGTGTTTTATGAAATCTTCTATCGAAAATCTCAGTATATTTACAAGCCTCTTCCTTCTGGTATGGTATCTTCCTATAATATTATGATTTAGTTTTATAGTTTTTTTATATTTTAAAACCACCTCCGATTTGGCGTCTTCGTCTATTACATCGGAGTTATCTTTGTTTCTTAAATCGACTATGGCTTTATCTATCGAGTTTATTCCGAGTATTGAAAAAGATTCTTTTATATATCCTATTTTTATGTTATGGGCCGGCTCGGTTATCTTTATTTTCCTATCGTATATATAATCCCCGGCTCCTTTTGAAAAAGCGATTTTCACAAACTCTTTTATCCTGTCTTTAAAGACATAACTCACCACGGCTATTATGACAAAAACCAAACTGGTTACCGAGTATTTGACCTGAGCGTAAATCATTACTACTATCGCAAAAAGCATGGCGACGGCGCTTGCCACTCCGCTTACCAGATGATAATATAGATTAAAGCTGGGTTCGGCTTTTAAGAAAAGGCAACTTGAAACGAATTTTTTTAAAAGCCCTCTGTAGTACAAGAAAAAATCCCTGTTTTTTTCGGATATTAAAACGTATTTTTCAAGATTCGAGTATTCTTTAAGTTTTCCAAGCCATTTAAATATCCTGTCCGAATTCTCATTTGAAACGAAATCTTTAAAGTTCTTTATTATATTGGAAAAAGTCTCGATCTTCAATAAATTGACATATTCGTCCACATATCTCAAACTATTCGATATCCTTTGAGGATAAGCGAAGGAATTGATTTTCTTTTTAAGTTCTTCAAAAGATTCCTCCACGGCCGAAAACGTCATAAAAATATCGTTTATATTTTGGCCTTTCGTTTTTTCAAACTCTAAATAAAGCCTATTGATTTCTTCTTTTATTATACTCCCCAAAAGCTTCATTTCATCTATTGCCGACTCGGCTATGAAAGAATCTTCGGGATTTGTTTTTAAATTTTCAAGATAAGTCGTCGCCCTATTAAAAGGCGAAAGTTCGTTTGAAAGATCGAAAAGCGAATTTACGCTTATTTCCGGATTTTTATATCTTATATACCTTTGTATCGAAGAATAAAACTGAGATTTATCGTAAGTATAATGGGATATGTTTAAAGAAGAGGGAAGGAAAAAATAATACTCTATGTTATACTTATCGTATTCCAAAAGATCTATTTTTATTTCAAATCTGTATCTATCGTGTATCGATACTATTTCTTTCATAAAACTATTTTGTTTTGTGTTTATTTAAAAACTCTTTCATTCTTTTTTTAGCTTCGGCTAAAATTTCTTTTCCTTTAATAACTTCCAGATACGGAGCGAATCTCATGACATAAGGCAAAACCTCGTGTATGTTTGAAACCTCTCCCTCTAAAACGAGATATTTCGAATTATCCTCTTTTATTGTTTGATTTTTTAAAACGTTGAAATTTTTAAAAAAATCGTAAGCCCACCCCCAGGCTTTAAGTTCAACTTTAATAACTTTTTCGTTTTCAGACAACGCCCAGATGTTTGAAATTTCCGAAAGCTCGTTAATATTGTAAGTAAAAATAGAAGTCTCTTCGGTAATTTCCACTTTTTTTATCCTGTCGAACCTGAAAGTCCTTTTTTTATTCTGATCCCCTTCGATAAAACCGTAAAGATAAAGATAATTATCGTAATACAAAACGGCGCATGGAGTAACCGATTTTTTTTCTATTATACCGTCGGATTTGGAGTATTCCAGATTTATTTTAGCCGCTCTCTCAACCGCTTCCCTGATTTTTTCAATCATATCCGAATAAAGGCCTCTTTCTTCTCTCAATTTGGGTTTTAAAGGAATTATTTCGAGAGTCTTTACTTTTTTTAAATTGGAAAAAAGTTCTAACGCCTTTTTATAAAAATCTTTCCCAAGCGCTTTTGCGAAATTCAATAGAGTGTTTTTTATCATCGCGTTTCCGCTTTTTACATCGTAAGAGGCGCTTTTGATTTTATCGTAATTAACCATATTTTTTTTTATTATTTGAATATCTCTTTCTATGGTTCTTTTGGAAACTCCGAATTTTTTTGCGATCTCGAGAGTATTTATCGGCTTTGCGGCATATAAAATTTCTATTATATGTATTATTCTTTTTATTTTCTCGCTGCAATTGGCTCTGTATTTATTTTTCATATGCTATACCCTGCTAAGTATTTTATATCCTTTTTTTGTAACGACCACGGTATGTTCGAAATGAGCGGAGTAAGAACCGTCTCTCGTAACTACGGTCCATTTATCTTCTTTAAAATCCACATCGGCTTTGCCTAAAACTATCATCGGCTCCACCGCCAATGTCATACCTTCTCTTAAAACCGGACCGGTATTTTTAACTCCGTAGTTGAATATTGAAGGCTCTTCGTGAAGCCTTCTTCCTATGCCATGTCCCGTAAATTCTCTAAGGACGTCCATATTGTTTTTAAAAACAAAATCTCCTATGGCGTAAGAAAGATCCCCCAACTTTGCCCCGTCTTTAATCTCGTTAAGCCCTTTATAGAGAGATTTTTCGCAAACCTCCAGAAGTTTTTCATGTTCGGGAGATTTCGCCCTTCCTATTATAAAACTGATCGCGGCGTCGCCGTAATAACCGTCGTATACGCTTCCTATATCCACGCTGACCAGATCTCCTTCTTTTAAAATCTTTTTATCCGAAGGTATTCCGTGTATCACCTCTTCGTTTACAGATATACAACAGGTTGCGGGAAAGCCTCTGTATCCCAAAAACGCCGGTTTTGCTTTATTTTTTATTATATTTTCATACGCAATTCTATCCAGATACAAAGTGGAAACTCCGGCTTTCGCGTTTTCTTTTACCAACAAAAGAGTTTCGGCGACTATTCTGGATGCTTTTTCAATTAAAGCTATTTCTTTTTCGGTTTTGATTTCAATCATAGCCCATATGACAAAAATATGTCACAAACTATATTGTATAAAATTAGATGATTTTTATTATATTTATTTGGAATATTTTGAAATCTTATCGATTATTTCTTTATATACATCCTCTACCGATTTAGATGCGTCTATTATCTCGAATATCCCCTGGGTTCTGTAATAAGAAATAAGAGGAGACGTTAAGTCTTTATAAACCTGCATCCTTTTTTTAACCACTTCTTCTTTATCGTCGTCCCTGTGATTAAGTTTAACCTTACATTCGTCGCAGGTTTCGTCGTTTTTCGGCGGGTTTGTTATCATATTATAAATCTTTCCGCATTTGGGACAATTTCTTCTCGCAGTTATTCTTTTAACCACATCTTCCTCGTTTACGTTAAAGAATAAAACGACATCTATGTTTTTCGAAATCTCATCCATCATCTTTTCAAGCCCTTCCGCTTGCTCTATGGTTCTTGGGAAACCGTCGAAAAGTATATTACCTTTTATGTCTTTTATTTTATTTTTTATAACATCCAACACGACATCGTCCGGAACGAGCCTTCCGGCGTCTATGTATGATTTTACTTTACGGCCCAATTCGGAATTTCTGGATATTTCCTCTCTGAAAAGATCTCCGGTGGAAATATGATGGAAACCGTTATTTGAAACGAGAAACTTCGCCTGCGTCCCTTTGCCCGAACCGGGACAGCCTAAAAATATCAAGTTCACAACTCCCCCTTTTAAAAAATCACTTGCCTACGTTAAACCATCTTCCCTGAATCTTTTTGTTTTTATAAAGACCTTCGTAGTTTCTCATCAAAAGATGAGCCTCAAGCTGAGCTATGGTGTCCAATGCCACGCCCACAACAATTAAAAGCGATGTTCCGCCGAAATGGAAAGGAACAGAAAACTTGGCTCTCAAATAATCCGGAAGTATGGCTATCATTGAAACCGCAAGCGCTCCGCCAAGAGTTATTTTATTTAAAACATCTTCTATGTATTTCGCCGTAGCTTCTCCGGGCCTTATGCCGGGGACAAATCCTCCCCATTTCTTCATGTTTTCCGCCAAATCTTTGGGATTTATGGCTACGGAATTATAAAAATAACAAAAGAATATTATCAAAGCCATATATAGAAGTTGATATGTAAGGCTTGAGTGATTAAGATAGCCCATTATTTTTTGAGCTATCGGAGAGTTCGGGTTAAAAGTAGTTATGGTATAAGGCAAAGTCATAAAAGAAACCGCGAATATTACGGCTATAACGCCCGACTGGTCCACTTTTAAAGGCAAAAAAGTAGACACGCCGCCGTACATTTTTCTTCCAACCATTCTCTGGGCGTATTGGACGGGAATTTTTCTTTGAGCGGTCTCAAGCCAAACCACAAAAGCCATTATTAAAACTATCAAAGCCAATATAAATAATGCGGACAATATACTGATTTCTTCAAGCTGAACGAGTTTTAACATATCCATTATGGCTTTGGGAAGCCTGTCCACTATTCCGGTAAAAATTATTATTGATATACCGTTTCCTATTCCTCTTTCAGTTATCTGTTCTCCTATCCACATTATAAGAACCGTACCGGTGGTCATACTTAAAACCGCGGTAAGATAAAAAGTAAAATCCGGATTATAAACTATAGGCATTCCGCCGGGAACGGGCATATGATTCAAAGCCAGAGTAAGACCTATGGATTGTATGGTCGCAAGCAATAAAGTAAATATCCTTGTTATCTGGGTTATCTTTCTTCTTCCGGTTTCCCCTTCTTTGGAAAGCCTTTCTATATACGGGAATATGTGAGAGCCCTGAACCAAACTCATTATAATCGAAGCGTTAATATAAGGCATAACGCCCAAAGAAAATATGGAAAGCCTTCCCAAAGCTCCGCCCGAAAATATATCCAAAAATCCCAATATGCCGCCTTTATTAGCTTCAAAAAGAGACTTTAAAGCCTGCGGATTTACGCCCGGTATGGGAATTGCGGCCCCGAGCCTGTATGCGGCGATTGCCAGAAGCACGAATATTATTTTTTTAGAAAGGTCTTTGGATTTAAACAGATTACCTATGTTTTCGGTTTGCATAAATCTCCTCTTTAACTAAAGGTTTGTACGACCTGCAACCTACTTATTTGCGGATTTTTTTTCTATCAAACTTACCTTTCCGCCGGCTTTTTCTATTATCTCTTTCGCCGATTTTGAAAAAGCGTGAGCGAAAACATTAAGCTTTTTGGTAAGTTTTCCATCCCCGAGTATTTTAACCGACTTGGAGCTTTTTATAATTCCTTTTTTTTCCAATTCCTGAGGATTTACTTCTTCTCCGGAATTAAAATTTTTCTCTATGGTGGAAATTTTCACTATCTCATATGTTTTTTTAAAGAAATCGTTATTAAATCCTCTTTTGGGAAGCCTTCTCAAAAGCGGCATCTGTCCGCCTTCAAACCCTACTCTTTTAGGATCTCCGCTTCTGGCTCTCTGACCTTTCTGACCTCTGGTAGAGGTTTGTCCGTGACCGGAACCCTGACCGGTTCCGAGTCTTTTCTTTCTGTGAGTGGCTCCTTTTTTAGGGCTTAATTCGTGAATAAAAACCATAAAACCTCCGGTTATTTTCTAATCTCTTTTATCGCTTCGGTAGTTTTCAATTTTTTAAGGGCTTCTATAGTCGCATAAGCCGAATTGAAAGTATTGGTAGAACCTAAATTTTTGGTAAGTATGTTCCTGACTCCCGCTACTTCCAAGACGCTTCTGGCGGCTCCCCCCGCTATCAAACCGGTCCCTTCTATCGCCGGTTTCATCCATATATACCCGGAACAAAATTTGGCTTCTACTTCGTGCGGTATGGTTCCGTTTTTAAGAGGAAACTCTATCATGTTTTTCTTGGCGTAATTTAAGGCTTTGGCTATGGCGTCCTGAGTCTCCTTGGCTTTCCCGACTCCCACTCCTACCTTTCCGTTACCGTTACCTACGGCGACGACGGCGTTAAAAGAAAGCCTTTTTCCGCCTTTTACCACTTTGGAAACTCTGTTTATGGCTATTACTATTGATTTTTCTTCGCTCGCTTCGTCTTTAACTTCGACAAACTCATTGGTCTTTTCTACCAATTCGCCTTCTTTTTCGGTTTTTATTTTTTTCTGATTTTTGGTTATCATCTTTCTCTCCTTGTTTTAAAATTTAAGACCGGCGGTTCTGGCCGCTTCGGCTACAGCTTTAACTCTTCCGTGATATATCCTTCCGCCTCTGTCGAATATTACCTCTTTTACTCCCTTTTCAATCGCTCTTTTGGCGATCGTCTCGCCGAGAATCTTGCATGCTTCTATGCATTTCGCCGATTTGTTCATTTTTTTGATTTTGTCGGACAATTCCTTTTCTACGGTGGAGGCAAAAGCTAAAGTAACCCCTTTGGAATCGTCTATAAGCTGAGCGTAGACGTATTTATTGCTTCTTTTTACGCTGAGTCTCGGCTTGGTTATTCCTCTCTCAAATAGTTTCCTTCTGGTTCTTTCTTTTCTTAAATGATATCTTTCGTATTTTGTAATCATATTTCACCTCTGATTATTTTTTAGCGCCCGCGCCGGCTTGAGCTTTTCCGGCCTTTCTTAAAATTCTCTCGTTTTGATATTTTATTCCGCTGCCTTTATAAGGTTCCGGCGGTTTTATCTTTTTTATTTTATCCGCAAAATTTCCGACCATTTCTTTATCCACTCCCGAAACGGAAAGGATGTTTTGGTCTTTACCCGATATCTCTATTTTTACCCCTTGAGGTATATCCAAAGAAACGGGATGCGAAAAACCCAATTGCATGGTTATTTTTTTACCGTCGCTTTGAGCCCTGAAACCGACTCCGTTTATTTCAAGCACCTTTTTAAATCCCTCGCTTACGCCCAGTATGGCGTTTTGAATCTTGGCTCTCATGGTCCCGTGGAAGGAATTAACTCCTTCTTTTTCTCTTCTAACAAAAACCATACCGTCTTTAATTTCCACTTTAAGACCTTCATAGACCGGAAGAGTCATTTTTCCTTGTTTTCCTTCGAAATTAATGGAACTTCCGCTTAAAACAACCTTTACTCCGTCCAATATTTTAACCGGTTTATTTCCTATCTTGCTCATATCTTCTCCTTATTTACCAAACCTGACAGATTACCTCTCCGCCCAATCTTTCTTTTTTCGCGTTAATCGAGCTCATCACTCCCTTGGGAGTGGAAACTATATTTATGCCGAAAGAATTTTTCAATCTCGGGAACTCGTCGTATCCCCTATAAATTCTTCTGGAGGGTTTGGAAATTCTTTTAAATCCAGCAAATACGGGAGTTTTATCTTCCGTATACTTAAGGTTTACTCTTATAACTTGCCTATTTGTTTTTTCGTCCTTGATTATTTTATATCCGGATATGAAACCTTCGGATTTTAATATCTCAAGAACCATCGCGTTCATTTTAGAGTAATTAACGTCAACCTTTTCTTTAAATCTCATCGACGCGTTTTTTATCGAAACAAGCATATTTGATAAACTATCCATTATATTCCTCCTTACCAGCTCGATTTTTTAAGCCCGGGTATAAGTCCCTCGTGAGCCATTTTCCTCAAACATATTCTGCAAAGCCCAAAGTCTCTGTAATACCCTCTGGGTCTGCCGCATATCTGACATCTGTTTCTATATCTTGTCGAGAACTTCGGTTTTCTTCTCGCTTTAGCCATTTGTGAGTAGGTTGCCATATTTTACTCCTTATTTTTTATTGGATTCTTTGAAAGGAAATCCAAAGTAATCCAATAGTTTTTTAGCGGTTTTATCTTCTTTGGTCGTAGTAACCAGAGTAATGTTTATCCCTCTGGATTTTGGAGCCTTCTCCGGATTTATCTCCGGGAATATAAAATGATCTTTAAGCCCTATGTTATAAGAGCCGTGACCGTCGAATTTATCCGAGTCGAAACCTGAAAAGTCCCTTATTTTTGGAGCCGCAAGAGATATGAATCTATCGAGGAATTCGTACATCCTATCCCCTCTCAAAGTCACCTTTAAAGCTATGGGCATACCCTGCCTTAACTTAAAGTTCGATATGGATTTTTTAGCCCTTTTTATTTGAGGCATCTGGCCGGTTATCGAAGCCAACTCTTCTTTTGCGGTTTCAAGCTGTTTTATGTCTTCTTTAGCTTCGTTTACTCCCATGCTTATGACAATCTTAGAAATTTTCGGAACGGCCATAGGAGATTTGAGATTCATCTCCTTCATCATAGCCGAAACGACATTTTCAAGATAATGTTTTTTTAACCTTGGCATATAATCGGTTTTAGTCGTCATATTCTTTATTCCTCCTAAGCTATAGTCTGGCCGCATTTTCTGCAAACTCTAAACTTTTCTCCGCCTTCGGTTAAATTCATCTTTAATCTCGTAGGCTTGTCGCAGCTCGGACAAACGAGCATAATTTTTGAAACGTTTATCGGAGCCTCTTTTTTAACTATTCCGCCAGGGTCGTTTCTCGTAGGTTTTTTATGTTTGGAAACAAGATTGATTCCGCTAACTATAACCTCTTCAATCTTATCTCCTTTCTTGAAAACCTTCAATATTTCGCCTTTTTTACCTTTGTCCTTACCTGAAAGAACTATAACCTTGTCTTTTTTCTTAAGTCCTGCCATATTCACCTCTCCTTAAAGCACTTCCGGCGCAAGCGATATTATCTTTAAAAAGTTTTTGGCCCTTAATTCTCTGGCAACCGGACCGAAAACTCTGGTTCCCTTGGGCTCGCCGTTATTGTCGACCACGCAAACGGCGTTGTCGTCGAATCTTATATAAGAACCGTCCGGTCTTCTTATTTCTTTTCTAACCCTTACGACTACGGCCCTTACCACATCTCCCTTTTTTATGTTTCCTTCCGGGAGAGCTTCCTTTACGGAACACATAACTATGTCTCCTACCGTAGCAAACTTTCTATGACTGCCGCCTCTTATTTTAAAACACATGAGTTTTTTTGCTCCGGAGTTGTCGGCTACGTTTAACATTGTTCTTAACTGTATCATATTATTCTCCGATTATTTATTTTTGGTAACTACCCTGTAGACTCTCCACCTTTTGAGTTTGGACAGAGGTCTTGTGCTCATTATCTCGACCGTATCTCCAATTTTAGACTGACCTAACTCGTCGTGAGCGTAATACTTTTTGTAGCTTCTGACTATTTTTTCATAAAGCGGATGCTTAAAAACCCTTAGCACCCTTACGACTCTGGTTTTATTCATTTTATCGGAAACTACGGTTCCGGTAAGCAAACTTCTTTTGGCTCTTTTCTGCTCTTGCATATTTTACTCCTTGGAAATATTTACCGTCTTATTATTTCTCTCGCTTAAAATAGTTTTCACAAAAGCTATTTTTCTTCTCAAGACCCTTATTTTTAAGGGATTGTCGAGCGGAGAAATTTTTTTATTAAATTTGAGCTCAAAAAGCTCTTTTTCTAAGTCTTTAAGCATCGCGTTAAGCTCGTTATCGCCCATGTTTTTTATAGATTCTTTTTCTTTGCTTTTCATATTTCACCTCTAAACGGTTTCGCGCTTTAAGAGTTTTGTGCTTATCGGAAGTTTCGCGCTTACTCTATGATAAATCTCGCTGGCTATCTGATCGTCTATGCCCTCTATCTCAAACATTATCCTTCCGGGCTTTACGACCGCTACCCAATGGTCCGGATCTCCCTTTCCTTTTCCCATTCTCGTTTCGGCGGGGTGTTTCGTTATGGCTTTATCCGGGAATATTCTAATCCATAACTTTCCCTTTTTCTTTAAGTATCTAACTATGGTAACACGGCAGGCTTCTATCTGCCTTGCGGTAATCCATTTGGGCTCGAGCGCTTTTATCGCGTACTCTCCCCATCTTATCTCTGTGTTACCTTTAGCATATCCCTTAATTCTGGGAGCCGAATGAGGTTTCCTATATTTTACTCTTTTAGGCATCAACATTTTGGTCTCCTTTATTCTCTTCTTTTGATATATTTTCTCCGACTATCATATTCTGTTTTTCTTCTTCAAGCCTCATCTTTTTCAATTCTTCTTGAAGTTCTCTCGGCGTTTTTGCAAAGAACAGTTTCTTAAATATCCACACCTTAACGCCTATTTTACCCATAACGGTGTTAGCTTCCGCAAATCCGTAATCCACGTCGGCGGAAAAAGTTTGAAGCGGAACTCTTCCTTTTCTATACCATTCTCTTCTAGCTATTTCCGCTCCGCCCAATCTTCCGGAAACCATGACTTTTATGCCCAATGCGCCGCTTGCCATGGTTTTTTCCATCGCTTTTTTGCAAGCTCTTTTATAAGAAACTCTTTTCTCGAGTTGAAAAGCTATGGACTGAGCTACCAAAGTGGCGTCCAACTCTGCAACTTTTATTTCGAAAACGTTTATGTAAACTTTTTTGCCGGTCATTCTTTCAAGTTCGGCTCTTAAAGTTTCTATATCCTGGCCTTTTCTTCCTATTACTATGCCGGGTCTGGCCGTATTTATGGTTATCTTAAGATAATTCCCGAGCCTCTCTATTATAACGGAACTGACCGCAGCCTGAAGGAATTTTTCTTTTACCATATTTCTTATCTCGTAATCTTCTCTTATGAGCTGCGGCATATCTTTAAAATCCGCCACCCACCTGGACTGCCAGTTTCTTATGTAACCGAGTCTTACCGAATTAGGATGAATTTTTTGTCCCATATCTTCTCCTTAATTTTTCAAGTCGCTTACCACGACTTTTATATGACACATGTTTCTCGTATAAGGCATGCCTCTGCCCATAGGACCGGCGTTATATCTTCTTAAAAACTTCATAGGTCCCTGGTCCACCGCGATTTCTTTTATCCAGACATCCTTAAGGTCTACTTTTTTCGCCAGTTTATTGCTAAGGTTTGCCCCGGCCGATTTAATGGCTTTAAGAACCACGGTTTTTGTCGGCGTAGTAAGAGAATTTAAAAAATGAGTAGCTTCCCAGAGGTTCTTACCTTTTATGAGGTTTGCTATTCTTCTTACTTTCAACTGAGAGTGCCTTTGGTATTTTAATTTGCATATTGCTTCCATATTCTCTCCTTATGTGAGGTCGGTGGACTCTTTATGAGCCGCGCCGTGGCCTTTAAAGGTTCTGGTAAAAGAAAACTCGCCTAATTTATGCCCTATCATCCTCTCCGTTATATAAACGGGAAGAAATTTTTTACCGTTATGAACCATAAAAGTCAAACCGACAAAATCGGGGATTATGGTCGTTCTTCTCGACCATGTTTTAATAGGTTTTTTATCTCCCGTTTCCAAAGCTTTTTTCACTTTTTCCATCAGACTCGGTTCTACGTAAGCTCCTTTCTTAGAACTTCTACCCATCTTTCCTCCTTATACCTTGCCTTTTCTTCTATCCTGAACTATCATCCAGTTCCATATTTTATTTTTTGTTCTGGTCTTAAGACCCTTGGACGGCTGGTTCCACGGAGATCTCGGAACGTTATTTCCCTTGGATCTTCCTCTTCCGCCTCCCAAAGGATGGTCGACCGAGTTCATAGCGCCGCCTCTTACGGTCGGCTTTATTCCCATATGTCTTTTTCTCCCGGCGTTTCCTATCGTTATGGTATTATATTCGGAATTTCCCACCCTTCCTATAGTGGCGAAACAATCTCTTAAAACTTTTCTAAGCTCGCCGCTCGGCATTTTTACGGTTACGTATTTTCCTTCTTTACCCATAACCTGAGCGGAGCTTCCGGCGGATCTGGCAAACTGCGCTCCGCAACCCGGCCTCATCTCTATGCAATGTATGAAAGTTCCGTCCGGTATCGAACATAAGGGCATCGCGTTACCGGTTTTTATCGGTATCTCTTTCAAACCGCTTAATACCTCATCTCCTACTTTTAAACCTTCCGGAGCTATTATGTATCTTTTCTCTCCGTCTCTATATTTCAAAAGAGCTATTCTTGAATTTCTATTCGGGTCGTACTCTATGGACTCGACTATGGCGGGAACATTGTGTTTGTTTCTCTTAAAATCTATTATCCTGTATTTTCTCTTATGACCGCCTCCGATATGTCTTACCATAACCATACCGGTATTGTTTCTCCCGCCGCTTTTTCTGAGCCCTACGGTTAAACTTTTTTCAGGTTCTTTCTTGGTAATATCCGAAAAATCCTGAGTCGTTATGAATCTTCTTGAAGGGGTATACGGATTATAACTTTTTACTGGCATATTATCTCCTTACTTTTTAACGTCGGTATATTCTATTTTTCCTTCTTTAAGAGTTACTATGGCTTTTTTCCAACCGCTTCTGTAACCCTCGTATCTTCCGACTCTCGCTTTTTTGTCTTTGGTATTGACTATTCTGACACCGCCGACTTTAACCTTAAATAACGTCTCTACGGCCTGCTTAACGCTATTTTTGTTGGCGTTATCGTTTACTTTGAAAACATACTTATTCATCTCTTTAAGATTGACGCTTTTTTCGGTAAGAACCGGCTCCAATATGATTTTATAAGGATTTATGTTCATTACTCCTCCACTCTTGATTTTATTATATCTATAGCGGATTGATTTAAAAATATCGCATCGTTCGATATTAAATCGTAAGCGCTGAGATTCGATGCGGTAACATAAGATACTTTTTCTATGTTTCTTAAAGACTTAAGAGTATTTTCTTCGAATCTATCCATAACTACAAGTATTTTTTTCCCTTTAAGATTAAGATTTTTAATTATATTTTCGAAATTTTTTGTTTTCGGGGTATCGAAACTCAAATTATCGAAAACATAAACCATATTATCCGAAACTCTCGATTTAAGAACCTGCTTAAGAGCCAGATGGAGTTTTTTAACGGGCATATCCAATGAAAAATCTCTGGGTCTCGGCCCGAAAACTACTCCTCCTCCCTTCCATATCGGAGATCTTATGGATCCTTGTCTTGCTCTTCCGGTATGCTTCTGTTTCCAGGGCTTTCTTCCTCCGCCGCTTACTTCGGCTCTCGTTTTGGTCGAAGAAGTGCCGGCTCTTTGGTTGGCTCTGTAATATTTTACTATTTCATACAAGAAATTTCTATTAACCTTCTCGGCCAGTATCGAATCCGGAAGATTTACATTCCCTTTTTCTTTACACTCTTTGTCTAAAAGTTTTATTTCCATATTAGAAACTCCTTAACTATTTTTTCTTGGGAGCGGCTTTGGCCGCGTCTTTTTTAACTTGAGACTTAACGGTCGTAGTTTGTTTCGGAATGCTGACTTTCTTCGTAGTCTGCTTTATATAAACTATGCTGCCCTCTTTACCCGGAACGCTTCCGTTCACCATTATTATGTTTTTTTCCGGTATTGTCTTGACTATCTTTATCTTCTGAACGGTAACTGTCTCATGACCCAAATGTCCGGCCATTCTCTGACCCGGCATAACTCTACCCAACGCTCTTCTCGAAGCCAAAGAACCGGGTGCTCTTTCTCTATCCGAAGCTCCGTGAGAAGCGGGCTGACCTCTAAAATTATGTCTTTTCATAGCTCCGGCAAAACCCTTTCCTATCGTGATACCCTGTATATCCACAAAATCCCCTTCCTTAAATCTGTTTTCAACCGAGACTACCTGACCCGGTTTTACCGAATCTATTTTTTCAAACCTGAACTCTTTCATATGTTCTACCGGCTTTACGTTATACTTTTTAAATATGCCTTCCATAGGTTTGTTTATGTTTTTATTTTTCTCTCCATATCCCAAACATACCGCGTTATATCCGTCTTTTTCTTTTGTTCTCGTATAAACAACTTGGCAAGGACCGGCTTCCAAAACGGTTACCCCTTTTATCTCTCCAGAAGGAGTAAATATCTGGGTCATACCCAATTTTTTGGCTATTATATATTTAAACTCGGGACCGACGGGTTCCGAAATGTTTTTTTGTTCGTTTAACTGCTCGTTTTTGTTTTCTTCCATAACAAACTCCTATCTGCTAACTTATCCAAAGACAAAAATATCTTCCCGCTTTTGGCGGTAAGAAAATTTATTTGTTCAAAAAAATAAGAACAAACAAACGTTAAGGTTAGGCAACAAATAAATTATAACAAAAAAATATTAAACTAATCAACCCCCCGCATATGCCATTGAGGTTTTGGGAATAGATAAAGAGGCGAAATCAATATTTTATTCTATATCCGAAACCTAACGAAGCGGCGTTATAATTTAAAGGTATATATATATCGTAGTCGTTATTGGACGAAGAGTTGACGAAAGAAAAGAAAAACATAACCGAAGCCAGTTCGTTTATTTTTCTCGAAAAAGAGAAGTCGAAAATCAACAAATCGTTGGTTTGTTTTTTTGAATAAATATAATCGTTGTTTTCGTTTCTCGGCGGTCTTTGGGCGTAATATCTTTTTTTGTAACCTAAAGAAAGATTAAAATCCGCGCCTATGAATTTAAAATATGAAGGCAGTGAAAAATAATATTCGTTATAATCGTAAGCGTTTTTTATAAAAACCGGATACATATCCGTAAAGGATTTAAACCTTAAAAAATTCTGATTGGACCTATGAATAAGGACCGAGACGGAAGGATAAAAAGATAAAAAATAAAACTGCGATTCGACTCCGGCTTTAAATTCGAAGTCTCCGTCTTTTTGCTTTTTATCGGAATACAACCCGTCATCTTCGATAACCTTTTGAGAAATATATTTTTGAATGGTATATTCCGAAGACAAAAAATAATTTCGATATTTCCATTTTATTCCAAACCTATAAAGATTATTATCGTAAAGACCGCCGGAGATTTGAGTTTGGGAACCGGGATTTCTAAACTCGGTTAACAGGTCGGTATAATTTGGAAACTCTATCTTTCGATATAAAATACTATAAACAAAAACGCTATTTTTAGAGACATACCGATCTAAAGACAAACCGAATCCTTTTGAATTATTATTGTAAAGATTATCGTCAAAATCCCCGATAGACCCCGATTTTCTCAGTTCCTTTCCTATAAACAACTGAGGCCTAAATCTCGATTTTTCGCTTATTTTTTTTTGCCATTCCAGAGTAAAAGATTGAGATATCGTTCTTTCCTTTAAATCCCCGCTTTCGCTGACTACGGAAGGGCCGGAGTATAAAATATTGTAATTTAGCGCCAAAGAATTTTTTTCGTTAAAATCGAATAGCATTCCGAAAGAAGAGTTCATCTCTCCGCCGCCGTAATAAGAACCTTTAACCAGGTTTGTATTCTGCATAAAAGAAAGATCCAGATAAGTTGAGTATTTTTTGTTGGCTATCGAGACGGAAGCTTTAAGATTAAAACAAAAAAATAAAAGATAAAAAATAAAAAATAAATTCTTCATATCAAAAACTAAGCCTCATAATCCAGGTCGGGTGAATAACGAGCACCCCCTCCGGATATATATTTATTCCAAGCTCAAACCATTTACCGTACCATGAAAGCTTTGTAACCAGAGTATTGTTTGTTAGGCCGTAATTAATCTGGACCGCCCACCTTTTATCCACATCCTTTAAAGTTTCCACCCCGAAAATAAGCGAATTTTCCACGAAACTGCTGTCGAAGTTTTTTATCTCCACCCCAAGAATTTTATGGCTTTTCGAATCGCTAAGCTTCAGTTTTGAAGATAAAAAGGAATGTTTAAAACCGTAAAAGGTTCTTGTTTTGGAAGAGAGAGAAGAAGTCAAAAGAAATCCCAAATGATAACTCGAAAATTTAGCATCAGTTATATCTTCGCTGGAATTGGCCGCGATTTTGGCTCCGACCATATAAGCCCCTCCCGCCAGAAGGTCCAATTGGGGCATATCCGCGTTAATTTTGCCTTCTTTATATAAATTATAGTTTATCGACGCGTTTAGATATGTAAAAGGAACGAGAGTCGGAAAAAGCTCGAAATTCAAATTATATTTTTTACCGGAAGAAACGGGAAGAGTGATTTCGGAATCGTTTTTCATTTCATAGAAAAACTTGGGTGGGTCCGAAACTATTTGAGATACCATTTCTTTGGCTTTATCGTTTAATCCGCCGAATACCGAGGTTTGGCAAGAAAAAAGTATCGATATTAAAAAAAATTTTAGTATTTCCATCTATCAACACCGCCCGAAACTTTCTCTAACATCATAAAAGGCACATCCCCTATGATAACGCTGTCTATATTTGATGACGAAAAATAATCGTCATCCGAAACGCCGTCCGTGTTCGATATGTTTTTTTTAACATACGAAATGGATTGAATAGCATTTGCGTTTATTATCTCCGAAACCGATTTGTTTGAAGAAAAAATATCTTCTTTAGACCTGAGACTCCCCGAGTTGGAAATAACATAATTTTCCTGAGTCAACCAGAAATAATCGTCGTTATTCGAACTTCCAAAATTGGCTCCTTTTACGTATTTTGTTCCTTTTAATTGATATATCTTATCGCTCCCGCTAAACTCAAATCCGTCCACTTTAACTCCCCATAAAGCGCCGGATATC
Organism: Elusimicrobium minutum; assembly: GCA_020723765.1. Classification (GTDB taxonomy): domain Bacteria; phylum Elusimicrobiota; class Elusimicrobia; order Elusimicrobiales; family UBA9959; genus JAAYVG01. Next base: position 19,754 of record DYIF01000027.1, read on the forward strand.
GTAGAAGAATCCGATTTTTTTACTATGTTTCCGGTAGGATTTGAGACATCGGACTCCTTAAAATTCAGCTTCACTATATCGTCTAAAAGCGCTTTATTTATGACCCCGGTGATTAACACGTCTTTATCTCTATCATTTGAATTTTGAGGCACTCCTACCACCTCTGTATTATTTATAAGTTCTTCTCTGGATTGATTATATTTATATGCCTCTGCCGTAAAAAAAACACTGGAATTATCGGTTATATTGGCGTTTACGAATGTAGCCCATTCGGGATTTACTGAAGAATCGGAAAAAAAACTCTGCCATTTGTTTATATCTTTCGGAATATCCTTATTAAAACTAAAAGTTATTATAAACGCATCAAGCCTGTTGTTTGATCCTCCTCCATTATACTTAAATCCGGGTTCCATATAAGAGTAGGGTGAAGCGTAAGAGTAATTTTTATACTCCGCTCTTTTTACCAGATTAAAAAGCTCCAAAGTTTTGGAATCAGGTCTTATAAGTCTCTGATCTACTCTTACTATGTTTCCATGAATATCTTTTAAACTCCTTCCTGATTCAAAATCGCTTTCTTTTTCTTTATAAACGAATTTGCTTATTTCAGAATTGACAGCATTGGAGTATGCTATAAAATTTCTAAGCCTTTCTTTTCTATCTTCCATTTTAAAAACGTTTTCGTACGATTTTTCTTCGGAAACGGAAGGATCCCAATTGGAAAGGATTTCGTTTTCTCTTTCTTTATTTATTAATGAAACCGAATAGGGTTTTTCCACATCTTGTATTTCAAAACTCATGCCCTGAGTAATCATAAAACTTCTTTTGCCTTTTTTGGGCGGTATTAAATATTCAAACTCCACCTCTCCGAATAAAACGTCTATAGAACATCTTCCGTCTATAGATGAAGTGACCATTACGTCAGTTCCTCTGACTCCAAACACAGCCGAAACAGTTCTTATTTGGAACCTCGCTTTTCTTACAAGCCCAACGACGCTTGCTTTTATTTTTCCATAAACAAGCCCGAATGAAGTGTAGTATTTTGATGTGGTTTCTATCTCAAGCGCGGAATCGGGTTTTAACCATATGGTCGATTCGTCAATTATTATCTTGGCTTTCGAATTATTCTCGGTTTTCAAAGCGGATCCGTCCGGTAGAACGATGTTCTTAGCGGAAACTGTTTCCCAATCTGAAAAAGAGTTCTTTCTGAATTTGACCTCGCCCGAATAATCGGATAAAACAGCCTCGGAGAAAAGATTTGAAATGAAAAAAAAGGAATTTAAAAAAAACAAAAAAAATCGCATCTCTACCTTAATAAAAATGGAAATTTATCCACCCGAAAGAACAAAAGCCGTTGGCCGGGCTTGAACCGGCGACCTTCTCCTTACCATGGAGATGCTCTACCAACTGAGCTACAACGGCAAAATATATCCTAAATAGATTATATAAAATTTTAACCGATATAAAAACTTTTCTTTCTATGCTTAAATAAAGATGACAAACAAAATGAGTTTTATGAAAATATTTTAGGTATTATATTTCGAACCTATAACTTTTTCTTCCATTCGTGAAACTTTAAACATTGAACTTTGAACATTAAACTTTTAACATTGAATTTGAAACTTTATTAGGCGAACTACTATTTACGCGAAATGCTTTCGCATTTCTTAGAAAAGCTTCCGCTACGTTTTCAACTTCGCAGAAACTTATAATTTCTACGAAGCTTTAGCGAAGTAGAAAAAGCGGACGATGGGAATCTCCCGCAAATAAAATTCGCTCACCGCTCATTTTTTCGCGGGCCGCTACTGTGGCATAATGCTTCGCATTTGCCACGGTGTCCCAAACAAACATAATAAGCAAAGTCCACTCGGCCTCTTGCATAGCCCAATTCGGCCTGCGGACTTTCGATTCCCGCGAAATGCTATTCGCATTTCTTAGAAAAGCAAAAAGCGGGCGATGGGAATCTCCCGCAAATAAAATTCGCTCACCGCTCATTTTTTCGCGGGCCGCTCCTCGAAAAACTGAAAGCACAAGTTTTTCTGCGGACTTTCGATTCCCGCGAAATGCTATTCGCATTTCTTAGAAAAGCAAAAA
>DYIF01000028.1 GCA_020723765.1 Elusimicrobium minutum
TAATTTTTATATAATGGTTATTATTACGATGACATAGTATTTTTATCTAACACTAAATTATTTATATGCGCACTTTTCGGGTTCCACGAAAGCGCAAAAAATATTTTTATCCAGAGCTTCCCACGAGTATTTGGAAGAAGGGTTCCAGAGCAAAAAACTCGGTATGTAATTGTTTTTTGCGGCTATTATTTGCGCTCTGACATCGAAAGGAGTATATTTAACTTTTAAACTAAAATCCTGAAGATAAGGAGCTATCTTATAATAATTTAAACCGGTTTTATTCATCGCCTGCTTAAGGCCTCTATCTATTACCTTATAAGGTTGAGATTCGGGATTTGAAAGGTTATACTCCCCCGAATAATAATGAGACGGATACATCATAGGATATACCCTATCTACATTTTCGGATATCATTTTCAAATCCTGGCCTATTCCCATTTCGGAGTTTGTGGTAAGACCGAAAACATCCGCCGATATTTTTACGTTGTACTTAGCCAATCTTTTTCTCGCATAAGCGAAAAAATCTACGATGTTTTTAGTGGCGTTTTCTTTGTTATGAACGGCCGAGTATCTGCATTTCTTTGTATCCCCCTCGGTCGGATATCTTACATAGTCGAATTGTATTTCTTCAAAACCCGCTTTTGCGGCCCTTTCGGCCACATCCATTATATAATCCCAAACCTCTTTATTATATGGGTCCACCCACATATCGCCTTTTCTCGTTTTCCACGCTCCGCCGTCCGAATTTTTTACGGCAAGCTCGATTCTTTTTTTAGGAATTATGTTGTCGTGAAAACAAACCACTCTGGCTATTGTATATAATCCCTCTTTTTTAAATTCGTTGACTATTTTTTCAGGATCCGGTATCGCGGAAGCGTAGCTTCCATATTTTATGGAAAATTCTGATGGGATATAAACCTCTCCGTTTTTTTCTTTAACCGCCACGACAACCGTATTTATGACCGTTCTCCTTATATTTTCTATAATTCCTCTTCTTAACTTATCGTTTCCGCTAACCCAGCTGGTAAGATGCACTCCCCTTATTACCGGTTCCGTCTCTATTTTTGAAATTATCTGAGATATTTCGGCGGTCGATAGTTTTATATCCCAAAAATTTTTGTTGGTTTTATCTTTGTAGGCGGCATTAACCGAGTTGGTATTTGGAATGCTTTGTTGTTTTTTCTTTTTGGAGTCGGTGTTAGAAAAAACAAAAACAGGCAAAATTAAGATTAAAAAGAATATATAAGTTTTTTTGTTCATATCGTATTATTTTAGCATTTTTAAAAAACTTTATATAATAACTAATATTGTTAAGGGAGTTAGATTATGAAAAAAATATTGATTATTTTGTTTTTATCGGCGGTAAGTATGAACATTAAAGCTCAAAATCTTATTATAAATTATCAAAGAGTAAACGACGACTATGACGGATGGAAACTATGGGTATGGAATAAAACCGAAAACAAAAACGGATTTGAAATAAATCCGGAGACAAAAACCGATTTCGGAATAAAATTCGTTTTGGATTTAAACAAAAATAACCTTTTAAATAAGGAAATAGGTATTTTGCCCAAATACGGGAACTGGGAAAAGAAAGAATCTTTCGACAGGATTTTGAATCACAGCGGAGAAAATGAGATTTTTATATTGGAAGGAGACCCTAAAATATACAAAAGCCTGAAAGAAATAGACATATCAACTCAAATAACCGGGGCTTATTACGACGGAGAAGGTAAAATAAGAATAACATTAAACAGGAGGGTGTTAACGGAAAGATTAAAAGATTTTTACCTGACCGGAAAAGATACTAAAAAGAAGATACCGCTAAAAAAAGATTCAAACCCAAAACTTTCAAGTTTCGTAAATTTTAAAACCGAAAAAGAGATATCCATGGAAGATATAAGAAAAGGAAAATACGAAGTAATCGGCGATTTCGGCAAATCTTTACTGGTATTTGGAAACGCCATTTACGACCTAAAACCGTCGGACGAAAAATTGGGAGAGGTTTATGAAAATGAAAAAATAAAATTAAAAATTTTCTCGACAGCAAAAGAATTAAATTTAATAATAAAAAAAGAAGATAAAGATGTTAAAATGCCTTTCGAATATAAAAACAATTTTATATGGGAGATATCCCTATCTACCGATTATTACGGTTCTTATTATAAATACGAAGCCGTATACCCCGATAAAAAACTATACGGCATAGACCCTCACGCCGCGCTGACATACGATAATAACAAATGGGCTATTTTCCGTAAAGACGATACGGAAGTGTCGGATGGGCCGAAAATAGATTTATCGGATATCATAATATACGAAATGAGCGTAAGAGATTTTACTATAGACAGGTTATCCGGAATAGCAAACAAAGGCAAATACCTGGGAATAGCCGAAGATAATTCTACGCATCAAAATTTCAAAGAAATAAAAACGGGAATATCTCATTTAAAAGAATTGGGAGTAAATGCCGTTCATATAATGCCTTTTTACGATTTTGAAAAAGACGAAAATACCGAGGATTACGACTGGGGTTATATGCCAGTAAGCTATAATTCGCCGGAAGGATGGTTTAGCGTAGACAAAAAAGAAAAAATATCCGAAACAAAAAAAATGATAGACTCTTTGCATAAAAACGGAATAAAAGTCATAATGGACGTTGTTTATAATCATACCGCCGAAACCGGGGGTAAAGTTTATAATTTTCAGACCTCCGCCTACGATTATTTTTACAGAAAAAAAGATGACGGGTCTTATTACAACGGTTCTGGATGCGGAAACGAATTCAAATCCGACTCTCCTTACGGCAGGAAATTTATAATAGACAGCTTAAAATACTGGGTCAAAGAATATAAAATAGACGGATTTAGATTCGATTTAATGGGACTCATAGATCTGGAAACGGTAGACGAATTAATAAAAGAATTGAAAAAAATAAAACCAGATATAATAATATACGGAGAACCCTGGGCCGCCGGAGAAACTCCGATAAGAGGAGTATCTAAGGGAAAGCAAAAAAACAAGGGATTTTCCGTATTTAACGACGATTTGAGAGACGCTTTAAAAGGAAGCGTTTTTCATATAGAAGATCTGGGTTATGTTCAAAACGGTAACTATAGGGAAAAAGTAATAGAGGGAATAAAAGGAAGCATAAATACTTTTACCGATTCTCCGATGGAAACGATAAATTACGTAAGTTGCCACGACAATCATACATTATTCGATAGGTTAAAATTATCGATGCCCGAGGATAAAAATGAAAACATTATAAAAAGGCATAAATTGGCTCAATCGATAGTTTTTGTTTCTCAAGGAATTCCATTTATTTTAAGCGGAGAAGAATTTTTAAGAACAAAATACGGAAACGAAAACTCATACAATGCGCCAGACGAGACAAACAAAATAGATTGGACGAGAAAAAAAGAGTTTTTAAATATTTTTTCATATTACAAAGACCTGATTAAGCTAAGAAAAGAACACCCCGCTTTTAAAATGAAAACGAAAAAAGAAATAGAAGAAAACATAAAATTTTACGAGGATTTGAAAATCCCCCTTCCCGACTCAAAAAGCATCGCATTTTTGATAGACGGAAATAAAGCAAAAGACCAGTGGAAAAAAATTCTGGTGCTTATAAATCCAAACGAAAAAGAATTAAGATTTAATCTTCCCAAAGGAAAATGGAAAGAAGTTTTTAATTCGGACGGTTTTAAAAAACAAAACAAATTTTATTCTAAAAATTATAAATCGAAAGAGATAAGTTTAACCGTACTCGTATCGGAATAACTCAATACCCTAACTCTTCGTTTAAAAGTAAAACGGTTATATCTGTAATTTTGGGTTTTTTCCACAAAACCGTAAGTATGTTGCAAATTCTCTCCTCGCTTTGACAATCTTCGCATTTGCCGGTTATAACGCACGGATTTTTTTTGTTAAGCCTTATATTGTTTCTTATCGCGGCAATATTTCGAGCTCTCCTTAATCCCTCTTCCTCGTTTTTAACTATTTTATTTACTCCCGCCACAAGCAATATATGTTTCGGTCCCCAGGTAAGAGCGGCGCATCTGTTTCCGGTTCCGTCTACAAATATCAGCTTTCCGTCGCAAGTTACGGCTTGAGGAGAAGCCAAATAAAAATCGCTATCTATCGCGTTAAGCCATACCCTCCTTCTTTCATCCGGGCTCATCTCCGGTTTATGGGTAAATATTTCGTTAGTCTTAGACAACTTATCCAGCACTCCTATTTCTTTTATGCTTACGCTTCCACCAAGTCCTATTTTCTTGCCTTCGCCTACGGTTTTTATTATGTAACCAGAAAGTTCTTCTTTATTTTCAAAAACCTCGCAGTTAAATCTGTTTTTTAAAAGAGATTTTTTAACATTTTCGATTATAATTTTATTGGCTTTTTTTATGTTTTCATCCATAAAACCTCCGAAATGAAATTTTAATGTATAATATAATTATGAAAAAAAGAAAGTTTTAAAGTCAATTCTAAAGGAGAAAATATGAAAATTTTGACAATCAACTGCGGCAGTTCCTCTTTAAAGTTTTCGGTATTCGACCAAAACAAAAATTCTTTCGTAGCCTCGGGAGTGGTCGAAAGAATAAACATAGGCGATTCTTTTATAAACTACGAGCCTTTAAACGGCCAGAAGCTGACCATCAATAGAGACGTTAAGAATCACAAAGAAGCTTTTAATCTGGTACTGGACGTTTTAACCGACAAAGATAACGGTATTCTAACCAACGTAAACGAAATAAAAGCTGTGGCTCACAGAGTAGTGCACGGCGGAGAAAAATTCGTCAAATCGGTAGTAATAACTCCGAAAGTAATAGATACTTTCAAAGAATTATTTTCATTGGCTCCCCTCCATAACCCTCCCAACGTAATGGGTATAGAAGCCGCAATGGAAATTTTACCGAACGTAACCCATACGGCCATTATGGATACGGCATGGCACCAGACAATGCCCAAATTCTCTTATATCTACGCCCTCCCCTACGAATGGTATGAAAAATACGGAATAAGAAGATACGGATTTCACGGTACATCCTTTTTATACACCGCCAAAAGAGCCTCCGTTTTATTGAATAAAAATCCTTTTGAAACAAATCTTATAATAGCGCATATAGGAAACGGGGCATCCATAAACGCGATAAAAAACGGATGTTCTTACGACACATCCATGGGTTTTACCCCTCTCGAGGGGCTGGTAATGGGAACAAGAGCGGGCGATCACGACCCGGCCATTGGGCTTTTCGTAATGCAGAAAGAAAATTTAAATCCGAAAGAAATAGATTCTTTATTGAATAAAAAATCGGGGGTGCTCGGCATAACCGGCAAATATGTGGATAGAAGAGATATAGAAATAGCCGCGGAAAAAGGAGACGAAAGAGCGAAACTCGCAATAGAGATAGAATCTTACAGGATAAAAAAATACATAGGTTCCTATTACGCCGCTTTAGGCAAAGTGGACGCCGTAGTTTTTACGGCTGGGGTCGGAGAGATGGGACCGATTACGAGAGAAAAAGCATTGGAAGGACTTGAAAATATCGGAATAATAATAGATAAAGAAAAAAACAACATATCCAAAACAAGAAACGCGGAAACCGTAATATCGGCGGACAATTCCCCGGTTAAAATATTCGTAATTCCGACAGACGAAGAAAGAGTCTTTGTCGAAGATACGCTGGCTTTAATAGACGGGAAATACGACGTTCATACAAACTTCTCATACACTTTCCAATCCAAAAATTATAAAAATCCGATAAGAGAAGAAAATCTAAAAAAACAACTTATTAAAAAGCCCGAACTTGAAAAAGTTTTAGCCGAAAAGATGATAAAATAAAATTTAATATAATTTGAAAGGGAGGTTTTATGAATACTATTACCAATATATTATGGGCCGTGGTTTTTTCTTTTGTGGGAGCGGGTATCGGGATATATCTTTTTATAAAAATATCTCAAAAAATACCAAAAATATTCGACAAAATAACTCCGAACATAGACGAAGACAAAGAAATGATAAGAGGAAACTTAGCGGTGGCCGAATACTTCGGGAAAATCGTATCCGCGGGTATCATCGGAATAAGTATAATAATAGCGGCGGCGGTAATAGCGGGGATAATAGCTGGACTTCACTAATAATAACAAAAAATAAACTTATGAAAAATATAAAGCCTTTTTTATTTTTTATCTTATCTATAATATCTACCACCGATATCCTTTTTTCAAGAGGAGGCGGAGGTTGCGTTGAAAAAGGCAGTTTAATAGATACCGTAAGAGGAAAGATAAAGATACAAGACATAAAAAAAGGAGACATAGTTATAACAAACAAAAAAAAGCTATCCGAAGTTCAAAGCGTATACGGAACCGAATCCGAAGACATAATCGAAATAAAAGCCTGCGGAAAAACCATTCGCTCCACACCCGACCATCCTTTTATGATATCCGCGGGAATATTCAAAGAAGCGCTTTATTTTAAAAAAGGAGATTGGATTTATTTAGAAGGCTTTAAATGCAAAATAGAAAAATTACAAAAGAAAAAAGAAAACACAAACGTATATAATCTTCTTGTTTTCCCCGCCCAATCTTATCTGGCAAACGGTTTTGCCGTCCACAACAAAGGATGTTTCTTGCCGGATACTTTCATACTGAAATCGGACGGCACTCAGGCGAGGATTTCGGAAATAAAACAAGGCGACGAGATAATATCGTTCGACAAAGAAGGCAAAAAAACTTTTTCGAAAGTATACGAAATAATAAAGCTGAAAACCGACGAGTATTTCGAATTGAAAACCGAAAAGATAACATTGTACGCTACGGCCGAACATCCTTTCTATGTAGGAAATGGAGTTTTCAAAAATCTTGAAAATTTAAAAATAGGAGATAAGATATATTATTTCGACGGAGAAGGGCTTTCAAAAACCGAAATAAAATCTTTAAAAAAAATCAAAAGACAAGCCGATATATATAACTTAAAAGTTTCAAATCCTAATACCTTTTTCGCCAATTACGTAGCCGTTCATAATAAAGGAGGAGGATGCTTTCCAAAAGGAACGAAAATAAAAACCGAACGGGGCGAAAAAAACATAGAAGAGATAAAAGAAAACGAGATCGTAATATCTTACGAAAAAGGAAATTTGTTGAAATCGAGAGTAACAGAAATACACAAAACTAAAGATACGATAATAGAAATAACCGCGGAAATCGGAAAATTAAGAACCACATCCGAACACCCGCTACTTACCAGAAAAGGATTTATAAAAGCTGAAAACATAACCGAAAAGGACGAGCTTCTTTACTACGACAAAAATTTCAAATGGGTTAAAATAAAAAAAATCAATAGGAACGATTCGATGGAAGAGGTATACAACCTTTCCGTTTCATATCCTAACACCTTTATCGCGGAAGGATTTGTGGTTCATAACAAAGGTGGTTTCGGATCGAGATCTTACTCGAGAGGAGGAAACGGCAAATACGAAAAAGACAATCCCTTTTTTTTGTTGATAATAATAGGCATAATACTTGTATCGATTTTTAGAAAAAACGACGAAGATGAAAATCTGGATTTCATATTTAGCGACGGCGAAATAAAAAAGAAATCTCAAAAAACCGAAAAAATAATAGAGTTTATATCTAAAACCGATAAAACACTGGAGATAAACTCGTTAAAAAACAGAGTTTCGGAAGTTTTTACAAAACTTCAAAATTGCTGGCAAAACAGAAACTATGAACCGCTTGCTCCGGATATAAGCGCTCATCTTTTTAATCAACATCTTATTCAAATAGAAATGATGAAAAAAAGCCATGAAATAAATATTATCGATAATTTAAAAATAATTTCAATAGATATAGTCGGGTTAAGATATACCCATAAAAAAGATTCCAATTTTTTCACCGCTCTTATAACGGCAAGCGCAAAGGATTATTATATAGACGATAGGACAAACGAGTTTTTGAGAGGCGACGATAAGCCCCAATTGTTTCAAGAATTCTGGACTTTCAAATACGAAAATGAAAAATGGGTTCTATATAAAATAGAACAAACCTCGGAATCGGACATTCTTAACAAAGAAGATTTTATAGAACAATTTACGGACGAGCAGGTAAAACAAATTATCGGAGAAATCCCCGCGAAATTGGGTCCGGTAGGCCCAACGGCGGAGGATAAGGTCGTATCGAAAAAAGAAAAAATAGCAAGACTTTTAAATTTTTTATACGAAACGGACAAGATGTGGAATATGGGAAGGATGGAAATAGATTCGAGTCTCGCTTTTATAAACGTTTATAGAGCATGGTCTTTTCTCGACCCCCAAAAAATATCCGACGAATATGTAACCGTAGAAATGAAAAAAAACATTACCGAGTTAATCGAAGAAAAAAGAAAAGAAGGCTACTCTTTCGAATTTAGGAATCTCTGCATAAGAGAGGTAAGCATAGTTTTAGTAAATAATATGATAGATAACGGAAAAGACGAGTTTGCGGTCAGATTCTCGGCTCACGCTCAAAAAATAGTCAAAAGGAACGAAAACGTAATAATCTTCGACGAATATGTAAAACCTTTTACGGAGTACTGGGTTTTCGGCAGAGAAAATAATAAATGGAAACTCAAAGAAATACTTCCGAGAGGAAAAGGAGAAAACGTATTAAACGAAGAAAACAAAGACGAAGACTCTTCTCCCGCTCAATTGGAGTGGTATTACACTAAAAAAAGAACATATTAGAGTTTATTTTAAAGGTTCGCAAATTATCCCGTTCTCCCCGGCCGAGATTTTGTACTTTTTAACATCCGAATTTTTTATAATCTCAACGGCCAACTTATCTGTAAGATGTCTGGATATCGCTCTTTTAAGAGGCCTTGCTCCGAACTCGGGGTTATATCCCTGTTTAAACAAAAATTCTCTTACCCCGTCGTCTATGGTTATATCTATGCCTCTTTGTTTTAAAATTTCTTTTATATTACCAAGCTGTATGTCTATTATCTTAAAGATATCTTCTTTGGTTAAATTTTTGAAGGTTATTATTTCGTCTATTCTGTTTATAAACTCCGGTCTGAAATGTTTTAAAAGTATGTTAGTAATTTCTTCCTGAGTTATCTTAGAAACGTCTTTTATCTTCATTATATAATCGCTTGCCACGTTGGATGTCATTATTATTATGGTATTTTTAAAATCCACTATTCTCCCCTTTCCGTCCGTAAGCCTCCCGTCGTCGAGTATCTGTAAAAATATGTTAAACACGTCCGGATGAGCTTTTTCTATTTCGTCGAAAAGCAAAACCGAGTACGGTCTTCTCCTGACTTTTTCCGTCAACTGTCCCCCTTCTTCATAACCGACATATCCCGGAGGCGCTCCGATTAATCTGGCGACCGAATGCTTTTCCATATACTCGGACATATCGAATCTTAAAAGAGCTTTTTCGTCGTTAAACAAAAACCACGCAAGCGTTCTGGCAAGCTCGGTTTTTCCGACTCCCGTAGGCCCTAAAAACAAAAAGCTTCCTATGGGTTTTTTGGGGTCCGAAATTCCCGCTTTGGATCTTCGTATGGCGTTTGAAACGGCTAAGACCGCCATATCCTGCCCTACAACTCTTTTCTTAAGCTCGTCCTCTAATTTTAATAGCTTTTGTTTTTCGCTTTCGAGCATTTTGCTCACCGGAATTCCCGTCCATTTGGAAACGATCTTCGCTATATCCTCGTCTTCAACCTCTTCTTTTATCAAACTTCCGTCTTTTTGTATTTCTTTTAATTTTTCGGAAAGATTGGTTATTTCTTTTTCAAGCCCGGGAATCTTGCCGTATTTTATTTCGCTGGCTCTGGTTAAATCTCCTTCTCTTTTATATTTTTCTTCTTCAAATTTTAAATTTTCAATCTCAGCTTTTATTTCTTTTATTTTTACGACAAGCTCTTTTTCTCTCTCCCACTTCGTTTTTTTGAGTTTTATCTCATCCTCAAGTCTTTTTATCTCTTCCCTTATTTCTTTTAATTTTTTTTGAGCCTCCTTTTCCCCGTCTTTGGAAACGGCAAGCTCTTCCATTTTTAACTGAAGAATTTTTCTCTCTATTTCGTCTATTTCTATAGGTTTTGAATCTATCTGCATTCTAAGATTCGCGCTTGCCTCATCCACAAGATCTATCGCCTTATCGGGCAAAAACCTGTCGGTTATATATCTATCCGAAAGTACCGCCGCCGATACCAAAGCCCCGTCTTTTATTCTGACTCCGTGATGAATTTCATATTTCTCTTTTAAGCCTCTCAGTATCGCTATCGTATCTTCCACCGTCGGCTCTGATATAAAAACTTTTTGAAATCTTCTTTCCAAAGCCGCGTCTTTTTCTATGTATTTTTGATATTCGTTTAATGTGGTAGCGCCTATGCACCTTAAACTTCCCCTGGCAAGAGCGGGCTTAAGCATATTGGCCGCGTCCATGGACCCTTCCGCCTGACCGGCGCCAACAAGAGTATGAATCTCGTCTATAAATAGTATTATTCCCCCTTCGGAGTTTTCAACCTCTTTAACAACCGCTTTAAGTCTTTCCTCAAACTCTCCTCTGAATTTCGCTCCGGCAATCAAAGCTCCCATATCCAGAGAGACTATTTTTTTGTTCTTTAGCCCTTCGGGGACGTCTTTATTGGCTATTCTTAGAGCGATGCCTTCGACTATAGCCGTTTTTCCAACACCCGGTTCTCCTATTAAAACCGGGTTATTTTTGGTTCTTCTGGAAAGAACCTGTATAACTCTTCTTATCTCTTCGTCTCTACCTATTACTGGATCCAGCTTTCCTCTTAAAGCTAACTCGGTGAGATCTCTGGTATATTTTTCAAGAGCCTTGTACTTTGCTTCCGGTTCGGGTTCGGTAATCCTGTGATTCCCTCTTATTCCGACTACGGAGCTAAGAATAGATTCTTTGGTTATTGAGTTTTTCTTGAATAATTTGCTTATTACGGCGTTATCGCTTTCCGACATCGATAACAAAATATGTTCGGCGCTTAAATACTCGTCTTTCATCTCGCTCATTTTCTTAAAGGATTTCGACAAAATTTTTTCTAAGTCCTTAGACAAATAAATTTCGAAGTTACCCCCCAATTTCGGCAATAGCGATATTTCCTTTTTAGCATCGGAAATTAAAATATCGGGGTTTACTCCTATTTTTTTCAATATCTCCAAAGCCACCGAATTCTCTACGCTTAATAACGCTAAAAGCAAATGAACGGGTTCTATATACTGATTAGAGTTTTCCATGGCTATTTGTTTTGATAGCCCAATGGCCTCTTGAGTTTTAACCGTCATCTTTTCAAAATTAATCATAAAACCTCCGAAATCTTTTTTAGCAATCAAACAAAATAATTGCTAATTATATTTTACACTATTAGCAGTCTTTTGTCAAGACTGCTAATTAAAAAATTTAAGGAATAAGTAATACACGAGAGAATTTATAATCGTAATAGGGAGACCTAACTTAAAAAACTCCCACCCGCTAACACTCTCTCCTCCTCTGTTTTCGATATTTTGAATTATTATTACATTGCTTGCGGCTCCGAGCAAAGACAGATTCCCGGCGATTGTCGAAGCGGCGGCCAGAGAAAGATAGGTTTTCTCCCCAGCGCCAAGAGACAGGAAAACCGGCATAAACAAAGCCACAAGAGGAACATTGGATATCAGCTGGCTAAATAGTATGGAAAGAATAAAAATAAACTCTATTGATAACAAATTAAATCTCTCGGTTAACAATATCTTCTGTATATACCCGCTTTCCCATGCGGAACCCGTTACTATGAACATAGAAACGAAAAATATAAGCGTCTTAAAGTCTACCATTTTAATTATCTTTATCTGATTAAAGCTGAATAACAATGCGGGAATCGAGGATATTAAAGCGATATTAACGAGAGATATTTCTCTACCGTTTATGGAAAAATAGATTTTTATTATTATAAGAGATACAAGTAAAGCCATGGTAAAATGAGATAACCAATAAAGCCATTTATTTTTTACCGTAAACGAGACCTTTTTAAACTGCGAAATACCGGCTATCTCTTTCTTATAATAAATCTTTACTATCCAGAATATTATCAGAAGGTTTATTACGCTGGGCACAATCAAATATTTTATAAACGAAAAAAAAGGATTTTTAATTTCTGATTTTATGGCTATTAAAAGGTTTTGAGGGTTGCCTATGGGGCTGAAAACGCTTCCTACGGTAACGGAAAAAGCCAAAGCGAATATAAGCGGTTTTACGGATATCAGATACCTTCTGGATAAAGAAAATATTACCGGGACTCCGAGTATTGCGACCGTATCGTTCATTAAAACCGCCGATAAAAAAGCCGAAACGAATATAAAAAGATAGAAGTTTTTATCGAAGTTTCTCTCTCCCGAAAAAAATTTATTTTCAAATCTCTCGATATAACCGCTTATTTCAAAAAGGGCTCCCACGCAAAACATGCAAAACAGGAATATTATCACTTCCCAATCCACCATTTTCAAAGCTCTTTGAAACCTAACCTCGCCGAAAAGCATATCAGCGACGGCCCCCAAAAACATAACCTGCCATATATCGAATTTGAATCTTCCTATTTTTCTAACTGTTATACCTAAAAAAACAAGTGATAATATTACGAGGCTGATCATAATTAAAATTATACCAACAAAGATAAAAAAATTAAATAAAAAATTATATAATTAAATTATGAGAGACTTGATAATAGTCGTACTTTTTTTTATAATCGGGATATTCGTGATAAAGCTCTTATGGGCGTGGACCATACCGGAAATTTTTCCGGGAGCGGTGGAACAGGGGCTTATAGTAAAAAACATAAAGTGGTTTTCCGCCTTAAAGCTTTCGGTTCTCTTTTCTTTGATAGCGACTATTGCGAGAATATCTAAAAAATAATTTTAGGGATTTATGAAAAGATTAAACTTAGTTTTAATTTTATCGTTTTTCGTTTCTTTTTTTTCTTGCTCTCCAAAACAATCCGACCCAAACTCCATAATTTTATGGGAAATGGAAGATGCTTATGTAGCTCCGTATATAGACGGAGTAATAGAGGATTTTAAAAAATATTACAAAGAAAAAAACGGAGTGGAACTTAAATTCACCAGAGCTCATTACCAGACAGAGGATTTAAGACAACAGTTTCAAGCGGCCTCGCTTGCCGGAGTTCCGCCGGACATACTCATATCCCCTTCCGATACCGCGGGGATATATGCTATATCCGGGTTTATACTTCCGCTTGAAAAAATTTTCGATTTTTCGTTATATAATAAACCTGTTGTGGACGCCATAACTTTAGAAGGAAAGATCTGGGGAGTACCCATATCAAACGGAAATCACTTGATGCTTATGTACAATAAGAAATTCGTAAAATCCCCCCCGAAAACGACCGCCGAGCTTTTTAAATACTGCGAAACCGAAGTTAAAAAATTTAAATTAAATTATTGTTTGGCCTTCGACGGTGGAGAGCCTTTCTGGCTTATGCCGTGGCTGGGAGGTTTTGGCGGATGGCCGTTAGATGACAGAAAACCCACTCTAAACACAGAGCCCATGAGAAAAACATTGGCTTTTTATCACGATTTAAAATTTAAATACAAATTCATTCCTCCGGAATGCGATTATAACTGCATGGATTCTTTATTTAAAGAAGAAAAAGTTCCTTTTATAATAAACGGGGACTGGTCCATATCGAGTTATTTAAATCACTTTAAAGATAACTTTGCAATTTCCGTAATACCCATGGTATCGGAAACCGGCTTATACCCTTCTCCAATGATAAGTGGAAAATATTTTTTGCTTTCTTCAAAAATAGGCGAAAAAAAACTTGAGATTATAAAAGAGTTCGTAAAGTTCTACACAAATAAAGAAAATCAAATAAAACAATTTAAGGAATTAAAAAGACTTCCCGCGTTAAAAGAAGCATCGGAATCTAAGGAGATAAAATCGGACATAATAGCGAGAACCTCTATGGATCAGATACTTAAAGGCAAACCGATGCCTATGGCTTATGAAATGAGAGCGATATGGGATACGGCCAGGAATTACCAGGGGCTTGTAATGACGAATAAAATGGGAATAGAAGACGCGGTTGTTAAAATGCAAAAGGAAGTCGAGAGAAAAATAGAAGAGATGGACAGGTAGTTCGCTTATTTTAAATTATTTTACGGAGTTATAAAATGGATTACTTAAATACGGCCGGGGAAGTAGTTTTTTTCGTAATCGCGGTTCTTTTATCCGTAGGACTGATAGAATTATATCTGTATCTTCATTTTAAACTCTTTAACAAAAAATACTATTTTTTAATCCCTCTTTTATCTCTTGTACTATTTTTCGCCTTAACGAAATTTTTAAACATATATTCTTTTAAAGTTATGACATACGCCGTCATATGGGAATTATTTTTTTCTTATCTATGCATATATCAAGTCAAAGGCAAAAACTATATCCCTTATATGCTGGTCTCTCCGGCTTTTATAGGTCTGGCTCTTTTGCTTTTATATCCTTTCATATTCGAGGTTTATCTATCTTTTACAGACCTAAAGCTTACCACTATAATGAAATGGAAAGAAACCGGTTCTTTGCCTTTTGTGGGTTTTAAACAATATATCAACGTATTCAGGCTTCCTCCGCTTAGCGAAACGACATTCTGGCAGCTTTTGGGAAGAACGTTGCTATGGACTTTTTCAAACGTATTTTTTCATGTTCTTGGCGGATTTATACTGGCTCTTATGTTAATAGAAATAACAAAATTTAGGGGAGTATACAGAACATTTCTCGTAATACCGTGGGCAATGCCTCAGGTAGTGGCGGTTTTATCTTTGAGAGGAGAGTTTCACTCCGAATACGGATTTGTGAATATCATAATTAAAAAATTGATAGCTTTATTTCCTTTTTTGGAAAAAGTCGGACTTTCCCCTCTAAACTGGTTAAGCGATCATCCGCTATTAACCTGCACTCTTATAAACATATGGTTGGGAATACCTTTTATGATGGTCATCATCCTCGGAGGCTTACAGTCTATATCCAAGTCTTATTACGATGCGGCCTCGATAGACGGAGCCACTTACATTCAAAAACTTAAATACATAACCCTTCCGTTGATAAAACCGGTATTGCTTCCCGCTGTAACTTTAGGAACGATATGGACTTTTAACAATATAAACGTTATATACCTTGTAACCGGTCAGGCCGGCGGAACGGAAAGGGCCGACATACTGGTATCGGCTTTATATAAAGCCGCATTTGTTTATAACAGATACAGCTACTCCGCGGCGTTTGCTATGATCATCTTTTTGATATTATTTTTAATAACCACCATATACTCAAAAACTCTTAAGGCGGAACAATGAAAACTAAAGTAAAATATTTTTTTATACATCTATTTATAGTAATGGCGGTAATAATAACAACCTACCCTCTTTTAAGAATTTTTTCAGTATCGATAAGACCGGGAGACAGAATAATATCCACTGATCTCTCTTTAATTCCGGACGGAGCGACTTTTATTTCTTACATAAAACTTTTTAAAGAAACCTTTTTCATAAAATGGATATTTAACTCTCTTTTGATAACATTTGCGACCTCTTTTATAGGAGTAACCCTCGCTTCCACGGCGGCATACGCCTTTTCAAGATACAATTTTACCGGTAAAAAATGGGGGCTTTCCGCCCTTCTTTTAACCCAGATGATTCCCGCGGGAATGCTTATACTCCCGCTTTATCTTATGATAATGAAACTAAACCTTATCAATACATATTTAGGAATGGTTATAGCCTATTCTGTCTCTTCTCTACCTTTTAGCATATGGATATTAAAAGGATATTACGACACAATACCAAAATCTTTAGAAGAAGCCGCAATGGTAGACGGGGCTAACGAAATAACCGCCTTTTATAAAGTAATTCTTCCTCTTTCCACCCCCGCTTTAAGCATAGCGTTTTTATTCAACTTTACCATGGCATGGAACGAATATCTGGTTGCGAGAGTGGTTCTTTATCATCCTCAAAATTACACATGGACCTTAGGGCTTTTCGAATTACAGGGACAGTTTATAACCCAATGGGGGATGTTTGCCGCCGGTTCAATATTAATAACAATACCGGTCTTGCTTATATTCTTATACTCGTCTAAATGGCTGATATCCGGTCTTACTTTAGGAAGCGTTAAAGGATAAAGGAGGAGTTTGTGGCGGAAGTAAAATTTATAAATGTAACAAAATCTTACGGAGAAAACGTAATACTTAAAAACATAAATCTGGAGATAAAAGACGGAGAATTCGCCGTTATAGTAGGCCCCAGCGGTTGCGGAAAAACCACGCTTTTGAGAATGCTTGCGGGATTGGAGGAGATAACGGGAGGAGAAATATACATAAACTCCACCAAAGTAAACGACCTTCCCCCCTCCAAAAGAGAGATAGCGATGGTATTTCAGGACTACGCATTATATCCTCATATGACGGTAAAAGAGAATATGAGCTTTGCGTTAAAACTCAAAAAATTAGATAAAAACGAAATAGAAAAAAGAGTAACAGAAGCCGCAAACATACTTCAATTAAACCATCTTTTAAACAGAATGCCCAAACAACTCTCCGGAGGACAGAGGCAAAGGGTCGCGATAGGAAGAGCAATAGTAAGGCATCCAAAGGTCTTTTTATTCGATGAGCCTTTATCCAATTTAGACGCCAAGCTTAGAGAAGAGATGAGAATAGAGCTTTTAAAATTGTACCAAAAGCTTTCGACTACGATGATATACGTAACACACGACCAGATAGAAGCCATGACCTTAGCCAGCAAAATAATAATAATGAACAAAGGAGTAATACAACAAATAGGTACTCCAATAGAAGTCTATTCGAAGCCTCAAAATATTTTTGTGGCATCTTTCATAGGAACTCCTACGATGAACTTTATAAAAGGAAAAATAATCGCGGAAGGAGACAAGATATACTTGGAATTTGAAAAAAACAAATTTTTCATTCCGGCTTTTTCTTTTACCGATTATCAAAACTATATAAACAAAGAGGTAATAATCGGTATAAGGCCCGACGATATAATATTGGACGAATCGAAGATGGACAAAGAAAACGCCAATAAAGCCAAAGTGGACGTGGTGGAACTGCTTGGAGCGAGAGAAAACATATACTTAAAAATATCCGAAACAAAAAACATATGCGCTACGACTAATTCGTTAAAAATACCCCCTCAAACCGAAATCAAATTCTCATTTAACTATTTAAATCTGCATATATTCGACCCCGAAACCGAAAAAAGGATAAATTAGGAAGGATTTGTATTATTTTTTGAACAGTTGGTTTGACACTCTTTATCCTCACAATTGTCTTCGCATGGCTCCATATGAATCGTTACATTGGAATTCGTTATCGATTTTTTTATTTTAAACGTTATATCGTCCGTTATCTGATGAGCTTCTTGAAGAGATATGTTTTTTTGAAGCATAACATCAAACTCTATAAATTTGGTATTTCCGCCTTTTCTTGTTTTTAAATTTTTGAAAGAAACAACCTCTGGATTATTATTGATTATATTTTTAATTTCCGATATATCTTTTTCCCCTATGGACCTGTCTAATAAATCGCCGAAAGACTCTTTTGTAAGCTCATAAGCCGCTTTCATTATTAATCCGGCCACCACAATGGCGCATATCGGGTCTAAAAAGTGGAAGTGATTCCCCTTAAAAATAAACTCCATAACCCATATTATAAAAAGCGAAAACATTACTCCCGCGGATGTGTATACATCGGTCATAAGATGCATGGCGTCCGCTTTTAAAGCTATTGAATCCGTCTTACGAGCGACCGAAAAAAGTTTTTTCGAAACATATATATTTATAACCGAAGAAATAAACATTATTGCTATTCCAAGCCATATATTTTCTATGTTAACCGGATGAATTAATTTCTCTACCGATTCGTATATAATCCATATCGCCGCGGCAAATATTAAAATGGCTTCTATAAAACCGGATATATTCTCTATTTTGCCATGTCCGAATTTATGCTCCTCGTCCGGCGGAGCCGATGAATTTTTAACCGCATAAAAAGCTATCAAAGCCGCCACAAGGTCCAGCCCCGAATGAATGGCCTCGGATATTATGGATATCGAACCGGTAAAAATACCTATAATAAGCTTAGATACTACCAAAAAGGAATTAGATATAACCGAAAGCCTTGCGACCTTTTTCTTTTCATCCACTAAATTTATCATGCTAAAAAAGAAGGGCGGTTATAACCGCCCCTCATATACTATAACATCAGAATTAGATTATTCGCAAACAATAGCCTGAGTGGGACAATTGGTAGCCGCATTTTTGCAGGCGTCCTCTTTTCCAGCAGGAACGTTGGGAGATTTTGTAACCGCTTTATCTCCGTTCATCTCAAATATTTCGGGACAATCGTTTGCGCAAAGTCCGCATCCTATGCAAGCATCAGCGTTTATAGATACTTTCATTTTTACCTCCGTTAAAATTCTAATCTACCACAAATAAATTATACAAAATTTGAAATTTTTTATTTTATAAAATTTCAACAATTTCTCTATATAATTATTATTTTATTTGAAAAATTGTTTGTATTTCTCGGGAATATATGGGTTATGTTCTTTTTTGTAATCATTCCATACTTCTTCGCCAAACGACTTTATCAGCCAGTTTATATCGGTTGCGATTATCTCCAACGCTTCGTCGGTTATATATCTTTTGCAGGTCTTCTTGTGTTTGTGGTATTCCTCTTTATCCCATTCCGAAAAGAAGTCTTTAAAGTCGGTGTCTTTACGGTATTTGTTGTCAAACTCTTTAAATACTTCATCTTCATCACATTCCTGTTTCTGCTTGCATTTTGGCTTACATTCAGTTTTACTATCACATAACTTGTTTATTGCTTCAAGACGTTTCATCATCATTCGAAGTATCGCTATGACTGGTTTGTAACATTTGGTTTTTTCTTTGTTGTCTTTAATTTTGTCTTTTATCTTCTCACATTTTTGTGATAACTTTTCAACTATATCTACCATCCTAATTAAATTATTCACAAATTTTTCATCGCCTATTTGATTTAGTTTGTATGCTACATTAAAATCATCCCTAAGGATTTGAAAGGTTACTAACTTTGTTAATACTGGTGTTGGAGCCCCAGGCGTGGGGTCAAGAAAAACAACAAAATTTTTTACAACTCCATTACTTATATAATCTTCAAATCCAATATTCAATATATTACCAAGATTCAATGATGCCCAATATCTGGTATCTTTTAAACCATAAAAAATTAGAGTATATGTTCCTAAAATAATTTCTGAATTGTCAGCAAATTCAAGAGTAGTCCAATCATTTTCATCAGAGCCTATTTCAAAATCTCCTAATCTAGTCCATCCATAACTACATTCGCTAATTTCTCTAACTTCTCCAATTTTTGGAATATAACCACATTTCTGATTTAAAGGATTTATAACTAAAAATGAAATTTCTATTTTACTTGAAAAATTTCCCGCATTTATAAATAAATTATTATCATCTCCATACAAAAAGCTTATTACTAAGTAAAAGATTGCAAAATTAAACATATATTTCCTCCAAAACTATATAGTTTTCTCAAAAAGTCTAATTCCATTAATTGGTCCTATAATGTTTTTAGAATCTCCATTAATTGAAATTGAAGAAAAAGGAATAATAAAAATTCTATACCTACTCCCTGGGTCTGAAACTATATATTTATTTCCACATTTTCCAACAACTATCATAAAATGAGACCATTCCTTCTTTTTATAGGTATTGTTTATTTTATTATAAATTAATTTACTTCTATGTATTTTTACTATGACAGGTAAGCCATTTTGAATATCAAAATTGATTAATTGTTTTAATTTATTCCTATTGAATTGATCATCATATTTAGATTGATAGGGATAATTGATATATTCTATTCTACTGTTAGATACTACTGATGAATTTATAATAGAAAAAGAAATATTATGTTCTTTATCAAATCCATTCGGTTTAAGTTTTTCATTCAAGTTTTTAGGATCTGTTATTGAGATATTCAATTCAGGAAAAGTTTTAGCATAATAATTTATCAATGTAGCCATTGATGTTAAAGCACAGCCAACCTCTCCTATAGTTCTTTGATAAGTAGGGGTTGTAGTATTATAAAGTTCATATTTCCACCTTTCGTCATTCTGCTTAAACTCATCAGTCTTTAACTTCCCGCAACAGGTAAATCTTACACTGTTTTGTTCGACTACGCAATCCACGCATTTAGCAGTTAGATAGTATTCTAATGGATTATCTCCTATCTTTATTCGGTTCGTCGATGCTCCAGAATTGTCAGTAAATTCTACAAACT
>DYIF01000006.1 GCA_020723765.1 Elusimicrobium minutum
TCCCTTATATCTTACTACTATCATATTTTTACACACTTTATTATACATAACCGATAGAGATATATATCTTGAAAAAAATAATTATAATATTATATATTTAGAAGGTTTGTTTAAATATGTTGAAGCTTACGAAATGTTGAAGTCTCAAGAAGATAAAAAAGATTATAAAAATAATGGCTGGGTTCTGGAAAGTGTCGAGGTGGAATCGGAAACGACTGAAAATATATGCCCTATAGAAAAAGGGGTTGTCGGAGATTTTGTTAATGCTTGCAAAAAGAGGATTTGCAAAGTAATAAAAGAAGTTTGGTGTAGATTGGTATGTTTGGGATATCAAGATCCTGTTTATGATGGATGTAAAAGAGAATGTAAGGAAATACATAAAACTCAATGCAGGGAAGAATAACCAGGGAGGATGTTATGATAATCGTAACTGCAATAACCGTATCGGTCATATTTTTAACGGACGTTTTGTTTGCGGGCCGATTTTCGCTTGCGTTTTTAAAACTGATTATTATCGGGTTGGTAGTGCTTGCTACGGCTCTTATAAAATTTAAATCGGCGGATAAAAAATATTTTTTATCCGCGGTTTTTTTTATTATAACCGCTTTTTTTACGCTTTTCTTTAAGTATTTTGAAACATCCGCCGCCGATAAAAAAGCGCACAAGATATTAAAAGCCATCGAAATCTATAAATCGCAAAAAGGCGAAAATCCTAAAACGCTAAACGAACTTGCGCCGGCTTATATTGAAAGTATACCGAGGGCTAAAAATGTTTTTATGTGGAATAAGTTTTATTTTAATAAAGAAAGTTTATGTTATACGGTGGAGGATCCTGAAAATACGGTATGTTACGATATAAATAATAATTTAAAAACCGTAAGCCCGAAGAATTTTTCGAAAATTTTGGATATCGATTAAAACTTTTTAATATTATATAATGTATGTATATGGATATTAAATGATCTATGTGTTTAATGAAGAGGAGATATGCAAGATATAATAGAAGTTAAGAATCTAACCAAATATTTCGGTGATAAAAAAGTATTAAATAATATAAATTTTAAAATAGGAAAAGGCGAGGTTCTGGCATATTTAGGTCATAACGGAGCGGGAAAAACTACTACCTTAAGAATTATCCTCGGCCTTATTCCGGCGACCGATGGCGATGTGTTTTTAAACGGGGGAAAGATAGATTATAATTCGGATAAATTTGACGAAATAAGGAAAAACTTCGGGGTTATGCTCGACTACCCGGCTTTTTATAACGAACTTACCGCTTATGAGAACTTAAAGATATTTGCCGGGCTTTATTATATGGATAAAAATATATTCGATAAAAATGTAAAAGAGCTATCCGCTAAGCTTGAGATATCAGAGGCGTTAAATACGAAATTAAAAACATTTTCAAAAGGTATGAGGCAAAAAATTTCTTTTATAAGGGCCATACAACACAATCCCCAAATCGTGTTTATGGATGAGCCTATGAGCGGGCTTGACCCTGTGGCAAGGGTTAAGATGAGGGAGATAATTTTAGATTTAAAGCAAAAAGGAACATCTTTTTTTATAACCTCTCACGACCTTGAGGAGATGGATAAAATATCGGACCATATTATAATACTTGAAAAAGGAAATATTCTCCTTTCTTCAAAACTTAAAGAAATTAAATTTGACGATGTATGGTATGAGGTTAAGATAGAAGGAAGTATGAAGGACAAGATATTAACCGATTTAAGCGGGTTTTTGAAAACAAGCGAATTCAGGTTTGATAAAAATATATTAAATTTCAAATCAAACAAAAATTTTTCGCTTACGGATATAGTCGATTTCTTTAATCAATATAACATAAAAGTTTCGGATTTTAGCAAAAAAGAAAACTCGCTTGAAAAAATATACTTTGAGGTTTTAAAAAGAAATGAGAATAAATAAGACCTTTTTTCTTTCTTCTTTATGGATAAAAGAAATTTTTAAAAAACCGCTTACCTGGTTTATTTTCATGTTTTTTATTTTTATGGTGAGAGGGGTAATAAGCGTTTCTGCACAATCAAATTATTCCGATTATTATTGTATATATTTTTCATCTGTGATAATACCGTTTATTATGATAATTTCAAATACTATGAGTATAGATTTCGTTTTTAATATTTCGTTAAAAGACGGGGTTTTTTACTATCTGGCCTCTTCCCCTCTTAAAATATCCGAGATAATAATTTCAAAAGCGCTATCGCTTTTTTTTACCGCATTTTTATTTGTTCTGGTTGTTTTTGGGTATATTTTTATAATAAATCATTTGTTTTTAAAATTTGTAATCGTTAATTTCTTTTTTAATATAATAAATTCCTTTGTTTTATACGGAGTTTTGCTTTCTTTCATCTTTTATATTCTTTTTAGAAGAAATTTTATATCTCCTTATATAAACAGTATAATTTTACTATCCTCGGTATTCGGTTTGATGGGTTTAATTTATATTACCGACGGGCTCAAAAAATACAATGAGATTATAATTTTGATACCCAAATTTACCATGGTTTTTAACTTTCTGGGGATAGTTTTAATGTTTTTTATTTTTAAAAATACTAAAAGGGAGAAATTTTTAACTTAAAATATGAAAGAGCTTTTAAAATTTTATATAAAATCTTCGTTTAAATCTTTATTTATTACTTTTATAATAAACATATTTGTTATGTTTATTCTATTTTCTAAAATTACATCGCTTGACGATAAAATGGCAAATTATTTCATAAATATTCTTATGCCTCTGATTAGTATGGTTATGTGTTTTCTTTGTATAAATAACTTGTATGAGGTTGCGTATATCGAAACGAAAGAAGGGATAAGCGAGATTATCGTATCCGCGCCGATTAGATATAAGAAACTAATTTTGTTAAGGGCCTTTGTAATGGGTTTTATCTCCTGGGTTAGCGTTTTAATTGTAAATTTGGCTTTTTTAATGAAATATGTTTCAATTAAAAGTTACTTTGTTTGGTTTGTTTTCTTTCTTTTGCCGTTTTTTTCAGCCGGTTATTCCATAATCGCGATTCTTTTGATAAATCCGTTTATAAAATACGATATAAGGGTTAAAAATACGGTCTTTACAATGATTAGTTTCGGACTGGTATATCTGATGAGTATGATTGTAAAAATGATTATTAAATATCAGCTTTCGCTTATCTACTTTTATTTCATAAACTCCGCATTTGTTATTATTTTCTTTTTGTCCTCTCTGGTCGGGTTAAAATTATATAAAAAATCTTTATTTTTAAGAGGATAATATTTTCATTTGAAAATAAAACATTTTCATTTGAAAATATTTGAGCGTTCTTTCCCTATTATATGTCTTTTTTAACTCTGGCATAAAAATTGCAATATATTACTGGTGAAAGCGTTTTTTACGCTTTTAATAAACAAATAGGAGGAAGGATGAGGTGGTATATAAAAAGAAAGAATAAAATAGAAAACTATAATTGTATTCTTAATACTGGTCTTTTGTGTGGAGGTTGTTGCGTTGAATAAAAATCTTAAAGGGCCGAGAGTGCCTCGGCCCTTTTATAAAACAGGAGTTTTTATGTATAAAGTTTCTAAATATAACATAATAGAAAACACAGAAGATGGAGTTCTTATTTATAATACTTTTTCGGGCTGTTTTTTGTTCGTAGATAATAATAAAAAAAATAAAATTATTGATTTTTTGAAAAATCCGGAATCTGATATCGATTTTGAGACGCTCAATAATTTTTTGGAGGCGGGTTTTATAATAAGGGAAGATTTTGACGAGATTGCCGAATTAAAAAAGATTTATTTAAGTTCTAAAAAAAACAAAGATAGTTTAAGTATTGTTGTTTTGGCTTCTGAGTCGTGTAATTTTAGCTGCCCATATTGTTTCATAAAAGAAAAAAGAGGATTTAATATGAAAACTTTTGTTTACAAATCTATTTTAAATTTAATTAAAAAAGATATTAAAAGATTAAAAAATTTAAAAATTCAGATTTTTGGCGGAGAACCTCTTTTAAATCATAGAAATAATATATTGTTTTTAAAAAAACTAAATAATATGATAAAAAAATATAATATAAATAAAGAAGTTGTGATTATTACTAACGGATATGCTTTGAACTTGAAATTGTTTAAAGAATATTTAAATGAAGGATGTAATAATTTTCAGATTACTTTGGACGGATATCCGGAGATTCACAATTCTTTGAGATATACTGAAACAGATAAAGATACTTTTAAAAGAATATGGAATAACATAAATGAGATAAAAAAATTGGATAAAAATTTCAAAATGACATTAAGGATTAACTTTCCAGAACTTGATAAAGATAAAATGATTGGATTTGTAGATTTTTTGAGCAAAAATTTTTATAAAGATGAAAGGTTCCAATTATATTTTAGACAAATAGTGGATTATCGTAAAGATATAAAAAATCTAAATATTTGTTCTAAAGAAGACGGAATTAAAAATCAGTTTGAATATTCTTTGCTCTACTATAAAAAAGCGGGAATAGATAAAAATAAAATGGCGGAATATTTTATGCCTAAGCCGATTTCAAAATGGTGCGATGCGGGGAGCGAAAATCATTATATAATAGGTGCGGATGGATTAATTTTTAAATGCGATGTTGAAATAGGAGGTGAAGAATTCGGTTGCGGTAAATTAAAAGATAATGGCGAGGTTGAAATTTATTCTAAAACCTATCATCAAAAATATTCGCCTTATAACAGGAAAAAATGCAAAAACTGCGTTTTACTTCCTATATGTCAGGGTGGGTGCGCGTATTCTTATAAAAATACCGGCAAATGTTTTTATACCGGAGATTTTATAAGAAAAATTATGAGAGATTTCCATTATAATTTCAATAATTGATATGGAGAGGTTATGTTAATAGTAGACAGAGTATCTAAAAAGTTTAATGTAAACGGAAAAGAAAAAATTGCGGTAGATAATGTTTCTGTAAAAATAAAAAAAGGCGAAACCGTGTGTATCGTAGGTCCAAACGGGGCGGGTAAAACCACGACCGTAAAGATATGTTCCGGATTTGTTTCGCCGGACTCCGGAAATGTGTATTACGATTCAATAAGCCTTTTGAATAGAAAAAAATATCTTGAAAAAATTTCGGTTCTTTTTGAAGGAATAAGAAGCATAAACTGGGCTTTAACTCCTTTGGAGAATATGGAATATCTTTCGGGTCTCAGGGGGATAAAGAAAAATAAGAAAGATATAGAAAAATACATTGAAATGTTTGAGCTTGGAGATTATAAGAATCAACAATGCAATTCCTTATCCAGAGGAAATCAACAAAAAGTAGCCATAGCATGTTGTTTATGTTTAGAAACGGATGCGGTTTTTATGGACGAGCCGACATTGGGGTTGGATATGGAAATTTCACATAAAATAATTAAAATATTAAAAACATACGCTCAAACAAACAAGAAAATATTCGTTATTACTACTCATGACAGCGATTTTATTGAGGAAATAGCCGATAAAGTTTTAATTATAGAAAAAGGCAAAATTATGTTTGAAGGGAGTTGCGAAGAGTTTAAAGCGGTTCAGAATACAAACACTTTTAAAGAAGCTTATCTTAAATACAGGGGAGTTTTATGAAAAGGGTTATTACGGTTTTTTTAAACGAACTAAAGTATTCGTTTATAATTCTCAATAGATACAGAATAAACTGGATGTTCGGGCTTTCAAATCTATTTTTAAGCGTTTTATTTTTAAATTTAGGAATAAAATCTTTTGGCAATTACGTGACGGAAAATGTGTTAGATTTAAAGCTTACTCAGATGATAATAGGCCTTTTTGTTTTTATAGTTATAGCGGAAGGATTAAATAATATCATAAGCAAGATAACCCAAGCCAAGCAGTCGGGGGTTCTTGAGCAGATTATTGTTAATCCTTTGGGCTCAAAATATATTTTTGTAATTAAATTTTTTGCTGATTTCGTAATAGTTTTTATAAGCATAGCTATAATAATTCCTCTTACTATGATTATAACTTCTAAAATCATATCCTTTAATATCTATAAACTTATTATTCTTCTTATCCCGCTTCTTTTTTGTACTTTGGGGGTGGGGTTAATTTTGGGCGGAGCCACTTTGGTTTTTAAAAAACTTCAATCTGCGACTCATTTGATGCAATTTTTAATACTTACTCTAATGGTAATCCCTTCTTATCCGATTACCCCATATTCTTTTTTGCCTATAACCGTTGAAAGTATGGCTATAAATAAAGTTTTCTCATCCCAGATATCTTTAAGTTTTGGATTGCTCGCTTTTCTTTACGCTCATAGCTTTGCTTATTTTATTTTGGGGCTTTTAGTTTATTCTAAATTTGAAGATTACGCCAAAACCAAAGGGATATTAGGCCATTATTAATTCTTATATTCCGAAATTTTATCTTCAGACTATTTGTTTTTTCATAATTTATATAATATGATTATCGTTTATTATGAAGTTTATAAATATAAATGCCAAAACGAAAAACAAACCTAATTTAAAAACCTTAAAAGCCGCTTCTTTTATAGAAATGGGCGAAAATGAAATGGCCAATCTTATCGAAGAAATAAAAAATTCAAGGCTTTTTAAGCTTCTAAAAGCCTATGGTGCCATTAAAACAAACGGGTTTAAAAAATACAACATATCCAGTAATTCGGTGGAGAATCTCCCGAGCGTAGATAACGAAGATTCGGATATATCTTATCTGTTTGAAAACGAAGAAACCTTAAACCTGATAAAAAAAATGGGAGCCGAGAAGTTTAAAAAATATTTTTTGGACGGCGGGTTTGGCGAGGCCGAGATTGAAAAACAATTAAAAATTTCAAAACAAGATATAATTAAAATAAAAGATATCGTTTCAAAAGTTTTTGTCAAAGAAGAGTTTTCAAAAACCAACGCTAAAAAAACGGATTTTAGGCCGAATTACTGCGTTGCGGAAATTAAAATAGAGGGGGAAAAGATACTCCCTTGTTTTTACAATAAAAACATCTGGAAAGACAGGTTTGAGATAGACAAGCAAAAGCTCAAAGAATACATAAAAATATCCGGAGACAAAGAAGATGAGATAAAAGAGATAATAGAAAAGATATCTTTAATAGAATACAAAAAATCGTCTTTAGTCTCGCTTATAGAATATTTAATCAAAGAGCAGAAAAAATTTTTAATCTTTGAAAACTACGATCTTTTAAACGTTTTGACTCAAAAAAAGGCCGCAAGAGATATAGGCGTTTGCGAAAGCGTCGTAAACAGGCTTATATCGGGTAGGTCCGTAAAACTAAACTCCGGTATAATAATACCGATAAAAAATCTTTTCCCTTCGTCTAAAAAAATAAACAAAAACAGATTTAAAAAAATATTTTCCAAAAACCAAAACCTGACCGACAAGGAGCTTTTGGATTTGTTTAATAAAAAATACGGCTTAAAACTTTCAAGAAGAACGATAAACCAATACAAAAACGAAATTAAAGAATTATAATTTTTTTAATATATCCATCACTATCTTCGGGTTTGCTCTCCCTTTGGATTGTTTCATAACATAACCTACGATAGGGCCTGTGGCTTTTTCGTTTCCGTTTTTAAAGTCTTCAAAAGCTTTTTTGTTTAACTCAACCGCTTCTTTTACGAATTTTTCTATTTCGGATAAATCGTTTGTTTGTTTTAATCCCAATTTTTCAACCAAAATGGACGGGCTTTCGTTTGTTTTTATAGCCTCTTCGAAAAGTTTTTTCGCTCCGGCGCTTGAAACCTCGTTAGCCGATAAAAGTTTGGCTATCTCAAACACAAACTTCGGGTTTGGGGCTTTGGTTTCGATATCGGCTTCATCTATTTTTTGCTGGTTTATGTATCCCAAAACCTGAGTGTTTATTATATTAAGAGAATTTTTAATTGTTTCTTTTTCGCTTGTAAAAGAAAGTATTTTTTCAAAATAAGAATTAAGATATCTGGAAGAAGTTATAGTTTCTATGTCTTCCTCTTTTACTCCGAATTTTAAAACATATTCTTTTTTAATCTGATAAGGAAGTTTTCCCAAAGATTTTTTAATGTTTTCTATTTTCTCTTCTTCTATGTTTAACGGGGGAAGGTCTGGGTCGGGGAAGTATCTGTAATCGTTTGCCATCTCTTTGGTTCTCATAACTACGGTTATCCCTTTGCTTGCGTCCCAGAGCCTCGTTTCATGTTCAATGTTTTCTCCTTTTAATTTCGCCTCGGTTTGCCTTTTAATTTCGTAATTTAGCGCGTCTTTTACCGCTTTAAAAGAATTTAAATTTTTTATCTCCACTTTGGTCCCAAACTTTTCCGTTCCTTTTTCTCGTATGGAAACGTTTACGTCGCATCTAAGCTCGCCTTTTTCCATATCGCAGTTGGATACGTCTATCCATCTTAAAAGTTTTTTAAGTTCGGTAAGATACTCGTAAGCCTCGTCCGGCGTTCTCATATCCGCTTCGCTTACTATCTCCACAAGCGGAACGCCGCATCTGTTAAAATCAACAAGCGTATGCTCCAATTTCTCGCTTCCTATGGCGTGAAGCGATTTGCCCGCGTCTTCTTCTAAATGCGCTCTTTTTATCCTTATTTTTTTGTTAGAAATCTCTATATATCCGTTTTCGCATATCGGAAGCTCGTACTGGGATATCTGGTATCCTTTGGGAAGGTCCGGATAGAAGTAATTTTTTCTCGCAAAAACCGAAAATTTGTTTATCGAGCAGTTTAATGCGTGGCCTATTTTTATCGCCATCTCCACCGCTTTTTCGTTCGGTTTAGGTAGCGCCCCCGGTTGAGC
Organism: Elusimicrobium minutum; assembly: GCA_020723765.1. Classification (GTDB taxonomy): domain Bacteria; phylum Elusimicrobiota; class Elusimicrobia; order Elusimicrobiales; family UBA9959; genus JAAYVG01. The sequence continues at coordinate 8,780 of DYIF01000006.1, forward strand.
CGTGCATACTGGGCATATAGATGAGTTTGCGGGGGAGTTAGAATCCACTATTTTGCACGAGCAAAACATCTTGGTTTGTGTTTTAAGCTGGGTGTGTATTTCAAGCCCTATTACAGATTCAAATTCCATTTTTTCCTCCGATCTTATCTATTTTTTTTATGATTTCCCTATCGCTTTCATACTCCGCCATCTCCAGAGCTTTATTAAAATCCGCCCATCTTATTTCTTCTATCTCGTCGGGGGTTTGTATCTCTCCGCTATCTTCAACCGGCCTCATAATATACCAAAAAACTTTTTTTTCGACCTTTTGGCCGTTTCTATTAAAAAAATAATGAGATACGTAAAATTCCTTCTCGTCCGTTATTTCGCATCTAACCCCGGTCTCTTCAAAGACCTCTCTCAAAGCGGCTTTTTGTGGCGTTTCTCCTTCTTCTATGTGCCCTTTGGGAAAAGTCCAGACCTTTCTTCCGGTTATGGTGTTCATTAAGACCATAAGTATTTTTCCGTCTTTTGTTATTACCCCGCCGGCCGAAAACTCTTTTCTCATAATAATCCTTTTGCCGCCTCGAAAAGATATTTTTCCGAAAACCTGTCGGCTATTATCTGAACCCCGCAGGGAAGTCCTTTAGAATCTTTGCCGTAAGGGGCGCTTAAAGCGCATACCCCGGCTAAATTAACCGGGACGGTAAATATGTCGTTTAAATACATCGATAGCGGGTTTTCCGACTTTTCGCCTATTTTAAAAGCGGTTGTAGGGGTGGTGGGGATAATAAGAATATCCGCGGTTTTAAAAGCTTCGTCGAAATCTTTTTTAACAAGCGCTCTTATTTTTTGAGCTTTCAGGTAATACTCGTCGTAGTATCCCGCGCTTAAAGCGTATGTTCCAAGTATTATTCTTCTTTTAACCTCCGTTCCAAACCCTTTTCCTCTGGTCTTTTCGTATGAAGACTCTAAATCCTTTCCTTCCTCGTATCTGCCGTATCTTATGCCGTCGAATCTCGCTAAATTGGAAGAGGCCTCGCTTGAAGCGACTATGTAATAAGAGCTTATCGCGTATTTCAGATGAGGCATTTTAATTTTAACCGTTTTTTTAGTTTTTTTTGAAAGCTCGCCTATCGCTTTATTAAAGTTTTCAATAACCGCTTCGTCGCATCCTTTTTCATCAAACTCTATTATCCCTAAACTCATATCCGATAGTTTTTTGTCGGAATGTTCTTTCATTTCTTTGTATGTTGTGGAATCGTTAGGGTCAAACCCTTTTATCGTATCGTAAGCCGATTTTAAATCATCTATAGTTTTTGCAAAAGGGCCTATCTGGTCTAAGCTTGAAGCAAACGCTATGAGCCCGTATCTTGAGACCGTTCCGTATGTGGGCTTAAGTCCGTATATTCCGCAAAAAGATGCGGGTTGCCTTATAGAGCCGCCGGTATCGGAGCCCAAAGAAATATCCGCAAAATCCGCGGCAACCGCCGCGGCAGAGCCCCCGGATGAGCCGCCCGGAACGTAATCGGTATTTATCGGGTTTCTGGTCGGAAAATATGCCGAGTTTTCGTTGGATGAGCCCATCGCAAACTCGTCCATATTGGTTCTTCCTATTATTATCGCATCCTCATCAATCATCTTTTTTACCGCCGTTGCGGTGTATGAGGATATATGTCCTTTTAAAATTTTAGACCCGGCTGTTATCTCTTTTCCTTCAAAAAGCATGTTGTCTTTTATGGCCACTATCTTGCCGTATAGTTTTCCTTTTTCTTTTTTTAACTCCAATTCTTTCGCTCTTTTTATGGAATCCTCTTCCCATACCTCTATGAAAGATTTGATCTTTCCGTCTTTTTCTTTTATTTTATTTATATGTTCTCTTACTTTTTCCTCTAAATTCATAAATCACCTCATTCTATAACTTTTTTGACTTTTGCGAAATCATATTCTCTATTCGGAAAATTTTTAATTATCCGCTCTCTGTTTCCAAAAAACTCTTCCCTATCATTTCTCAAATTGTTTTCCATCCCGGTTATAGAAAAAATCGGCTCTATTCCGTCGGTGTTTGTCTCGTTTAACTCGTCTATCCATTTCATTATATTTTCAAATTGTTTTGAAAACTTTTCTTTTTCCTCTTCGCTTAATTCCAATCTCGCCAATTTCGAAACTTTTTCTATGTCCATCTTTCCTCCGTCTTTTTTAAATGGAATTTACAGTATTTCTATCGGCGCGAATTTTAACATAAAAGTATGAACCGAGCCGTTATCGAATTTGATTTTAATTTTGGCAAACTCTCCGCTTCCTATTATCTCTACCACCGTTCCTTTTCCGAAAATCGGATGTATTACCTTTCTTCCGGACATCGGTTTGGGTTTTGAAAGCGTTTTTGCTTCTATTATTTTTATGTCGTCCGGCGCTTTGTTTTTGGAATAATTTACGAGGTTTGCTTCTATTATAAACCTCGACATCATATTCGGATAAGTTTTGCCGAAAAGCCTTCTGGTCTCGGCCCAGGAAAGATATAATTTTTTTCTGGCTCTTGTCATCCCCACATAACAAAGCCTTCTTTCCTCTTCCATATCCTCCTCGTCCGAGTTTGCGGCGTTTATTGGAAAAAGCCCTTCCTCAAGCCCGGTTATAAAAACCGTATCGAACTCAAGCCCTTTGGCCAAATGCAAAGTCATAAGCGTTACTGTGTTAGAGTCCTCTTTCATATTGTCTATGTCCGATTGGAGCGAAACCTCTTCAAGATATTTGGATATCGTGGCGGGTTCGTTTTTGGCTTTGCAATCTTGCTCAAATTGCTCCACCGCGTTTACAAGTTCCTGTAAGTTTGAAAGCCTCATAAAAGCCGTTTCTTTGTCTTTCTCGGCCTCGTCTTCAATCATCTGCCAGTACCCCGATTTTAATAAAAGATTTTCCAAAAGATTGTGCGGCTTTAAGTTTTGAAGATTTTCTTTAAATTCTTTTATAAGATTTATAAATTCTTCTATCCCTTTTTTAACCCCTTCCGAAACCGGAAGCTCGTCCAGTAAAAGCGCGTCGAAAAAAGGAACTCCCTTTATTCTCGAAAACTCGTTTATCTTTTCTATGGTCTTATCTCCTATTCCTCTGGCCGGAAGGTTTATTATCCTCATCAAGCTTACGGTGTCTCTCGGATTTATTATAACCCTAAGATACGCCAAAGCGTCTTTTATCTCTTTTCTTTCATAGAACCTGACGGTCCCTATAAGCCTGTAAGGAATCCTGTATTTTCTTAAGGCCTCTTCGAAGTTTCGGCTCTGGGCGTTTGTCCTGTAGAATACCGCTATTTGCGAGTAGTTTTGAGTTTCCGCGGTTTTTGTTTTTATTATCCTTGCTATCCTTTCCGCTTCGTCTATCTCGTTTGCGGTTTCCAACAACTCCACTTTCTCTCCCACTCCGTTTTCGGTCCATAGATTTTTCTCTTTTCTTTTTTTGTTATTTTTAATGACTCTATTCGCCGCATCCAGTATGGTGGATGTGGAGCGGTAGTTTTGCTCAAGCGCTATAACTTTCGCGTCTTTAAAATCCGCCTCAAACTGAAGAATGTTTTTTATATCCGCCCCTCTCCAGCCGTATATGGACTGGTCGGGATCTCCCACAACGCAAAGGTCTCTCGTTTTCTCGGATAAAATCTTAACGAGCATATACTGCGCCCTGTTAGTATCCTGATACTCGTCCACAAGTATATACCTGAAATAATTTTGATAATAGTTTAAAAGATCCAAATTGCTTTTTAATATCTCCACCGGCTTGGATATCAAATCCCCAAAATCAACCGCGTTTGACTCCGAAAGCCTTTTCTGATACTCGAAATATATCTGAGCCGCTTTTATCCTTTCGGGGTTTCCGTTTATTCTCGCATTCAAAAGATATGACTCGGAGTCCATCAAATCGTCCTTCGCCCTTGAAATTATGGAAAGATAAACCGACGCCTTGTTCTTGTCTTTTTCAAACCCCAAATCTTTCATTACGAGATTCAAAAGTTTCTTCTGGTCGTCCTCGTCGTATATGGCGAAATCTTTGTTTAGTTTCGCTTCTTTGTAATGCATTCTTAAAAATTTAGCTCCGAATGAATGGAATGTGGAGCACCACAGCCCGTAAGCGTCGGGCACAAGCTTTACCACCCTCGTTCTCATCTCTTCGGCGGCTTTATTGGTAAATGTTATTGCTAAAATCCTCGATGCGGGCACTCCTCCGTTTGCAAGTATCGCAAGCTTTGATATCAATGTTTTGGTTTTGCCGGTCCCCGCCCCGGCTATAATCAAAAGAGGCGAGTTAAAATAAAGCGCCGCCTCCAATTGTTTTTCGTTTAAGGCAAGTTTTTTGATAAACTCATGGTCTAAATTTATTTCTGTAAGGTCCACATATTCATTTTATCAAAAAAAGAAAAACTAAAAAAATTTAAAACCTAAAACCGATAATATAATCGAAATTTGCATTAAAAAACTAAAAAATAAATATAATAATCTTATGGCGGATTGGATGGATAAAAAATAAAAATAATTGAAAAATGGCAGATAATGTTTTACTATAAAAATTTGACTTAATAAGTTAATTTTTTTTATAAAAATATTTAATGATATGAATATGGATAAAGTCATGTTTTTTGATTCCTTAGATTTTAGTAACAATGATTATAGAAAACTTCTTTTTTTATTAAAAAGTTCTAAAGTTTGTTTTTTTATTGGCAGCGGTTTTTCTAATTATATAAAAGATTACCCAACTTGGGATAAATTGACTGAGATACTTTGTGAAAAATTGAATTATAAATATGAAAACTGTAAAGAAATAGATAATAGACGTTTGCTGGATATTCTTAAAAACCAAGATGAAGAAAAATTTTTAAATTATTTTGAAGAAATTTTTTTAGAAAAGGAAAAATCTGAGTTCTGTGAAAGTAGAAAAGTTAAAGTTTTTGAATATATAGATTCTTTGCTTAAGGTTAGTAATAAAAATATTATAGTTACAACAAATTGGGATAGAGAAATAGAAAAAAATTTAAAAATTAACAATAGTGATATAGCTATATATCCTAATTTAACTATTCCACCTAAAAAATATACTTATCTACATGGAAGGTTAGAAGTTAGGGATAGTTATGTGATGACATTTGTAGATTATGTGGAAGCGAATGATAGGGATATTTATAAAAAATTTGTAAAATATTTAAGCGAAAATTATTGCGTTGTATTTATTGGTTATAGTTTAAAAGAAGATATAATAAGCCTAAACTTTACTAATTATAATAGAAATAATCATTATTTTGTAAAAGCTGTAAATATAGATAAAAAGTCTTCCCTTGAAATAGAAGCAGAATCATTATATAGAGCTCATAATATTATTACCTTTGCCTATAAAATAGAATTAGGAATTGAATTTATCTTTGAAAAATTATACGAAGATTATTTAAAATATGGAGGTTTTGAATGAGTAAAGTTTTTATTTCACATGTTTCTGAAGACCATAAATTTATTGAGAGATTGACTAAGAAGTTAGAAAAAGAAAAGGTAGAGTTTTGGGTTGATGATCTTGAATTAAAACCTGGTGATTCTATTGTTGAAAAAATAGAAGAAGGATTGAAAGATTCCGATATATATTTGCTTGTAATTTCTGACAATTCTATAAATAAACCTTGGTTTAAAAAAGAAATGAGTGTGGCTTTGATAAAAAAAATAAATGATAAAAAAGTGCTAATAATACCTATACTTTTAGATTTTGATCCTAATCATCTACCAGAACTATTAAGAGATATATATTGTTTAAGGTTTTCTCGGTATGATTGGAATAATGAAGTTTTTAAACTTCTTGTTAATGTTATAAAAGATCATTTTAGAAAAAAAGAGCTTTATAATTCACAAGATAAATTTATTGAGAATGCATTTTATATAGATCATATGATAAATAAAAAAAATGTTAATATTACTCCGAAGGAGTTAGGTTTTCTTTTGGATTTAATAAAAGAAGGTAAATATCTAAATTATTTTTTTAGGAAAGCAAAAAATCCAGAGTGGTTAAAGGTTTTGGTTAATGAAGGTTTTTTGTCTCCCGAACAATTCCCATCGCCCGAAGAAAACAAAGAACAAAAAGGATATTTCTACTTTCCTCACTGGCCAGCATTGGATTATTTGGAAAGAGTTTCAGAAAAACTAAAGGATTTAAACGAAAAAGATAGAAATGAATATATTGAAATTTTGTTAAAAATAATTAGTGGTGTTATGGATTATCACATAAAAAATAATAAGAGATTGGATAATTTTAGAATATGGACATCTTTTGTAAAAATTCTTTCCAATATACCAAATAAAAAGATTGAGAAAGATAAGTTGGAGAGTTTTATTAAAACTTCTCTTGATTCTAATTTTAGTGTCGAAATGCAGTTTATAGAAATCGGAGAAAAATTATTGCCTAAATTTTTAAAGTCAGGCAATGTTCGGGATATCGAAAAAGCGGAGTTAATTATAAAACATTTAACACAGATAAAATGGTATCCAAAATATTCAGAAAAGCAAAGAGAAAAGTTTGAAGAAAATGAAGAATCTCCAAAACTCTTAGCCGGCGAGTACTGGTTTTACAAAATATTTAATGAAAACAGGGAACTAATCGCTGAGAGGGTCTCAGATGATACAGTTTTGATATTTGTCGATAGATTAGTTGAAATTTTTGAAAAAAGATACAAAGTAAAATTTGATTACTCTAATATATGGATTAGAGCAATAAAAGATGAGGCCGATCCTGATGAGGTTGAAACCGCTATTGCTCTGGTTTTAAGAGATGTCCTTAAAATTAGAGCAAGTAAAATAGACATAACTCCTATTATAGACAAATTAACATCGGGGGAATATTTTGATTATTCGTTTTTTAAAAGATTAATAATTTTTTTAATAGCAGAGAGTTTTGAAAAATTAAAAAATATATTTAAACCGCTTTTAGAAAAAGAAGGGGAATTGTATTTTAACGATATAACTTATGAACCTGAGCTTTATTATCTTTTACAAAAAAATTCGAATAAACTTTCTGAGTTTTCAGATGTTATTGTTGATATAATAGAAAACAAAGTTCCAGAGAGAGATATCGAAATTGAAAATGAAGTTCGAAAAGAAAAAATAATATCAAATGTAAGGCTAAAATGGTATTCCGCATTAAAGGATAACAATGTTTTTAAAGAATATTACGATAAATATTTAGAAAAAGTCGGAGAAGAGCCAAAACCATATTTTACTATGCCAAGAACATATGTCGGCCCTGGCCCATCGCCTTTAACAAAAGAAGAGATTTTAAATATGGAGGGTACAGAACTTGTAGATTACATTAAAAATTTTAAACTCCAAACAAAACTTTCTTTTGGCGAAAAACCAACCGCGAGAGGATTTGCCGAGATGATTAAAGTTAGCGCTAAAGAAAAGCCTGAAAAATTTATAAAAAATTTTAAAGAATATGCTGAAATGCCATTTTTTTATTTTGCAGATATTTTGTGGGGGGTATATGACGTTTTAAGTAAAAACAAAATTGAAGTTGATAATATTAAAATTTTTATTAGTAATATATCAGAATATTTTAAAACAGATAAATTTTGGAATGATAAGTATTATTTAAAACCGAATAATTTTGACATTTATCATGCTGACCACTTATCTATAATTAGCATTGTTTTTGTTATTTTTAATAAGATTATAGAGCAAGAAAATATTAAAAAAGATATAACAATAATCTCGCTTATTTGGGATATAACCATAAATGTTATTGATAAAATAACTGAAAGAAAAGAAATAAAAAAATATAATGACGAAGATGATTGGTATCTTACTAATTCAACATTGGCAAATATAATTAGAGTTTTAATTAATCTTTTATATTTACAAAAAATGAGTAGTAATATAGGTGAAATTATTAAAATTTTTAATAATAGTTTCAACAGTTTATTGAATAATCAGTGTATAGAATCTGTTTTCTGGTTTGGAGCAAAATTCCCTTTTTTATATTCAGTTAATAAAGAATGGACTCAAAAAACAATTGAATTTATAAGAATCGATAATAAAAAATGGGAAATATTTATGTTAGGTTACACATGGAATAATCGTTTTGATTATGATTCTTATCGCTTTCTAAAGGAGGATTATGAAAAAGCCTTGGAATATAATTTTAAACAAGGAGATGATAGAATAAAAAGTTTTTTGGTTCAAAACATATGTTATTCATATTTGTCTAAAAAAGAGAATTTAGGTGATAATAATAGTTTGTTCTCTAAGTTGCTTGAAGAATGGGATTATAAATACATCGAAGAAATAATAGATTTTTTCTGGAGACATAGAGACAAAAAAAATGAAGAAATATCTGGGCGAATTATTGATTTCTGGAGATTGATATTTAAAAACAAGTGCGAATATCCTGAAACATTAATTAATGTTTATAATCTTTTATCTGACTATGACAAGAAAATACTTTCGGAGTTATCGAAATTAGCTGTATTTTTAGATGAGATAAATGAAGAAAATTCGAAATGGCTTAAAATGTCGGCTCGTTTTATTGATTATATTAACTCATCGTTTTTTATAGAGTATCTTAATAAAATAAAGGATAAAGGAGAGAGTTATAAATATTTGACTGAAATTTTTAAAGAAATATTAAACCTAACTACTCCTTTTTATAAAAAAGAAGACATCAGGTCTATAATTGAATTTTTATATCAAAAATCAATGGGTTTGGAAGATAAAAAATTAGCTGTTGAAATTGCAGATAATATTGATGAAATTATAAATACTTACGAAGAAAGAGGATATGAATTCCTTCATGATTTATATGAGAAATATCATAAGGATAATTAGCTGTTTTTATATAAATGGATAATTTAAATGATTTAGAATTTGATTTTTATGAAACAGAAAAAAATAAGACTTTTCTTATTAAAAAGACAAAACCTCGGTCGCCATATGGAAACCCTGCGGAACCTCACAACCGAGGATTTACATTGATTTTATATTTTAATAAGTTTAAATTAACTTATAAATGCTAATAATTATTAAGTTTGTATAAAATAGTTCCATTACAGAACTAAAATATTGAAAAATAGTTCCAATTTGGCACTACATTTGATATAATTTATTTTATGGAAATAAATAACATAATAAGAAATTTTGAGGAAATCCATAAAAGACTTATAGACTCTCTGCCGCAAAGAATAAGGCCGGTAAGTTTGGAATCGAATATAAGCGAAAAGAGAGCGGTTATAGTGTACGGACTTAGGGGAGTCGGTAAAACCGTATTTCTTTTAAATGCGTCTAAAAACAAAAATTTTCTTTATTTCTCCGCGGATAACCCTTTAATATATAATATCCCCATAATAGAGTTAATCGATAAAATATTTAAATCCGGTTATGACGGAGTAGTAATAGACGAGATTCATTTTTCTAAGGATTGGGCGGCCCATTTGAAATCCGCTTATGACAGTTATCCTTCAAAAACAATATGGGTAAGCGGCAGCAGCAATCTTGTTTTGAAAAAAGGCCTTGCCGATTTATCGAGAAGATTTTTGTCCGTACATCTTCCTTTGCTTTCTTTTAGAGAATATATATATTTAAAAGAAGGGATAATGCTGGATAAGATAAATTTATTTGAGAGCATAAAAAACTACGATAATATTAAATCTAAAAAAATAAATGTTTTAAAACTTTTTAAAGAACATATAAACGGCGGAATAAGGCCGATATTTTATGAAGGCGATTATAGTGAAAGGCTTAAAAATATGATTGAAAAAAGTGTTTTTTACGACATTCCTTTTTACATAAATACGATTACCGACAATTATTTAAGATTAATGAACGGCATAATCGGACATTTGATAACTTCTCCTATCCCGACCTTAAATATTTCAAAAATGACCTCCGAGTGGGAGATAGGCAAACATAAATTGTATTTTTTGCTTGAAATTATGGACAAAATGGAATTAATCAAAATTATAAAACCTAAAAATAAAAAACATACATATACAAAGGGCTCAAAAATATTTTTGACCGACTCTTCGATATATTCTTGTTTTAACGGAAATCTGGGAAATATAAGAGAATCCTATTTTGTAAACTCTGTTTCCAAATCCTATCCGATTTATTCAAGCGAAAACGAAGATGAGTATGATTATCTGGTCGGCGATTTAAAATTGGAAATAGGCGGCAAATCTAAAGAGATTAAAAAAGCCGATTTTGTCATAAGCGACGATATTGAAATGCCGGTTAAAAATAGAATACCTTTGTGGATGGCGGGACTTACTTACTAAAATATTTTTATGTTATTTTGGATACTGGAAAAAAGAGACAATATAAAATTCCCTTATAAGCTAACAATTAAGCAGGATAATGAAAAGATTTTAACTTTGCTTGTCCAGGATAGATGGCCGGGACAAAAAGGTAATATCTTTTGTTTGAGAGAAACTCAGGCCGAACCTAATGAAAAATTAGAAGAGGTTGAAAGAATCCCGATAATTTCAATGCATAGATACGGTAAGAGAATATCCATAGTTTTAGATAGGCCTCAAGAAAAAAGATGCGATTTTATATTTTTAAAAAAACAATATAAAACTCATAATGGAGAATATGAGCAGATATTCTGGAAAACTCAAAAAGCCATAAGCGAAACTACTCCTAAAGTTAAATTATCTACTTATTACTCAGGCGGGTTAAATATTATTATTGATGCAGGCGAAAAGTATCCCTGGAGGTTTAATAATTGTAATATTGAAAAAGATAAACTTCCTTGCGGAGATTATGCCTTAAAAACAGAAAGCGGGATATTAGCGGTTGTTGAAAGAAAAAGTTTTGAAAATCTTGTCGCTCATTTTTCAAAACTGACTATTCTTCATCAGCAGTTAGGGGAACTTTCCGCTTATAAATACTCCGCGCTTGTAATAGAAGCGGATTACTCGGATTTTTTAAAGCCGGACAAATTAAAATTCTATCCGCCGGTATTTGCCGCAAAAGCCATAGCGGAAATATATGCTTACCATCCAAATGTCCAAATAGTATTTGCCGGAAATAGAAAACTTGCAAACGAATGGACACATAGATTTTTTCTTGCCGTTATTTCAAACCAAAAAGACAATAACGCTCAGGTTTCTGAAGTTATTGCAAAATATGAGTATAAGAAAGAAAAGTTAGATTTTTTTGCCCTTAAAGATAGAATCAAAGCTGATTTGCCGGATGAATTTACGCTAAAAGATTTAAAAGAGAGATTTCCTGAAATAGATTTAAATACTATTAAAAAGATAATCGTAAACTTTAAAAGAAGAGGTATAATTAAAAGCATTGCTTTTGGAAAATATTCAAAAACTAATCTCATCATCTAAAAACTTCTAAATTAAAATACTTGGCTAACCACTTTTACGAACGATCGTCTTTATCGGTGGTCACTTGTATTAAGTTTAACTTAAGCGCAAAAAACGACACTTAGCCATATTTTTTTAATCGTTTATAAATTAACGGACTATTAATACTTATAATTTGGTCCTTTTATATAGGTCCTATGGGCTTGACTTGTTAATGGAAGTCTGTTAAAACATAATTACGCAAATAATATGAAATATTATTATTTTTTGCGAAGAGGTTTTATGTCTAATTTAATAAAAGCGGTTTTGTTTTCGCTATTTTTGTTCAATTATCAGGTTTTTGCCGAGCTTTCCGAAGCGGATTTTAAAAAACAATCCGAATCTGTCTCTAAAACTCTTCCAGATTCCAAATCGATAAACCCTTCTACTTCAACAACCATAGCCCCAGATTCGATAGATTTCTGGGACAAGTTAAACTCCGGGGTTTTAGATAACTTATGTAAGCAGGCCAAATTGGACCTTAACAAAGATTTTTCCATGCCCAATGTCGGCGGTATAGAGGGCGGGCTTAAAAGGTATTTTGAAAGATATCCGGATAAAACATTGGCGTTGATAGACGAGGTTAACGTTAAAGTGGGCGCTTCGTTTGGTATGGAGGTTTTGGAAATACCGGATTTCGGGCCTTTAAACGTTGGGGTTTCGGGGAGCGTTGAGGGAAAATCGGTAGTCGTAAGGCCGCTTAAAAGCGACGATTATTGTAAAAATTTAAAAAAGCTTGTGGATTTGAGGGAAGTAAAAACCGTTCTCCCGATGAACGAAAAAAGGATTAGAGATATGGCGGTGGGGGAGATATGGAAGCTTCCGATAGTTACCAGATTCTCTTTTTCGGCCGGGGTTGGAGCCTCGCCCATTCCCTACATATCGGTTTCGGTGGGCGGAGGGGTTACAAAGGAAAGAACTCCTTCGGTAACGCTTTATAGAATGGATAACAATACTTTGAGGCTTAGAATAAGAATACAAAGGGTATTTGTGGAGTCTGTATCGGCCGGAGTTTCTTCCACTTACGAAATAGCCCCGTCGGATATAGGGCTTTTTGAGGCTGAGAATGTGTTGACGAAATTGGTTAACAAAGAAATAGCGAAAAACATAAACAAATATCTGGCTTTAAAATTTAATTACGGGGTTTCAAAAACGAGCGGAAGAAAGGTTATGATAGAGTTTTTGATAAATCCGAATAACGAAGAACAGCTCAAAGCCTTAACCGAATTTTTGGGCGGCAATTTGGGGATAATACAGAAGTTTATAAAGTTAGGTTTAAGGTTCAACGAGTTTAAAGAAGATAATAATTTTACGGAGGGTATGAGCTCTTTGAATAATGTAGCAAATCAGGCGTCTTCTCAACTCGGGGTAAAGCCGTCGTATGCCGGGGCAAATCATTATCATTCTCAGGGCAGCAACACAAACATAAACATACCGTTCATACATAGCCATAGCTGGTCGAGCAATAGTTCTTATAACAGGTATCAATCTTTGGACGGCAAGGAAGCCATTCACGTTCATCAGGCTCAAAGAGTATCAGACGGTTCTACATTGAATATACCGTTTCTGGGGACTTTGGTTAAGTATAGAGACGAAGAAAATGTCTACATAGTAAACAGAGAAAACGATAAAAAGATAGACGACCCGATGCTTTTGTACGAGTATAACGCCGGTTTTGTGAGAAACTCCGAAGATAGCGCAAGGTCGATGATAAGTAAGGCGAACGGAGTTTTAAAGTATGTGGCTATGGATGGGAACGGAACAAGCTCCGAGTATGTGATAGACCCGAACCTCGTTTTCCCGCCGTCTTTAAGGCAGGAGCTTGACGATATAAATTCTGGCCAGAGCGTTAAAACTTATAAAAGGGGAATGATAGCTTTTAAGCTTCTTATTTCCAAAGAAGGGATAAAACAAATAATTTTTTCCACTCCGGAAAGGATTTTGAAGGCGTATCTTAATATGATGAGAGAGTTTGACTCTTTCATAGTGGATAAATTCGGTTCGTTTTTTAGTTTCGATAAAGATAAGGTTACATACGACTGGAAAAAAGTCAGAGAGAATATGGATTCTTTCGATGAAAATTATTCTCAAACCATAGGCGTTTTGGACCAGATAGCTAAATCCGCAACTAAACTTATAAAAGATATATTTTCCATAAGAGACGAGCAGGATAGCAAAAAACAGGCCGAGAAGTTTGCAAAGGTGGCAAGCGGAAAAGCGAGCACCGATATAGGCTACGACCAGTTTATGAAGGTTGTGGTTCAGCTTGTAAGCAAAGAAAATCTGGCGGGACAGCTTTATATAGCCACGGATAAGAAAGTAAAAGGCGAAGAGGATTTTAACGCAAATTATACCATAGACCCGAATGGAGAAGTGACTCAAACGATGAACGAGATAGTTAATCAAAGAGATAGATTTTCAAATCCTTCTACGCTTAAAGATTAGCCATTGGGATTTTTGTAATATTTCTCCTAAAGTAGCCATAAAAACTTTCTTTAAATATATTTTATATGTGACCACTGATACGAACGATCGTCTCTAAAAGTGGTTATCTTTAAAAAAGCGATTTTTAAGTTTTAAATCTAAATGGTTTTTATTTATTATATAATTAAATTATGATTGAGAGTTTTATAAAGGGGATAACCGCGCTTTCTAAGTTTTTGGCTCCCAAAAGGCTTAAAAAGATAACCTATAATATAAAGGAAAGAACGGATTTCGTAACGGTGGTTTTAGACGATATATATCAGATTCATAACGCAAGCGCCGTGCTTAGAAGCTGCGATGCTTTCGGTATTTTAGATGTTTATGTGGTTGAGAATAAAAACAAATTTCAGCCGGCAAAAGGTATATCCAATAGCGCGGAAAAATGGCTTAATATTAAAAAATTTTCCAATTACGATGAATGTTATAAAGAGCTTAAGGATAACGATTATAAAATATGCGTTACGGTTCCGCCTTCGGAAGATTCAGTGTTTTTGGACGATTTTGAGATAAAAGAAAAAATAGCGATAGTCATAGGTTCCGAGGTTAGCGGGGTTTCGGAGTTTTTTAAAGAAAAAGCCGATATGTTTTTAAGCATAAAAATGAGAGGGTTTGTCGAGAGTTTAAATTTGTCGGTTTCAACCGGAATTATATTGTACGAGTTTAGAAAAAAACTGGAAAATTCAAATATTGACTGGAGGCTTTCTCCGGTAAAGAAATCTAAAACGATTTATAAGTGGTTTAAGAAAACTGTTTATTTTTCAGATAAAATAACGGAGGCTAATTTATGAGCCGATTGGATTTCGTCGAGTTTTTCCCGTATATTATCATAGCCGTTATGGGCGCGATCGTTTTGGGCGTGGTTTATGCGGATAAGAGAAGAAAAAATAAGATAAAGGAGATTGCGGAAAAAAGCGGTTTCGAATACGATTTTAACGGCGATATATTAATCGGTTATATAGGCTCCGATAGAGCCGTGCCCGAGGAAAGAAGTTTCGTTTTAAATAAATACTCGGACGACGTTTCAAGATATCTTTACTCAACCGGTATTTCGCTTTTCGATAACGGACATTCAAAGAAAACTAAAAACATAATATCTTTTCCGTTTAAAAACTCAAAAATATTCCTTTTCGATTATTACTATACCGTAGGTTCGGGGAAAAATTCCACCACATACTCTCAAACGGTAGCTTTTTATAAGTCGGATAAGAAATTCCCTTCTTTTAGTATGAGGCCGGAAAATTTTTTCGATACAATTACATCGCTTGTCGGATATAACGACATAGATTTCAACGAGTTTCCTTCTTTTTCCAAACTTTATTATTTAAAATCTAAAGACGAGGCGACCGTAAAGGAGTTTTTTAGCGAGCATAGAATAAGATTTTTCGAACAGACTCCCGGATGGTATATGGAAGCCAACGAAAACTTTATTGTTTTATATAAAAAGGGTCTGGTTTCCGTAGATAAATACCAACAACATATAGACGAAGTGACCAACATCTTTAATTCTTTAGACATATAATCGAAGGAGGGCGGATGAGTTTAATAACGGGATTTTTTGTTTTTTTAAATATTTTCGGTTTTTGCGCCTCGGAGGATTCCATAATAAAAGCGATGAGCGACGAGCTTAAAGTTTCTTACGATAAGCTAAAAAACGCGGAACCTTATCCGCTTTATTTTATTCAGTATCAAACCTGGGTTTCGGATAACTATTCGGTCGGTTTAAAATTAGGCGCTATAACCGACGAAACCGATACCCACCAGGCGATTTTAACATGCGATATGAGAATCGGAAGCCCCGAGTTAGATTCAACTCACGAGATAAAGGGAAGCAAAAACTATTACGATAACTCCTACAATCTGGATATTTCTATAATACCTTTAAACGACTACGATGCGGTAAGAGCCAATATTTGGGAGTTGACCGATAAGACTTATAAAAAAACTCTGGATAGGTATATAAAAATAATAGCCAACAAAAAATTAACCGCGGAGGAAGAGGATAAATCCGGCGATTTTATACCGGCTTTAAAACCCGAGGTTTTTTATTCGACTGTTTCCAAAGAAAATATGGATAGAGATTATATAAAAGGTTTATTGAAAAAAGTTTCAGAAAAGGCTAAAAAATACGATTTTATAATAAACTCCGGGGTTTCCTTTTCCGCTTTAAACAATACCAGATACATACTCAATACCGAAGGTTCAAAAATAATCGAGGGTAAAAGAAAGTATCTTATAGATTATTATATGACCGCAAGAACCGATGACGGGCTGGATATATCCAGATATAACTCTTATAGTTTTGAGGAGATAAAAGAGATGCCGGATGAAAAGAAAATATCCGCAGATTTTGAAAAATCGGTTTCGGAGTTAAAAAATCTTCTTGAGGCCAAAAATTTAGAGCCTTACCACGGTCCCGCCGTAATAGAAAACAGGGCCGCCGCGGTTTTCTGGCATGAGATATTCGGCCATAGAATAGAAGGCCATAGGCAAAAAAGCGAAAAAGAAGGACAGACATTTGCCAAAAAAATAGGCGAGAAAATTATGCCGGATTTTATAACCATTTACGACGACCCCAACTTAAAATATTACAAAGGAAAGTTTCTAAACGGCCATTATAATTACGACGACGAGGCGGTAAAATCGGAGAAGGCCGTTCTTGTGGAAAACGGGGTATTGAAAGGTTTTTTGATGCAAAGGGTTCCTTTAAAAGGATTTGACAAATCAAACGGACACGGCAGAAGAAGCGCTGGTTATATTACCGTATCAAGGCAGGGAAATCTTATTATGGAATCTTCCAAAACGGTTTCTTACGACGAGTTAAAGAAAATGTTAATAGACGAGATAAAGAAATCTAAAAAAGAATACGGTATTATAATAAAGGATATAGAAGGGGGGTACACTTATACCACAAGGGATATGCCCCAAAGCTATACCATACTTATAAAATACGCGGTAAAAGTTTATCCCGACGGAAAAGAAGAGCCTATCAGAGGGCTTAATATGATAGGAACTCCTCTCAATACTTTTCCAAAAATACTGGCTACGGGAAACGATTACGACGTTTTTAACGGAAGTTGCGGAGCTGAGTCGGGGTGGGTGGATGTTAGCGCCGTTTCGCCCTCTTTGTTGTTTAGCGAAATAGAAACTCAAAAGGTCCAAAAATCTTCCAAAAAACCGCCGGTTTTAAAACCGCCTTATTATAAAAAGTAGAGGAGGAAGGATGAAGTTTTTATTGGTTATAATTTTAAATATTTCTTTTTTAAACGCCAACGATGTTTATTTGAAAGCGATGAAAGACGAGATAGAAAGAAATACTAAAAATCTTGTTATGGAAGGCTTCTCGGCTCCGTATTTTTTGGCTTATACGAATTACGATAACGATTACTGCGAGGTTTCGCTTAGCTTCGGAGATGTGGAGTATAAAACCGAAGATAGAATGAACGTGGTTAAATCTGAGTTAAGAGTAGGAAACAGAAAATTCGATAGCTCAAATTACGCAAGCGATTTAAATAAATATACGCCGTATTATACTTACCTTCCTCAGGAACCAGATTATGACGCTATAAGGCAGTCATTGTGGTATCTTACCGACGAGGCTTATAAAAACGCCATAGATTTGTATTCCAAAAAAGAAGGGTACAGGAAAAATAAGGATATAAAAGAAATATACGACGAGATTTCCGATTCCCCAAAGGTAGAATATTTTCAAAAAGGTGGAAGGTTTAAAGAAAGTTGTTCCAAATACGAAAAAATTTTAAAAGAGATATCCGCTCTTTCAAAAAAATACGATAAAATAAAATCTTCCTCGGTAAGGTTTTATCATTCTTACGAAACCAAAAGATACGCAAACTCGGAAAATAGTTCTTTTATAACCTCTTATCCCATTTACTCTCTTTCAATAACTGCCGAGATTATGGACAAAAACGGTTTTGTTAAAAAAACGGATAAAAAATTCATATTCGATTCCGACAGATATATTAACGAAGCTCTCGTAAAAAAAGCGGATTCTTTTTTAAAAGAGGTTTCGGATACTTATAACTCGGAAGTTTTGGATTATTACTTAGGTCCCGCCGTATTTGAAGAGGATGCGGCCGTAGAATTTTTTAATAATCTTTTTGTTAGAAACATATCTTTTTATCCGCCGGTTGAAACGGATAAAGAAGAGTATCTTAGATATTATTACGATGTTCCTAAACTTGTGGATAGGATAGGCAAAAGAGTCATTTCCGGTTTTATAGATATATACGACGATCCTACCGTTAAAGAATACGATGGCGAGTATCTTGCCGGTAATTATTATATAGACGACGAAGGTGTTATGGTTAAAAAGTTAAACCTTGTAGAAAACGGAGTTTTAAAAAACATATATACTTCTAAAAGGCCTAACAAATATTCTTCTCAGTCCAACGGACACTCAAGAGGCGGTTATTATATGTATAATTACCCGACCTCCGGAAACGTTTTTATAAATTCCAAAAAAACTTTAAGATACGAAGAGTTAATTTCCGAAGCCAAAAAAATGGCAAAAGAGCAGAATATGGCTAATATTCTGGTGGTAAGAAAATTATCCTCGTCTTATACAGAGGATGTGCTTGGTGAGCCGTCGGTGGCTTATCTTCTGGACATAAATACCGGCGAGAAAAAATACATATCCGATTCGAAATTCGAGGGTATGGGTTTAAGGTCTTTAAGGGACATAGTTTATACCGAAGATAAAAAGTATGTTTATAATTTCGAGCAAAAAGGGCCTTTTTATAACAGCCAGAGCGTTAACTCCTCAATAATAGCTCCTAAAAGCATACTTATCAACGAGATAGAGCTTATTAAATCGGATAAAAAACCCGACAAAAAGCCTTATGTGCCTCATCCGTATTTTAATAAATGAGTTATAAACATCGGCTTTTGTAATTGGTAAAATATTATTATAAGGAGATTATTATGAATAAAGTTTTATTGATAGTTAGAGACGGATGGGGAATAGGAGACCCAAACGATAAGTTTAACGCGGTAAAAGCCGCAAAAACTCCAAACATAGATTTTTATTTGAAAAATTATCCTAACACCGTTCTTGACGCTTCGGGCGAAGCCGTGGGGCTTCCCAAGGGATATCAGGGCTCAAGCGAGGTCGGTCATTTGAATATGGGTGCGGGGAGGATAGTAATTCAGGAGCTTAAGAGAATCAAAGATATGATAGAAGACGGAAGCTTTTTTGAAACTGAAAATTTGAAAAGAGTTTTGTTAAACGCAAAAAATAAAGGTTCGGCTCTTCATCTTATGGGTCTTGTCCAGGACGAGGGGGTTCATGCTCATCAGGACCATATGTATTCGATAATAAACAAAGCTTTGGAGATGGGAATAAAAAATATTTACATCCATTTTTTTGCCGACGGCAGAGATACTCCTCCCAGAAGCGGTATGGGATACCTTAAAATGCTTATGGATTTTATAAAAGACAAGCCGGTGGTTAAAATAGCCACCGTTATGGGAAGATATTACTCAATGGATAGGAACGAAAGCTGGAAGCTTACCGATATGGCTTATAACGCCATAACCAGAGCCGAAGGCAAAAAATATAAAACCGCTTTGGAAGTATTCGAAGACGCATATTCTAACGGCAAACAACCTAACGGCGAGCCTATGGTTGACGAGTATATAGAGCCTTCGGTAATAGGCGATTATCCGGGAGTTAAGGACGGAGATTCGGTTATACATTTTAATTTCAGGCAGGATAGGGCCATACAGCTTACAAAGGCGTTTGTCGAAGACGATTATAAAGGCGATAGATGGAAAAAATTGGATATATCTTACTGCGGGCTTACCAAGTACTACGACGAGTTTAAATTTTCCGCTCTTCCTCCCATGGACGAGGGCGGGAATATGAACAATCTTTTGGGAGAAATCATATCCTTAAACGGAATGAAACAGATGAGGTTATCCGAGACTCAAAAGTTTAAGCATGTGACGTCTTTCTTTAACGGTAAAAGAATAGAACCTTATAAAAACGAAGACAGAATAGAAATAAAAGGAAGATTCGATCCTTCGAGTTTCGCTCAACATCCCGAGATGGAAGCTTATATAGTGGCGGATAAAGCGGTAGGTGTAATAAAAGAAAAAGATTACGACTTTATGCTGATAAACTTCGCAAACGGGGATATGGTTGGCCATACGGGAGATTTCAACGCGGCAAAAAAAGCGGTTGAGGTCGTGGACGAATGCGTCGGCAAGGTGGTTGGCGAGGCGCTTAAAAAAGATTATGTCGTTATGATAACCGCAGACCACGGAAACAGCGAAGAGATGTGGGATTATAAAATCAATATGCCCAAAACTTCTCATACCACAAATCCGGTCGAGTTTATACTTGTAGGAAATAACGTAAAAAACATTAAACTTAGAGAAAGAGGCATATTGAGCGACATAGCGGTTACCATAATAGATTTTTTGGGCATAAAAAAACCGAAGGATATGACGTCGGAAAGTTTGATAATGCATAATTAGTTTTTTTCGGTTTTAAAAGGTCCGGATTTTATGAATAATTATGCTTTTATAGATAGCCAGAATGTAAATCTTTCAATAAAAGGAATGGGGTGGAAGTTAGATTTTGCAAAATTCAGAATTTATCTCAAAGATAAATATGATATAACAAAAGCTTTTCTTTTCATCGGCTATGTCCCGGAATTTCAAAATTTATATACTGATTTGCAAAAATATGGTTATATTATAGTTTTTAAACCCACATTAAAACTTCCTAATGGAAAAGTTAAAGGCAATGTCGATGCTGAGATGGTTTTAACCGCAGTTACCGAAATAAATAATTACGAAAAATGTTTGATTGTATCCGCAGATGGAGATTTTTATTGTCTTATAAGATATTTAGCCGATAAGAATAAATTATTGAAACTTATGATTCCAGACAGGAATAAATATTCTTCGCTTTTGAGAAAATTTTCTAATTATATGGTTTTTATGAACGACCTGAGAGCTAAGTTAGAAGAAAAATAAAAGGGAGGCATTGCCTCAGGACATAACCTTTTGGTTTGCCTCCCATCGTGATACTTATATTTTATATGATTTTGAATGAAAAATCAATATATGGATAAGCTTATAAAAGTTAAAGTAAAAGCGGATGAAAAGGAAAACTCGGTAGAAAAACTTAAAGAAGACGAGTTTCTGGTTAAAACAAAAGCTCCCAGAAAAGAAGGCAGGGCGAACGAAAGCGTGATATGCATTTTGTCCGATTACTTTAATATCGATCCGTCCGGTATAAGAATTATAAAGGGACATACCTCTTCTTCCAAAATATTTAGAATAAACGATAAGAAATAGGTTTTTGTAAAGTAAAACCGATTTGTGTTGCATAATTAAAATAATGTAAAATAAATTTATGAAGAAAATCTTAGTAGTTAAGATTATAACCGCATTCTTGTCGTTATTTCTTGCCACGGTAATAATACTGATATTAAACGGCTTAAATTCAGCCATAACCGATAATCAAAAATCTCCTGATTACAGGATAGAGGGAAAGAAAAACGCCAAGATCGTAATAATAGAATACTCCGATTTCGCCTGTCCAGCATGCGCAAATATGAACTTTTATATAAAAAATTTAATTAAATATTTCCCGGATGATTTTGAGATTAATTTCAAACACTTTCCTTTGACCAACATTCATCCTTATTCTTTTAACGCCGCCGTATGGGTTGAGTGTGCGGGAGTCGAGGAAAATAAGTTTTTCGAGGTAGGGGATCTGTTTTTTAAAAATCAAAAGGAATGGTGGAATAACAAAGATTATGTTAAGCTTTTTGAGAAATATACCAAAGAAGCCGGAGCGAATGTGGAAAAAATAAAGAAATGTTTTAACGAATCCAAGACGGTGGATATGGTTAAAAAGGATATCCAAAACGCTGATAAAATGAAGTTGAACTCAACGCCTACGTTTTTTGTAAACGGTAAGATCGCGGTCGGGGGAATGGAACTTGTAGAGGCGATAAAGAAGGAGAAAGGGAAATGAGTTTTGAAAAAAGAAGGGAAATAGTTTCTTTCCTTATGAGGGCGATGGTCGGTGCGGTTCTTATTTACTCCGGTTATATAAAAATATCCGAGCCTTTGGAATCTTTTATCTCTTCAATTTTAAGCTATAAAGTGGTCGGGGAAAACATCGCGTATTACTCGGCTTTGATTCTTCCCTGGGCGGAGGTTTATATCGGAGTTCTTTTGATTTTAGGCCTTTTTACGAACTGGATGACAAAAGCCGCTTTTCTGTTATTTTGTTTTTTTGAGATTTTGCTTTTGCAGGCTATGATAAGAGGTCTTGAGGTTGTAAACTGCGGATGTTTCGGCTCAAAACACTCAAATCCAATAGGAGTGGAGTTTGCCTTGAATTTGATATGGCTTTTTTTCATTTTTATGGCTTATAAATATTCTTATCATTTTTCATTAGATAAATTCATAGAGAAGAAGTATAATTCGAATGAAAAATAAATATTTTTTTTGGGGTCTGGTTTCGTTTGTTTTTTTATCTTTTACGCTTAAGGGTTATATTAAAGAAGAAAATAAAGATACGATATGGCTTTACATAACGTATCCGGATAAAAAATTGGATTATTATATAGAGGTTAGCATAGACGGCGAGGTGCTTCTAAGAATTGCAGACGGCAAAAAAAAGATAGTCAAGGAAGGAACGATTAAAAGAATGTACGCCAAAGATTTTTTCAGAGAAACAAAAAATTCGGATATAATGAATTATTCCAAAAACATAGACCTTTCAAAGATGTTGTTTTACAGGGGAGAGCTTGTAAAAATATCCGCGAATGTTCAGGGGGAGATAAGAAGGGTGGTTTCGCCCCTGGATAGGTTTTCTCAAACATTCGTTTACGCCTTTAGACAGGTTTATAACGAGGCGATAAATCTGCCCAATACCGACAAATATGTTTCTTTCATATATGCGGCTCCTCTTGAGGGAGAAATTTATAATCAGTTCGTTAAAAAAGTGCCTTCCAATTACAAAATGCCGTTGATAGAGACAAGAGAATTAAAAAATAACAAATACATATTTAAGGCCATAAACAACCCGTGGAGAATGATACCTATACCGTCAAAAGAAGAGGAAAACACGATTTCCGAATTTATAACCTCAAAAAACCTTTACGGCATTAAATCAGCTTTTTATTTAGGAACCACCAGAGGAAACTATCAGCTTTCCATATCCGAGTGATTATTTGTAAAACCAGATTATATCCGCATACTCCGATACTTCTTTCAATTTTTTCTCGTCGTTTTTGGTTTCTTCTTTTTCGGTATAGACGCTTAAATGGTTAAATCCTTTAGTTCTTTCTTTTACCGACCGTGGTATGGCCGCGTTATACATTATGTGGCCGTTTCCGGCTATTACTACAAAAGAATAATCTTTGTTTTTGTTTAAAAAATCGCTTACACCTTCGCCCATAGTTTCGTTCCATACGGCCATGGAAAGTAGATAGTTTTCGAATGTCATTATTTTGTTCATCGGGTTATCCCCGTGGCCCGAAAAAGTTTCTTTAAGATAATCTATATATTTTTTATTGTCGGTTATTTTAATTTCTCTGGCTATCAATTTTTTTTCTTCTTCGGTTAAACTTTCAAGCCCACCCCGGGCGACTTTTGAAACTATTTTTCTCGGGATATTTAACGCTAAAGCTTTTAATTTTTTCTCTTTTATGAAATCGAATATCGGTTTGTAAAGGTTATAATCGAATCCCCACTCTTTTTTCCAGTCTATTTTAGATAAAAACTCTTCTTCCGAAATGTTTCCGTTTATATATTCGTCAAGTATCGGTTGTAAAGTTTTATTTAGCATTTCAAAACCCACGCAGATCTTATCCCCTTTCTTTGAGTAAAGCGTTTTAATGGCTTTGAGCTGTATTTCGTGAGAGCCTTTCTGATCGTGTTGTTCGCCGACGTATAAAATATCGGCTTTTTTAATAGTTTTTTCCAATTTTTCTTGAGATATGAACTTGTTTTTTTTGTAATAATCTGTCATATCCGAGGCGAAAAGAACAAAAGGAATAAAAAATATGGGTATTATTTTCATAATTATATTTTATATTTTTTTAATAATCTCAAAGTTATTTCTTTTATTTCTCTTTTTGTCAAAAAGGAATTTTCGCAAAAAACTTTTATTTTTTTAGGGTCGTATTTGAAAGATATGTTTTCTTTGAAAAAATCGTATTTAAATTTTAATTTGTATTTTTCTGGATTTTCATACTGAGGTGTGGAGGGGTAAGGGGTATTCGGCGTTACGTCTATGTCGTCCGGTTTGTTTTCTTCTATCCATCTTTCGGTTAACTCTTCGTCTTTTCTGGTGGAAAAAGGAAGCCCCACGACTATAAAAGCTTTGAATCTTATCCCGTATTTTAAGGCTAATTTTCTCGCTTTTGTGTTTGTTTCCGTCGTGGTTCCTTTTGAGGCGAGTTTTAAAACCCTGTCGCTTCCCGATTCCACTCCGACCGTCATTTCCACGCACCCCGATTTTTTAAAAAGTTTAACCGACTCTTCGTCCAATAGATTGGCTCTCATCGGAGCTCTCCACAAATATTTTCTTTTCGTAAGCATAAGAGCGAGGCTCATCGAATAGTTTTTGTCGGCGTTGAACTCGTCGTCGTAAAACATAAAAGCGCGGTAGCCGTAAGTTTTATTTAGATAATCCATCTCCTCTACTACGCTTTTCGGATCTCTGAACCTTAGTTTTGAGTAATAATCCAGAGCTCTTCCGCAGCAAAAAGCGCATTTATAAGGACATCCTAAATGGGAAATTAGGCTTGTAGCCGGAAAACCGTTAATTTTGTAGTTGTATTTTTTGACGTTTATCAAATCTCTGGCCGGCATTAATATGTTTTTTATGTCGGAAATTTCGTTTTTAATAAATTTTTCTTTTGAGTTTATTATTTTATCTGCGGAGAGGAAACCGTCCCCTATTATTACCTTGTCGAACCTCGAAAGGGATTTTGGGATTATGGTGGCGTGATGTCCGCCTATGAGGGTTAAAATATTTTTGCTTATTTTTTTCGTTTCTTTAAAAAGCTTGACGACATAGGGAATGTCGGGGGTGGTTGAAGTAAAACCCACGCAATCCGGAGAATTTTTTTTGAGTAACAGAGCGTATTTTTCAATATAATTTTTTTCTCCGGTTAGATCGAAAACCTTAACGTTATGGCCTTCTTTTCTTGAATAAGAAGCGAAATACAGCGGACCCAGTGACGGAAATGCGGTGTCGGATGTCATATAAGGAGAGGGAGGAATTACTATCGCTATTTTCATTTTAATTTTTTTCCCAATACCGAATAAGCGAAACTGTCGAGCGACGCTTTTTTAACTACAGTTTCTCTCGCTTTTTTACCCATACCATAGAGTTTGTTTTTGTTCGCTATTATCAGATTTATTTTTTCTTTAATCTCGGCCGTTTCCGAATAAAAAAAGCCGTTTATCCCGTCTTTTATGTATTTTCTCATCCATTTGGTATTTTTTATAAGAACCGGTTTTCCCATCGCCATAGACATAAACGCTATAGCCATTCCGGCCGTTTCGTTTTTTTCGTTATCGGATATAGGTATCGCGGTAAAATTCGCTTCGGATATGAGTTTTTTCAAATTAAATAGATTTTGGTTTAATTTTAGAAAAATTATATTTTCTTTTTGCGGTATTTGAGAGTTGGATACCGCTATTAGTTTAATGTCTTTGTCTAAAGCGTTTAAAAGATTATCGAAATCTCTTCCTTTAGAACCCGCGGTAAATATTTTTATGACTTCCGAAATGTTTTCTGAATTTTTCTCGGGCTTATAATACTCGGTGTCTATATAATAATCCCTTTTTAATATCTTCCCCAAAGGCGGATAGTTTTTAGGGTCCTCAAACCTGAATATGTATGAATAGTCGAATAGTTTAAAAAAATCGGTTTTGGAAACTTTATCGTAAAAACTCGAATCTTTGGGCATCGGGATAAGATGGTTCATTATCATTATTTTGGGAATTTCGTATCGTTTTGCGATTCTTGCGTAATAAAGAGAGGATTTATCCGTTTTCCATGGGAAATCTATCGATATTATTAAATCGCATTCGGGATTTTTTCGGATTTTTAGATAATGTGTTCTGTTTCTCTCAAGCTCTTTGGATGTGGCAAGAGCGGAGTAATCATGTTTGAAAGAGTGTATCGTTAAAAAATTTATTTTTTTATTTAAGCAGGCTCTCGATAAAGCCATTTCCATATGATAATTTTCCGGAGATTCGTTGAAATTTAATATCAGCACCTTCATTTTTAGTATTATATAATTTTAATATGAATCTTTTAAATATAAGATTTATGAGAGAGGTTTTGCTTCCCAATTTGGCATATCTTATAATAAAGATTTTATCGTCGAGTCTTAATATAAAATATATAAACAGAGAGAAAGTGGAAGAGTCGATAAAAGCGGGCGATAAAATAATTTTCGCTTTCTGGCATCAGAGACAATTTTTTTTGGTTAATCCTCATAGCGGATTTAGATTAGCTCTTATGACAAGCCTGTCTAAAGACGGCGAACTTCAGACCGCCATACTTTCAAAGTTCGGTTATCGTTGCATAAGGGGTTCAAGCTCGAAGGGCGGGGTTTCGGCGCTTAAGGCTATGGTAAGAATAGTAAGGGAGGGCTATAATGTAGCTTTGGCGGTGGACGGTCCTAAGGGACCGATATATGAGGTCAAAGACGGTATTTTGTTTTTGGCTAAAATGACCAAAGCGGTCATAATTCCGGTTTCCGCCTCTTCCAAAAGCTTTGTCTTTAAAAAAGCCTGGGATAGGTATATGCTTCCGATTCCTTTTTCCAAAGCGGTTATAATTTACGGGGAGCCGATAACCATATCGGAGAAAGACGAAATAAGCGTTAAAAGAGAAGAGGTTAAAAGAAGTTTAGACTATTTGACTCTTACGGCTGATAAAGAAGCCGGTTTTATGCTAAAATAGGATAATGGGTATTGTTAAAATCGTTTTTAAATCTTTAAGGAGGGAAAAATGCTAAGAAACGAAAAAGAGAAGAATAATATTTCCGATAATAAATCTTCCAAAACCGAAAAAACTCACGCTTTGGAAGCGGCTTTGTCTCAGATAGAAAAAACATTCGGGAAAGAAGCGATAATGAGGCTTGGGGAAAAGAGCGCAAAGATAAAAATATCCGTAATACCTACCGGCGCGCTTTCGCTGGACCTTGCGCTTGGAGTGGGGGGACTTCCGAGAGGAAGAATAATAGAAGTTTTCGGCCCGGAGGCCAGCGGTAAAACTACGCTTACGCTTCACATAATAGCTCAGGCTCAAAAACAGGGCGGGGTTGCTGCTTTTATAGACGCCGAGCATGCTTTAGATCCCTTTTACGCAAAGAAAATAGGAGTGGACATCGATAACCTTTTCATATCTCAGCCGGACTCCGGAGAAGAGGCTTTGGAGATAGCCGAAAAATTGGTAAGGTCGGGAGCTGTGGACGTCATAGTTATAGACTCCGTCGCGGCGCTTGTTCCAAAAGCCGAGATAGAAGGCGAGATGGGGGACCAGCATATGGGACTTCAGGCGAGGCTTATGTCTCAGGCGCTAAGGAAACTTACCGCCATAGCCTCCAATACTAAAACCGCCATAATTTTTATAAACCAGATAAGGCATAAAATAGGAGTAATGTTCGGAAGCCCCGAAACCACGACCGGTGGGCTTGCTTTAAAGTTTTACTCTTCGGTTAGGCTTGATATAAGAAAAATAGAAAACATAAAACAGGGAGAGATGGTCACCGGAGCCAAGATTAGAGTGAAAATAGTCAAAAACAAAGTCGCGCCTCCTTACAGAATGGCGGAGTTTGAGATGATAAACGGAGTGGGTATTTCCAGAGAAGGATGTCTGCTGGATATGGGAGTTGAAAGCGGAATAGTGGAAAAAACCGGAAGCTGGTTTGAGTATAAAGGCGAGAGGCTTGGACAGGGAAGAGAAAACGCAAAAGAATTTTTGAAATCCAATCCAAATATCGCGGAAGAGATAGAAAAAGAGCTTAAGAACAGATATCTAAACGAAGGCGCGGCTGCCGAAGAAAAAGAAGAGCCGAAAGAAGAGAAGAAAAAGAAATAAAATCCTTTCGCTTTTTTTATGTATGAAAACATTTTAAACGGTTTTTCGTCTTATATTTTATTGGAAAAAAATCTTTCCAAAAATACAAAACTTTCTTACGTAAGGGACGTGAAAAAATTTTTAGAATACTGCGATAAAAACAATATAAGTTTCGTTTCTATAAAACCTTTGGAACTTGAAAATTATCTTTTTTCGCTAAAAAACAAAGGCTATAAAATAAATTCGTTGTTTAGAAAAACGGAATCAATAAGGGCTTTTTACAAGTACCTTTTAATAGACGGAAAGATAACCGAAAACCCTCTTTCTTCTTTTAAGCCGCCAAGGCCCGACAAAAAACTTCCAGAATTTCTTTCTATAGACGACATAGAAAAACTTCTTTCGGTTTTTAAGGGCGATAGGTTTAACGGTATAAGGAGCTTTGCCATTATGGACCTTTTATATTCGAGCGGTATGAGGGTCAGCGAGGTATGCGATTTGGTTATGGAGTCGGTTAATTTAACTCAGTTATGGATAAGGGTGATAGGAAAAGGGAACAAAGAGCGAATAGTTCCGATAAACGAAAATACCGCGGGGATATTAAAGATTTATATTTCCGAAAGGAACCTGCATTTTGCAAACAAAGAAGCCGATTCTTATCTTTTTTTAAATAAAAGCGGAAAGAAGTTAAGCAGGGTTCAGATATGGAAGGACATAAAAAAATTGGCCAAAGAGGCGGGAATAAAGAAAAATGTTTATCCCCATCTATTCAGACATACCTTTGCCACTCATTTATTAAACGGCGGGGCCGATTTGAAATCTATAAGCGAAATGCTGGGCCATTCCAGTTTGACCACCACTCAAATATATACTCATTTAGATAACAGGGTTATAAAATCTATGCATAAAAAATATCATCCCAAGGGCTGATACAAGTCTAAAATTCAATGTTCAAAGTTTAATGTTAAATGTTTAAAGTCTAATGACAGAGAACAGAGATTAGGGGTTAGAGAATAGAGTAGAGAGGGGAGAATAGGGGGAAAATGGGTTTTCCTTATTTTTGGCATCAAAATGCTATAATATAATTTAAGGAGATATTATGAGAAAAAAAGTTGAAGCTGTTATAAATAAGATAAAACCGATGCTTGAGGCGGACGGCGGTTCTATAGAATTGGTTGATGTCGACGAGAAAAACGGCATAGTTAAGGTAAGGCTTGTCGGCGCCTGCGGAGCCTGTCCTTTTTCGGTTATGACATTAAAAAATCTTGTCGAAAGAACGATTAAAGAGGAAATTCCTGAAGTCAAAGAAGTCGTAAGCGCTTAATCTTCTTTTATATCTTTTAAATGGTTTACATAAATCTTCATACCCATTCCAATTTTTCAGACGGTACTTTAACACCTTCGGATCTGATTAAGCTTTCCAATTCAAAAGGCGTGGAATATCTTTCTTTGACCGACCACGATACCGTTAACGGTTACGATTCTTTGAAAGACGAGGAGATTAAAGGCATTAAGTTTATAAAAGGTATAGAGATAAGCACTAAAAATCACGATTATCTTCATATATTGGGATATAACATAGACGTAAAAAACAAAAGTTTTTTGTCTGACATAGCCGATTATAGAGAAAGAAGGGTTTCCAGAGTCAAGGAGATAATAAGAAAGCTTAACGAAATAAATATAAACATTTCTTTCGACGATCTAAAAGCCAACTCCCTTACGACTCTCGGAAGACCTCATATAGC
This sequence comes from Elusimicrobium minutum, assembly GCA_020723765.1. Lineage (GTDB taxonomy): Bacteria > Elusimicrobiota > Elusimicrobia > Elusimicrobiales > UBA9959 > JAAYVG01. The sequence goes on from DYIF01000006.1 coordinate 38,448, forward strand.
GGACGCTCTTATCGAAAAAGGCTACGGCAAGACCAGAACCGAGGTATTTCATAAGTATTTGATAGAAGGATGCTACGCTTACGTCAAACCTCGAGGGCCGGATATATCCGAGGCGATAAAAACGATTAAAAATGCGGGGGGTGTGGCGGTACTGGCTCATCCGTCCACCATAGAAGGAAGTTTTAATGTCGAGGATGTGATAAAAATGGGATTTGACGGGATAGAGGTTTTTTATCCGACCCATACCAACAATAAAACGAAAAAATATCTGGAGATAGCGAAGAAATATAATCTCATAGTAACCGCCGGTACCGATTATCACGGTCCCGGGACGGATAGGGAAAAATTGGATCTTTTTAAGTTCGAAACCGATAAATTCAATAATATAGAAAAAATTTTATGAATGCCGATATAGGAAACGAAATATTAAGATTAAAGGAAAAAGGGCTATCGAAGCTTTGCGTAGAGGAATCTCTGGAAAAAATAGCCGCTCTTACTCTCGAAATAAATAAATTAAAGAAAGAAAAGAAAGCGGTCATAGCGGCTCATGTTTATCAAAGACCTGAGATTATTTTGGGAACGGCCGATTTCGTTGGGGACTCTTATAAACTCGCAAAAGACTGCGTGGGGGTGGATGCGGAAATTATAGTTTTTTGCGGCGTAAATTTTATGGCGGAGACCGCCAAAATACTAAATCCCAAAAAAAGAGTATTTATACCTCGAAAAGACGCGGGTTGTTCTTTAAGCGATTCAATAAAAGCCGAAGATGTCAGGAATCTTAAAAAAAACTATCCTTCGGCGCCTGTGGTTACATATATTAACACCTCCGCGGATGTCAAAGCCGAAAGCGACGTGATAGTAACAAGTTCCAACGCCGAAAAGATATTAAGAAAAATATTTGAAAAAAATAAACAGGTAATATTTATTCCCGATAAATATATGGGGAAAAACTTAGCGGATAAGTTAAATAAAAAGATAGGGACGGATATTATTTTATGGGACGGAAGTTGCGTGGTTCATGAAAAATTCGACCCGGAGATAATTTCGGATTACAGGAAAAAATATCCGGATATGATGGTTATGGCTCATTCGGAATGCCCTTCGGAGATAATAAAAAAAGTCGATTTTATGGGTTCCACTTCCGATATGTTAAAACAAATAGAAAATACGAACGCTTCTCATTATATGCTTATTACCGAGTGTGGGCTGGGGGAACTTGCAGCAGTTAAATATCCGAATAAAAAATTTATAGCCATGTGCAGGCTATGCCCTTATATGAAAATGATTACTCTTGAAAACATAAAAGACACTCTTTTAAATCTTAAATCGGAAAATGAAATTTTTGTAGAAGAATCGGTAGCGTCAAAAGCGAAAAAATCCATAGAAAAAATGTTTGAATTTGCGGAATAAACTGTTATAATATATAAAAGCCAAGTTGTAAGGAGAAAGTATGGTTACAGTTAACGTTAAATGTCCGCACTGCGGAAAATCTTTGATGGATAAAAAAAGACTTATAGACTCCAAACCATCCATAGCGGTTAAGCTTACTTATGCCGGAAAAAGAGCTATGCTTTATTTGAGTTCGGTTTACGGAAGCTATAAAGTGGAAACCGAAATAGATGTTCCGAAATCGAAAATAGCGGGTTTCAGATGCCCTCATTGCGACGGCGATTTAAAAAGCACCAGAAAATGCGATATATGCAACGCTCAGATGGTGGCTTTCGATCTTAAAGAAGGCGGTCAGGTTCAGATCTGCTCCAGAAGAGGATGTAAAAAACATATAGTGGAGTTTGAAAACCCGAAGACCGAGCTTGAGGCTTTTTATAAATCTTATATAAAAGCTTACGGCGATTGAGCGGTTTAATACAAAATTCTTTTTATTTTTAACCAAATGAAGAAATGGATATTTCTGGTTTTGCCTTTTTTGTTATTGGGTTTTGCGGTTTTTTATTACGTTAACCGAAATCCCGATATTTCCGAGTCGAGATATTCAAATAAAAGAGAGTTTAAAGCCGATAACAAATTAAACGAAAATCAAATAATAGACGATTTCTCTTCCATAGATAATCCAAAACAAGAGCAAACCGTAAGTTTCGCTCTCGATATAAAAGGAACGGAAGATTTTAAGTCTAAGATAAAAGAATCTCTAAGGGTTTTGTGGTTATACGATAAAGAAGGAAGTTTCAGGCTTGTTAGAAGATATGTTTTTGAGATAAGAGAATCGAACAGAACGATGTTTTATTGGGATAACGAAAAACCGATAGCCGAAGTCTCCAAAGAAATGGTAGATAACAATTCAAAGACGTATCTCGCCTCGGTTCTCGCTCATTTGGGATGGCATGGTTATTATTTAAGCGTAAAAAAAGGCAAGAATAAAAAAGATGTGCCTCTTCCGGGAAAAGAGAATATAGATAAAAGTTTCGCCATGCCTTTCGGTACCGATTTTAAAAAATTGGACGATTTATATAAAGTGGAAGAAGAAGCTTTTAAGTATCAGTTGTCGGTTTTGACCAAAATAAACGCTCCTCAAAACGAGCAAAGAGCTTTGAAAAATAGAGATTATAAAGATTTCTCTCCGGCTCACGACGGTAATTATTTCATACAATTCTAAAAATATGTATTTAAAGCCGTTGAAAATAAAAAATTTAAACCTTAAAGGAAATTTGTTTTTAGCTCCAATGGCCGAGATTACGAATTATCCTTTCAGATCGATTTGCCTTAGAAACGGTTGCGATATGGTCATATCCGAAATGATATCGGCGAAAGCTTTGCATTATAAAAACCCGAAATCTTTATCCTCGCTTAAAATAAGGGACGATAAGCCGATCTGCCTTCAGATATTCGGATCCGAACCTTCCGTGATGCTTGAAGCCGCCATTATGGCGGAAGAGGCCGGGGCGGATATGGTCGAGATAAACGCGGGTTGCCCGGTTAAAAAAATAGTAAAGACGGGAGCGGGTTCGGCTTTGATGAAAAATCCGATGCTTTTGGGAGACATTATAAATACATTATCCGCGAGGCTTAAAATACCTCTTTCGGTTAAAATAAGGATAGGGATTAACGATAAAGAAAAAAACGCTTTGATGCTCGCCAGAGTCATAGAAGAAAGCGGCGCTTCGATGATTCATATTCATCTAAGAACCATAGAACAGCATCATAGCGGGGATGTGGATTATGAAACGGCGAAAGCCGTTAAGTCTTCGGTTAAGATACCATTTATAGCAAACGGCGGGGTTGTGTCTGGCGAAAAAGCCTTAGAGATGTTTGAAAAAACCGGTTGCGACGGAATATCCATAGGCAGAGGCGCCATATCAAATCCTTTTATATTCGACGACATAAAAAACTTTTTATCTAAAGGCCAATCTAAGTTTAAATCCGTTTCGGATAGACTTAAAAGTTTTATCGAATATTTAGAGATAAGCTCAAACGAATTGGGCGAGAGAAACGCGATTGTAAAAGCAAGAAGAATAGCCGGCATGTGGATTAGCAGTTTCAAAAACGCAAGCGATATCAGAAACAGATTTATGAAGGCTCAGAGTTTGGCCGAAGCCAAAGAGATACTCGGAGAAATTTTAAACATAGTATGAAGGTTCTGGTTATTTTTAATTCTTTTAAACAAACCGCCTCTTCTTCCGAACTAAACGAGGCGGTTTTAAAAAAACTTATTAATAAAAATATCAGCGCTTATGCCGTTAACGTTTCGGACGGTGGGGACGGTTTTTTGGATTGTTTTAGAAAAAATTGCGAAATAATAAAGAAAAAAGTAACGGGTCCTTTTTACGATATGAAGGTTAAATCCGAATACGGGATAAAAGGATACGAAGCTTTTGTTGAGATTGCGGAGATATGCGGCATAAGATATCTTAAAAAAGACGAACTGGACCCGATAAACGCCACCACATACGGAGTCGGCGAGGCAATAAAAGACGCCGTTAAAAAAGGAGTTAAAAAAATTTACATAGGGCTTGGAGGAACGGCTTCAAACGACGGGGGTTTCGGTATGGCTCGTTGTTTAGGGGCTAAGTTTCTTGATAGAAAAGCCAAACTTATAGATAATAATATTTACGGACTTTTGAATCTTTATCGAATAGATTTTTCAAATTTCATGGATGTTTCCGGTATAAAATTTTACGGAGTATCGGATGTTAAAAATAAATTATTGGGCAAATACGGTTCGGCCAGAGTTTTCGGGCCTCAAAAAGGAGCTGACAAAAAAGATATAAAAATAATAGAAGAAGCCCTGAGTAATTTAAGCTACGTATTAAAAAAAGAAACAGGAAGGGATATATCGTCCGTCGAAGGGGGAGCAAGCGCGGGCGGGCTTGGAGCCGGGGTTTACGGGTTTTTAAACGGCAAACTGATATCCGGTTCCGATTTTATTATTAAAAGATTTAATATTGAAGATATGATAAAAAAAGCCGATGTTATAATAACCGGTGAAGGCAAACTGGACAGATCCAGTTTCTACGGAAAGATTACGGGGGAGATAATAAAAATGGGGAGCAGGTTTAATAAAAAAATAATCTTTTTTACGGCGATAAACGATTTTAATAAAAAAATTAAAGGAGTAGATGTAATAAATTTGTCTAAAAAATATCCTTTAAAAGCATGTTTGAGCGATATAGTATCTCTTATCGCGAAAGAGTCCGAAAATTTACGGCTGTTTAAGGCTTTGTAATTTTGTAGAATAATAGTAGATGTTTTAAAAGCTTATTTTGTTTTTAAGAGGTATTTTTATGGATAAAATAAGATTCGGAGTGGCCGGAGCCGGCAAAATAGGAACATATCATACCAGAACTTTAGCCAAAATGAAAGATGTGGAACTTGTCGGAGTAGCCGATGTCGATTTGTTGAGAGCTCAAACGCTTGCATGGGATAATAATACCATAGCTTATGGAGATTACAAGGATTTGCTTCCTCAGATAGACGCTCTGGTCGTCGCGGTTCCGACTCATCTTCATGCGGAAGTGGCTTTGAAGGCTATGAATATGGGAATACATTGTATGGTCGAAAAACCGATAACCGATTCCATAGAGGACGCAAAGAAATTAAGTGAAATGGCGGAAAAGAAGAATGTTATACTTCAGGTGGGTCATGTGGAGAGGTTCAACCCGGCAGTTGTAGAAGCGCAAAAGTATGTAAAAAATCCGCTTTATATAAATATGGAAAGATTGGGCCCTTACGATCCGAGGGTTTCTTCGATAGGAGTTACTCTGGATTTGATGATACACGACTTAGATATACTTTTGGCCCTTGTTAATTCCGAAGTGGAAAGCGTCGAGGCCATAGGAGCGAGAGTTTTTTCAAATTACGAGGATATTTCAAATGCGAGGATTAAGTTTAAAAACGGAACCATAGCCGACCTTACCGCAAGCAGAATAACGTTTGAGAGAATAAGAAGAATGAGGATATATCAGGACGAGGAGTATATATCGGTAGATTATATAAGTTCGAAAATAAAGATTTACAGGAAAAAAAATGACCCCCCTAAAGACCTTTCAGACATAGACATTTTCTCTCCTAAAATAGAAAGAAAAATGCCGATAACCGAAGAGCTTTATCATTTCATAGACTGCATAAAAAACTCCAAAAAACCTCTCACCGACGCTTACAAAAGCACCACCGCCTTGAAACTCGCGATAGAAGTCACCGAAAAACTCAAGAGATACGATATGCCGAGAGAATCCAAAAATAAACCGAAACTGACCGAAAAAATATCCGACATAGTGGACGCTACCAGAGTTATAATAGATTCGAAATTAGACGATAAAATGGGGAAGTGATATGCCTAAGATATTAAGAAACAATAATATTTTGTTCGTCGCCGGCGACGTTTCCGGAGATCTTCACGCGTCTAAGTTGGCTTTGGAGATAAAGAAATTGGAGCCCTCGGTTAACATATATTCAATAGGCGGTTTGAGGCTTAAAGAGGTTTCGGATAGGTTTTTATACGACCTTGTTTCAAAAGGTAGCTTCGGATTTGTTCAGAGTTTTAAAAGTTTCGGTTTATGGATAAAAATGATTTCGATAGTAAGAAGATTTCTGGAGGATAAAAAACCGGCTTTTGTTGTGCTTGTGGATTTTTACGGCTTTAACAGGCAGGTTTTGGGGCTTTGTAAAAACAGGGATATCCCGGCTTATTATTACATACCGCCTCAGGTATGGGCCTCAAGGCCTAAAAGAGCCGAAACCATATCTAAAATAGCCAAAGAAATATTCGCCATATTTCCTTTCGAGCCGGATATATATAAAAAGCATAAAGGAAGAGTCAGTTTCTTTGGCCACCCTTTGCTGGATTTGATTCCAAAGGTTGACGCAGAGGAAAAGAAAAAAATAAAAAGGGATGAAAATTACGAGTATAAAATAGGTATACTGCCGGGATCGAGAAAATCCGAGATAGAAAATCATCTTAATGTTTTCGTTAAATCTTTTCTTTCGATAAAGAATAAATTTAAAAACGCAAAAGGATACGTATTCGCGGTAAAAGAATTCGAAGACGATTTCTATCACGAAGTTTTAGAAGATATGCTTTATGAAAACGATATCAGAATAGTAAGAGACGAGGATTATTCCATAAGATCCCAAATGGATTTTTCTCTTACCTGTTCCGGCACCGCCACTTTAGAAAACGCTCTTTTGTCGGTTCCAATGGCCGTCGGGTATAAAACCTCTTTTATAAACTACGAGATAGCAAAGGCCATAATAAACATACCGTACATATCTCTGGCCAACATAATATCCTCAAAGGAAGTGGTAAAAGAGTTTATACAAAACGACTTCAAAGCGGATAAGATAGCCGATTACGCCATCGAAATTTTGAAAGACGAAAAAAAATACTCTTCGATGATAGACGAACTTTCAGATATCAGAAAAAAATTAGGAGAAAAAGGAGTTAACGAGAAAATCGCCAAGAAGATAATATCCGATTTCGAAATAATATGATAAAAATAACCGAGGAGAATAAAAAACTCTATATTTCTCTTTTTTCTTATTTAAAACCCTTCAAAAAAAGATTGTTTGTGGCTTTTATTTCAATGATAGTGCTTGCGGGAATAAGAGCTTTAATAGTTTATCTTGTAGGGCCTTTCATTCAAAGCGTTTTCATAGATAAAAACTCTCAAATGTTTAATACCATAATAATAGCTCTTCCCGTTCTTTTTTTAATAAGGATGGCCGCCGAGTATACCAATAACTATGTTATGAACTACATAGGACAAAAAATAGTCCAGAAAGTAAGAGACGACATATTCGTAAAAATTCACGCGCTTCCAATGGAGTATTACTGGAGAAGCAGAACGGGGGATATATTGAGCAGGGTTATGAACGACATAGGAAATCTCCAGAGCACGGTTCAGTTCATCCCTTTATACGGCATAAGAGATATCTCCACTGTTTTTTTCGTGACTTTAACTCTTTTTTATATAAATTTTAAATTGGCTCTTTTTTCTTTCATATTTATCCCTCTGTCTATGGTCGCGCTTAAATTTTTCGGCAGAAAAATGAGAAAATACTCAAGAGAATCTCAGCATCTAATCGGCGAGGTTTCGAATAATTTTCAAGAAAGCTTAATGTCCATACCGATAATAAAGGCTTATAATTACGAGGATGAGGCGGTTAAGAAATTTAGAGGTTCTAATCAAGAGTATTTCAATAAGATAATGAGGTACCTTAGAGCCACATCTCTTTCCGGACCGGTAATGGAGTTTATAGGAAGCATGATAATATACGGGCTTATATTCATAGGTTATAACTGGATATCCAAGGGCCAGATGACTTCCGGAACTTTTTTTTCGTTTGTCGCGGCTTTCGTAACGGCTTATACTCCTTTTAAAAACATATCCAATATGAACTCAAAGCTTCAGATAGGGCTTGCCAGCTGGGAAAGGATATATAATTTGTTAAACGAAAAGAATGTCGTGGAGGTAAAGAAAAACCCGATAGTACTAAAGGATGTCAAAGGAAGGGTGGAGTTTAAAAACGTATTTTATAAGTATCCAACTTCCGAAGGCTGGGTTTTGAAAAACATTAACTTTACCGTCGAGCCGAACCGGGTCGCCGCTTTTGTCGGGGGGTCGGGAAGCGGGAAGTCTACGATAATACAGTTGATACTGAGATTTTTCGATCCGATAGAAGGAAAAATACTCATAGACGGCTACGATATAAGAGACATAGATCTTAAATCTCTTAGAAATTTTATGAGCATAGTAACACAGGATACCATGGTATTTAACGATACGATAAGAAATAACATAAAAGTCGGAAATTTAAACGCTATTGAAGAGGATATAATAAAGGCATGCGAGGTTTCTGACTCAATCGGATTTATAAATAAAATGCCTGATAAGCTTGATACCGTAATAGGAGAAAGAGGCCTTAAAATATCGGGGGGGCAGAAACAAAGACTCGCCATAGCAAGAGCCGTAGCGAGAAAACCCAAGATACTTTTATTGGACGAGGCGACATCGAATCTGGATTCCAAAAGCGAGGAAACGGTTCAAAGAGCCATAGAAAACGTTTTAAAAGAAAAAACGGTAATAATGACCGCTCACAGGCTTTCCACCGTCGTAAACTCCGACAATATTTTCGTATTAAAAAACGGAGAAATAGTCGAGTCCGGAAAACACGAAGAGCTTATCAAAAAAGGCGGAGAATATTTTAATCTTTATAAAAAACAAAACATTTGATTTTTAAGATTATGGAGATAGAAAAGCTTCTTTCAAAGATAAAAGAATACTCCAATTCCGATACTACTATCGTGGAGTTGGCTTACGATTTCGCCAAAAAGGCTCACGGAGAGCAGAAAAGAGCAAGCGGAGAGTCCTACTTTGTACACGTATTCGAAGTGGCTTATATACTTGCGGAGTTGAAAATGGATTTAAGCACCATATCCGCAGGCCTTTTGCACGATGTGCTTGAAGATACCGAGACGACCCCTGAGATATTAAAAAACGAGTTTGGGGAAGAGATTTTAAATCTTGTGGACGGGGTCACTAAAATAGAAGGGCTTAAATTTTCATCCAAGGATGAGGAACAAGCCGAAAACTGGCGTAAGATGATAATAGCGACCGCAAGAGATATAAGGGTCATAATAATAAAATTGGCGGACAGGCTTCATAATATGAGAACTTTAGAGTATCTCTCCCCTCAAAGACAAAAAGAGATAGCCTACGAAACTCTGACCCTATACGCCCCGATATCCCACAGGCTTGGAATATTCAATATAAAAAACGAACTGGAAGACTTATCTTTTAAATATTTATATCCCGAGGATTATAATAATCTTAAGTCCAAAGTCGATTCCAATTTTTCAGAAAGAGAAAAAATTCTAAAAAATTTTAAAGAAGAGATAGATAAAATATTGTCCAAATCGGGCATAGAGTACAAGATATTGTACAGAGCTAAAAATCTTTATTCCATATATAGGAAAATGCAAAGGCAAAACAAACCTTTCGAAGAGATACAGGATACTTTAGGCATAAGAATAATAACGGATACTGTTTTAAATTGCTACGCCGTTTTAGGCCTTATCCACTCCAATTTTAAGCCCGTAGCCAACAGCTTCACCGATTACATAGCTATGCCGAAACAAAACCTTTATCAAAGCCTTCATACCACGGTCCTTTCCAATAACGGAGAACCTATAGAGATACAGATAAGGACTGAGGATATGCACAGAGTCGCGGAGTACGGCATAGCTGCTCACTGGCGTTATAAACACGGCAACGCTTTCGACGAAAAGCTTAACGAAAAGCTTAACTGGGCAAGGCACTGGATAGAATGGCTTAACGAAATAGAAAGCCCGAGAGAATTTATGGAGATTTTTAAAACCGAGCTGGATGTTGAAGAGATTTTTGTTTTTACTCCCAAAGGCGACGTCAAGGCTCTTCCCAAGGGATCCACTCCGGTGGATTTCGCTTATCATATACATACCGACATCGGAGACCATTGCGTGGGAGCTAAGGTAAATTCGAAGATAGTGAAACTGGATTACGAATTAAAAAGCGGAGATGTTTGCGAGATAATAACGAGAAAAAACGCTTTCCCCAACAAAGACTGGATTAATTTCGTTAAATCTCAAAGAGCCAGATCCAAAATAAAAAGATATTTGAGAGAACATGGCGTGGAGATTTAGATTCCCCTTAAGTCCCAATATCGAATAGGAAATAATATTTTTTAAAAAAGGGATAAATGTCCCTTATCTTTTTCATAAATTTTGGTAAAATTTTATTGGAGGTGAGTATGTTTAAAGTCTTGATTACTTTTCTTTTCTTAACCGGTTTAGGTTTTAATTTAAACGCGGATTTTAGTTTTGAAAACGGCGGGGATATAAAAAGTATAGAGGTTAAAGAAATCCCCACCGTATCTTATAAAGCGGCTAAAGAGGGGGTAAAAGATATAACCCTTATGGTTTTTATGAACGCCAAAAACGATCTTTCCAATTCCCAGCTTTTCGGACTTGTAGGCAAATGGGCCGTTAAGGATCTGGACGAGATGAAAAAGGTCGGAAGCACCGATAAGGTAAACGTCGTAGTGGAAATAGGGGAGAAAGGAAAAGGATCGAAAAGGCTTTTGGTTTTAAAAAAGGACGGATTTTTCTCTTCCGGCGAAAAGGTTTATTCGGAGGATAAAAATGCCGATATGGGAGATTATAAAAGGGTGGTAGATTTTGTTAAATGGTCTAAAACCAACTTCCCGGCCAAAAAATACATACTCGTATTGTGGAACCACGGGCTTGGCTGGATAGACCCCAACCTTCAAAGCCATTCCGCCGGAACCGGAACTTCCAAGGGAATACTTTTCGACGACGATACCAAAAATTACGTAAGAACCAAACAATTGGGCGAGATGATGAAAAATATGGGATATGTGGATGTGGTAGTATTTAACGCCTGTCTTATGCAGATGGCGGAAGTCGCTTATGAGATTAAAGATTATACCTCTTTGATAGTCGGTTCGGAAGAAACGATGTTGGCTTACGGCTTTGAGTACGATAAATTCTTGTCCTTTTTAAATTCCAACGTAAATTTCTCCAAAAAACAGATCTCCGATTTCTTTATCAACTGGTATAAAGAATTTTATAAAAACGGAGTTAATATGGGGCCGGTTAGCGTTCCTTTGGATTCCATAGCGGCAACATTGAGCGCGATAGAACCGTCGGAACTTAAAAATCTTCCCCAGTATCTAAATTACTTCGCTTCAAACGTAATGAACAACAAAGAAGAAGAAGCGGTCAAGTCCGCAATAGGTTCGGTTATAAGGTTTACAAGCATAGCGGATCCCGCAAAAGATAAAGAGAAAAAAATAGCTCCTTATGTGGATCTATACGATTTTGCGAAAATAGTCTACGAAAAATCGTCAAACCCATCGACTAAAGAAAGCGCCAAGCTGTTGATGGATTTTATAAAAGCTAAGCTTGTTGTATCGTCGGTAGGGATAAACAAAGATACTACCAATAATTACGATTACTCCGCGGTCGGGGGCGTAGCGATAAATATGACTATGAAGATAAAGCCGGTTCCGCCGCAGTTCGACTCGATACTTGAGACCAAATATTCCGAACTTTCACTGTCCAAGGATTCGTATTGGGACGAGTTTGTGAAATGGACCGACGAGGTTTGGGCGAAATAAAAAAATTTTCAAATATCACCACATTCCCTCTCCCCCCTTTCTTTAAAAGAGAAAGGGGGTCATTTTTTCTTATAACAATCTTTAAATATTGTAAAATATGATTGTTCCGTAATTTCGTATCATATCTAAATATCTCGGAGGAGTTATGGAAAGAACAAAAGAAATGACCGTTATAGAAAAAGATTGGGGAAAATTCGTTTCGCTTCCAATTTCCGATAAGTTAAAGTATTTTTCAAAAAACTCGAGAATTTACGATTGTCTTTTCGCTCAACAATTCGACAGAGAGATTTTAGAGTATCTTTTCAGAATTTCAAATACTCTAAGAAGAATTACTAAAACCAAAGAAGGGATGAACTTCGCATCCTCTCTTTTAGACCATAAAAGAGCGATACTTTATTTTGTTCAACCCTCCACCCGAACCTTTCTTTCTTTTTTAAACGCCTGTCATATATTGGGGATAAAAACATCCGAGATAAGAGATACCTCCATATCCTCCGAATATAAAGGCGAATCTCCCGAGGATAGCATAAGAACCTTTTCAAGTTATGTGGATCTTATAATAATGAGGCATCCGACTCCGAATTTCGTAGAAAAATCCGCATGGCTTATGAATAGAACCAAAAGGCCGGTTCCGGTAATAAACGCTGGCTCAAGCAAGGACCAGCATCCGACTCAGGCATTACTCGACATTTACACCCTTTATAGAAGTTTTAACGGCGAAATAGACGGTAAGACCATAGCCATGGTTGGAGATTTAAAGAGAGGAAGAACAGTAAGGTCTTTAAGCTATCTGATGAAAAACTATAAGAATATGAAACTGATATACATATCGCCGAAAGAGTTTGCCATGGAAAAAGACATCATCGATTTCTTAAAAAAGAACAATATATCTTATTATGAAACGACCGATTTTGAAGAAGGCATAAAAGAAGCGGACGCCATATATATGACAAGAATACAGGACGAGCACGATAAAAACGGCGAATCGAAAAAAGTCGATTATTCCGGTTATTGTTTTAAGGAAAAACATCTTAAAATAATTAAAAAAGACGCGATAATAATGCATCCTCTGCCCAGACGCGACGAAATAGACGTAAAAGTGGACGACGATCCGAGGGCGATGTACTGGAGACAGGAAAGAAACGGCATGTGGGTAAGAGCAGCATTGATGGCTTATATTTTCAATGTCGATTCCAAGATACATATTGAAAATAATCCGTAAGCTAAGGTTTTGATCTGTTGAATATGATAAATTTTTTATTAAAACGGGAAAATAGAGAGTTTATTTTTTATTTTTTAGTGGGTTTTTTGATTTCTTTGCCGGTTATTCTTCTTACCATAGAAAACCCGGATTTAGGGTGGCATCTTTCCACTGCGAAGTGGATGGTTCAGAATTTAAAAGTGCCTCATTACGATATCCTTAGCTGGACAAAGGAAGGAACGGGATGGGTAAATTCAGAATGGGGCTCCGAGCTTATTTTTTATTTTTTCTATAGCCTCGGGGGTTATAAAGCTCTTTACATATTAAGGCTTATAAATATATTTCTTATTTCGTTTGCGATATCTTATTTATTGAGAGCGGTTAGGGTAAATAGCTTTAATTTATTGTGGTTTTTGCCTTCTTTTTTTCTTGCTATTTTAAATTTGATGGATTTAAGGCCCGATAACTATACGGTTTTTCTTTTTATAATCCTTTTTGTTTTTTTATATAAAAGGACAAACTCCGACGGTTTTAATTCAAAAGACGGGGTTATCGTTTCTTTGATTTTTATCTTATGGGCGAATATACACCCAGGTTATAATTACGGCATAATGCTTATGGGAATTTTTCTTGCCGGAAGCCTGTTAAACGAAAACCTGAATTACATATACGGCAAAGAAAGCAAAATAAGTTTTTTAAAAAGCAAAAAGTTTTTCTATTTTATTTTAATAGCTTTAATTTCGACTCTGATAAACCCTTACGGATATAAAATATATTCGGTTTTTTTCGAACATTTCGAAAATCTCTCCAAATATCAAACCTACATAGTGGAATGGCAGGAGATAAACATAGACAGATTAAATCTTCTTTTCTTTTATTTTTACGTTATTTTTTCTCTTATAGCTTATCTTTATAAATTTTTAAAAGAAAGAAAGGTCGATTTTATTGAAGTTTTTTTGATGGTTTTTTTTACGATAAATTCCGTTCTTCATGTAAGACTTAACGTATACGGCGCCGTAATAGCCGGATTTATAATATTGAAGATTTTTTCCGATAAACTTGAAAATTTGAAATACAAGATCGTTTTCTCGATATCTTTTTTGATACCGGTTTATTATCTGTCTTTTAATATACTTTCAATAGAATTTTTTAATATATTAAACGGCAGGTATTATATGGCTTCGGGTAGCTATTTATCTACCGAGTTTATTAAAAAAAATCATAAATATTTAAAAAATCTTAAAATGTATAACGGCTGGAATATAGGCGGTTTTTTGAGTTTTGAGTTATACGGCTATAAAAAAACTTTTATGGACGGAAGGTACATATTTACCGATATGCTTGAAGAGCATATAAAAGCCAATTCGATAAAAGGGGAGTGGGATAAGTTCGCAAATAAATATGGAATAGATATGGCGGTTTTTGCCATATCCAGAGATGTTAGACAAAACAATTATTCAAGAAAAATAGCAAACAAGGAATATCGGTTTCAAAGGCCTTACTATTTCGACAATATAGATTTTAATAAATGGGCTTTGGTTTATTTCGATAAAAGAACGATGATAATAGTAAGAAGAGATAAGATAGGGATAGATTTTTTAAAAGATAACGAGTATGTTTTTTTAAAGCCGTACGATTTCGATAGATTATACATAGATACTTTGATAGACAAAAGATATGTGAAACAAATAAAAAAAGAGCTTATAAGATATATTTCCGAGTATAACAACAACCCGGAAAGTTTTTCCGATCTTTTTATATATATTCTTCACGACATGATAGACATCGAAAAAGGAAAATTCAAATACGAATAGAGGCCATATGAACGAGTTTTATGTAGCAAAAAAAGCGGCTCTGGAAGCCGGAGAAATAATAAGAAAATATTTCGGCAAGGTGGGTTATAAACTTAAAGGTAGGGCAAATCCCGTTACGAAAGCGGATACGGAGTCCGAGAAAAAAATAAGAGGGATAATAGTTCAAAAATTTAAAAACGATACCATAATTTCCGAGGAAAACGGTCTAAAAGTCAAGGATAAAAAAAGGGTCTGGCTTATAGACCCTCTGGACGGAACGGTTAATTACGCCCATTCTTTTCCTCATTTTGCGGTATCGATAGGTTTTGCGGAGGAAGGGGTGGTGAAAATGGGGTTAATATACGATTGTATTAAAAACGAGATGTTTTACGCATTAAAAGGAAAAGGAGCATATTTAAACGATAAAAGGATAAATGTTTCTAAAACTAAAAACCTTTCATCCGCGCTACTTGCCACGGGTTTTGCTTACGATAGAGGGGAAAAAGCGGAATTTTACTGCTCTTTTTATTCTTCTTTTTTAAAAAAATCTCACGATATAAGAAGATGCGGCGCGGCAAGCCTTGATATGGCTTATACGGCATGCGGAAGGATAGACGGATATTGGGAGTTTAATTTAAAGTCGTGGGATGTGGGTGCGGGCAAGATAATAGTCGAAGAGGCGGGAGGCAAGGTCACCGATTTTAGCGGGAAGGAATGGAGTTTGGATTTTAGAGATTTAAAAATATGGGGCATGGAAGTCCTTTGCACAAATTCAAAAATACACTACGAAATGCTCGGAGTAATTAAACCTAAGTTAAATAGATTATGAGTATAGTAAATTTGTCGGATGAGATAAAAAAAGACGAAAGAATAAAATTTTCTCTTTTTTTTCTTTTGTTTATTTGACTCTTTCCGCTTTATTTAGAATTTTTCTCGTATTTTATTATCAAAAATTCGGCCTGGATTTGTTTTTTTTGATAATCGCCGGCGTTATTCTCGATATCCCTATCGCTTCTTTCTTTTTCTGGATTTCCTCTTTGATTTATAAAATTTCATTTAAGTTAAAAAGCAAACGTGTTTTCTTTTTTTTGAATCTGATTTTGTCCTTCGGGCTAATTTTTTTGTTTTTTACCGAGTATTTCTTTTTCGACGAGTTTAATTCCAGATTTAACTCAGTCGCCGTAGATTATCTTATTTATCCTACGGAGGTCTTTTTAAACATTTGGCAGAGCTATAATCTTGTTTTAATAGTTTCTATTTGTTTCTTGGTCGCTTTTTCGTTGACATATTTTTTGAATAAAAAGATTGGAATGAGATTTGTCCAAACATATAAAAAAACCTCTTTTTATTCTTTTCTTTTGTTTTTGTTTCTAATTGTTATAATTCCTTTTAATGGATTTAACATTTCTTCGGATAGAATAAAAAACGAGATTTCAAAAAACGGAGTTCTTTCTTTTTTTTACGCGGCATATTACCATAATTTAGATTACGATTCCTTTTATTCAACCATAGCGGCAACCGAAGCCTTTGATATCGCGAGAAAAAAAGTGGTTTCCAAAGGAGAGGAGTTTACGAATAACATTCTAAACCCGATAGAAAGAAAGGTTTCTTATAAAGGCGAGGAGAAAAAATACAACGTAATGGTTTTTGTAATGGAAAGTTTCGGCTCGGATTTTGTTGGAGCTTTGGGAGCCAAAAAGGATTTTACCCCCGAGTTTAATAAGCTTTCGAAAGAAGGTATTTTGTTTACGAATATTTACTCGATAGGCAACAGAACTGTAAGAGGACTTGAAGGAATTTTGACCGGGTTTGTTCCTCTTCCGAGCGAATCTCTGGTTAAGATGAAGTTTTCGGATAACATAAAAACGCTTCCTCAGATATTAAAAGCAAAAGGATATTACAATTATTTTGTTTACGGAGGAAGAGGGATATTCGATAATATGAAGCCTTTCGCCATGAGATACGGTTTCGACGAGTTTATAGAGCAGAAGGACTATAAAAACCCGGTTTTTAAAACGATATGGGGGGTTTGCGACGAAGAAATATTCAATATGAGTTTGAAAAAAGCTAAAGAATCTTATGAAAAAAATAAAAAATTTTTTCATACTTTCGCTATCGGTTTCAAATCATAAGCCTTATACATATCCCGAAGGAAGAATAGAGGAAGATCCTAAAAAAAAGAAAAGAGGACACGCTGTAAAATACTCGGATTGGGCGTTAGGCGATTTTTTTAAAAAAGCTAAAAAAGAAAAATTTTATAAAGATACCGTTTTTATAATAATCGCCGACCACGGCGCAAGAGTCTACGGAAGCCAGGAGATACCGATTAAATCTTACGAAATTCCTCTTCTTATAATAGCCCCCGGAGTCAAACCTTCTCTAAATAATAATTTGGGCTCTTCCACCGATATCCCTTCTACAATAATGGACATTTTGAATATAAGTTATGTTTCGCCTTTTTTTGGCAAATCGCTTTTAAGCGGAGAGAAAAACAGGTGGGTATGTTTAAATCACAATAGGAACGTAGGTTATTACGACGGCAAAAACTTGATAGTTTTAGGGCTTAATAAAAATAATTATTACTATGAAGAAAAAGAAAAAAGCAAAATAGAAAGGATAGATTTTAAAAAAGATAATTTAGATTTGATTAAAAAAGAAAAAGAAGCTATATCTTTATTTCAAACCGCCTGGGAGATTTATAAAAAAGGTATCAAGAACTAATTGCCGGTTTTAATGTTTTTACCTACAAAGATTATATCGGAATTTATTATTACTGCGTTGAAATATTTCGAAAGTATGGAGTCGGGATGCGGTATAATCGAAACTACGCCGAAAGACCAGCTTACGTATCTGATTTCCTCGTTGGTTATGTAAATAAAAAAATCGTTTTCCTTCCACACCACCGCGTTGTCCCACGGAATTTCCGCGGTGTTTTTTGTTTTTTTAAACTCTATGAATTTTTCTATGAAAGGCTCCATATCTCCTCTTTGAAAATACAGGATAGTACCCCGGATTCTGTTCCAAGACGATCATTTCTCTAAGCGGACCACCCTGCTTTTGCGTATATCTCTATACGCGCCCGGGAAAGGCATAAAGCATGCTTGTCCTTGCTCCCCGCGCGGCTTGCCAGACGCTACGTCTCCGTATCGCCGGTGAGCTCTTACCTCGCCTTTTCACCCTTACCGCCGTCTCCGGCGGCGGTATATTTTCTGTTGCGCTTTCGATTATATGCGGCTTTCGCCGCATATATCCGTTCTTGCGAACGGCGCGGCTCCCTATGGAGTCCGGAGGTTCCTCTTCGGTTTTTGCCGAAGCGATCGCCCTTCCTGTTTAAAAAAGATCTTGTTGGGAAAATTTGTTTTCCCTTTCTTTTTGTAATTTTTTCTGGTCTTCTTTGTTAAGTTTTTTGGATTTTATCAATTTGTTTACGAATGAGTCGGCTATTTTGTTTTTTTCTCTCGGTATGTGTACTATTTCCACCGAATCGAAGTTTTTTACTTCTTTTTTTATTACTATCATCAGTTCTTTTAGCTTTTCATCTTTTATTTTGTACTCTCCGTTAAATTGTTTTACCAAAAGTTCGGAGTCTGAAAAGATTTTCAATTTTTTCGCGTTGTATCTTTTAGCCACCGTCAGGGCCAGATGAAGAGAAGAATATTCGGCGAAATTATTCGTGCATATGCCCAACACCCTTCCTTCTTCGGCTATTATCTCGTTTTTTTCGTTTAGAAACACCGCCGCGCATGCCCCTTCTCCCGGGTTTCCTTTTGAGGCCCCGTCTATGTGTATAGTTAAATTTTTTACTTCGAATTTTTTTCTCTTTTCCATCTTAACCCCTGTAATAAACGAGTCTCGAGCAATTCTGGCAGATTATAAAAGTATTAAATTTTTTAACCGAAGAGGCGTCGGAAGACGTAAGTTTTACGTTGCATCCGGAACAGAAATACTCTTCGGGGCTTGATTTTAACGTTTCGTTTCTTTTAATGTTTATCTTAACCGCGGCCAGCCCGTTTTTGTTTTTAAATAAAGTTTCTATTCTTTTTTTAACCGACTCGTCTTTTATTTCGTTTTTTATCGTATTTTCTCTGGATATCAACTCTTCCAGATATATTTTGGTTTTTTTAATTTCCGATTCTTTATCCGAAACGATTTTGTTGGCTTCCAGTTCTTCTTCGTTAATCTTTTTTTTCGTTTCGAATATCGATTTGTCGAGCTTTTCTATCGATTCTATAATCTCCAATATTTTGTTCTCTATATCGTCTTTCTTGCTCTTTAAGTTTTCTATTTCGATTAAAAGAGCCTTGAATTCTTCGTTTTTTTTAACCTGATTTAACTCTATTTGATGTTTTTTGATGGATTCTTCGCACTGGTACAAATCGTTTTCTAAGTTTTTCCTTTCTACGGAAAGTTTTTTTCTTTCCTCTTCTATTTCTTTAAATTCTTCCTTTTTGGCTGAGATGTCGGATTTGACTTCTTCTATTTCCATTTCTAAGTTTTTTATTTTTTTATGTTCTTCTCTTATTATGCTCTCAAGCTCCTGCCACATTATTATTTTTTCAAAATCCGGGGAGGTTATTTCCATAATAAAATATTATAACATAATTGATTTGAGTTTATTAATATTGTAAAATTATAATATTATAAATTAAAAAACGAGGTAAAACCTCTAATTTTTTTCAGGAGGAATTTATGTCAAAAGCTAAGTTTGAAAGGACGAAACCGCACGTGAACGTAGGAACTATAGGGCACGTGGACCATGGGAAGACTACATTAACTGCCGCTATAACGAAGGTATTATCAAAGAAAGGGCGAGCGAAGGAGATGCAGTACGCCGAGATAGCGAAGGGCGGAGTGGTGAGAGACTCCTCAAAGATTTTGACTGTGGCTGTAAGCCATGTTGAGTACGAGACCGATAACAGGCATTATGCGCATATAGACTGTCCGGGACATGCGGACTACATAAAGAACATGATAACCGGGGCTGCGCAGATGGACGGAGCGATATTGGTGGTAAGCGCTGCAGATGGGCCGATGCCTCAAACGAGGGAGCACGTATTACTTGCAAGACAAGTAAACGTACCGAACTTAGTGGTATTTTTAAACAAATCCGATCTTGTAGACGATAAAGAGCTTTTGGACTTAGTTGAAGTGGAAATAAGGGACTTATTAAAGAAATACGAGTTTGACGGGGACAAGATAACGATAGTAAGGGGAAGCGCGTTAAAGGCGTTGGAAGGCGATCAGGGCGAGTATGGAGAGCCTGCGATAATGAAGCTAATGGAAGCTTTGGACAAGAATATTCCCGAACCCAAGAGAGAGACGGACAAACCGTTCTTAATGGCGGTTGAAGACGTATTTTCTATAACCGGAAGAGGAACGGTGGCTACCGGAAGGGTAGAAAGGGGTAAGATAAAAGTAGGCGATGCTGTTGAGATAATCGGATTTGGAAAGACATATCAGTCCGTTGCTACGGGACTTGAAATGTTTAGAAAGCTCTTGGACGACGCTATGGCCGGCGACAACATAGGAATGCTTTTAAGGGGAATCGAGAAAGACCAGGTGGAAAGAGGAATGGTCATAGCCGCACCGAAGAGCGTAACGCCGCATAAGAAATTTAAAGCGGAAGTGTACGTATTGACTAAAGACGAAGGCGGAAGACATACGCCGTTTTTCAAAGGATACAAACCGCAGTTTTATTTCAGGACTACTGACGTGACCGGTACGGTGGAGTTAAAGCCCGGTGTAGAGATGGTAATGCCCGGGGATCATACCGAGATAAATGTGGAGTTGATAACGCCGATAGCTATGGAGAAGGGATTAAGGTTTGCTATAAGAGAAGGCGGATGCACTATAGGTGCCGGCGTAGTAACAGATATAGTGGAGTAATAGAGGAATTATGGCATCTTCAGAAAGAGTAGTTTATTCGCTTGTTTGCACGCAGTGTAAGAATAAAAATTATTACTATGCGAGAAACGATAAAAAAAGAGAATATAAAGTTGAAGTAAAAAAGTATTGCAAAGCTTGCGACAAGCATACGGTTCATAAAGAAGGAAAATCTTGAGTAAAGGGAGCGTCGGTTAACTGGTAAACCAGCGGTCTCCAAAACCGCGACTGAGGGTTCGAGTCCTTCCGCTCCCGTAAGTTTACGAGAAACAGCGGTAAGCTGTTTCGTAGGACTCGAAAGCCCGCAGCAAAACTTGGGCTTTTAGGTTTTGCGAGGGGCGGCCCGCGAAAAAATTTTCGGTGAGAAAATTTTATTTGTGGGAGAGTCCTTCCGCTCCCGTAAGTTTACGAGAAACAGCGGTAAGCTGTTTCCAAGGGCCGAAAAGCCCGCAAACACTGGAATAACGGAATACCGGGCGGTCTGTTAAAAAGAGATTTTCTTATTCTCTTTAAATTTGGTATAATTGAATATTATGGATAAAATTATAAATCTACCTAAAAATCTTGTGGAGTTTATAAAAGAGGCTTATGCCGAGCTAAAAAAAGTAACCTGGCTTAGCAGACAGGACGTCGTAAGAGCCACAGCCGGCGTTTTTATGGTCGTGATATTTTTCGCCCTTTATGTCGGACTTCTCGACTTTTTGATAAGCAAACTTGTCGCGCTTTTTATCGGCGCAAGATAATTTTAAGGAGCTAAAATGGCTTACAAATGGTATGTTTTAAACATAAGAACAGGTTATGAGGATAAAGTCAGAGAATCTATAGTTTCCAAAAAAGAAAATAACGAGCTTCCTCAAGAAGTGGACGTTTTGATTCCGACCGAAAATGTAATGACGGTTAAAAATAACAAAAAAGAAGTAAGGAAGAGAAAATTTTTCCCGGGTTATCTTTTGGTTTATTTGGATTTAAACGAAGATACTTATTGGAAAATAAAAACAATAACCGGCGTAAGCGGATTTTTAGGCGGCGAAACGCCGACTCCTCTAACCGAGGAAGACGTTCAGAGCTTGATGAATAAAATAGACGAAACGAGCAAAGAAAATCCAAAGCCGGCGGTAGATTTTTATAAAGGAGAAATGGTAAGGATAACCGAGGGTCCGTTTAAACATTTTACGGGAGTTGTGGAAGAGGTTAACCTTCAAAAATCTAAACTTCTCGTTGTTGTTACCATATTCGATAGACCTACCCCTGTGGAATTGGATTTCTTGCAGGTAGAAAAGGTTTAAATAAGGAGATATTATGGCACCAGTAAAGAAAGTAAAAGTTCAGATAAAACTTCAGGTCCCGGCGGGACAAGCTAATCCCGCTCCGCCGATAGGCCCCGCGCTTGGTCAGCACGGCGTTAACATAATGGATTTCTGTAAGCAGTTCAACGAAAAAACGAAAAAGTTGGAACAAGGAATGCCCATACCCGTCGTTATAACGGTTTATGAAGATAGAAGTTTTACCTTTATAACAAAAATGCCGCCGATGTCGGCTCTTATAAGAAAAGCTTGCGGAATAGCCAAGGGTTCCGGCCAGCCGAATAAAAATAAGGTTGGCAAATTGACAAGAAAACAGCTTGAAGATATAGCGAAAGAGAAATTGCCCGACCTTAACACCAAAGACATAAATCAGGCGATAGAGATGGTGAAAGGAACCGCAAGAAGCATGGGCGTGGATATAGCGGAGTAAAAAAGTTTTTGAGGGAGTCTAATAGACGTTTGTACCTCAAGGAGGAATAAATGGGAAAAAGGATAGAAAACATAAAAAAAGGTCTGGACCTTGAAAAGAAATATACCGTTGAGGAAGCGGTTAAGCTATTGAAAGAAAAAGCAAACGCTAAGTTTGACGAGACCATAGAGCTGCATGTTAAATTGGGAATAGACCCCAAGAAAGCGGACCAGAACGTAAGAGGAACGACTCCTCTTCCTCACGGGACCGGCAAAAAAATAAGAGTAGCCGTAATAGCGAAAGGCGAAAAGCTTATGGAAGCAAAGGAGAGCGGCGCGGATATAGTCGGCTCTACCGAGCTTATAGACGAAATATCCAAAGGCAAAATAGATTTCGACGTTCTCGTGGTAACTCCGGATTTGATGAAAGATGTTGCCAAATTGGGTAAGGTTTTGGGTCCGAAAGGCTTAATGCCCAATCCTAAAACAGGTACGGTTACGTTCGAAATAGGAGCGGTGGTGAAAGAGATAAAAGCCGGAAGAGTAGAATTTAAAAACGACGCTTACGGAATAATACATGTGGGATGCGGGAAAAAATCTTTTTCAGAAAACGCGCTTGTCGAAAACGTAAAAACCGTAATAGACGCCATAATAAAGGCAAAACCCTCCACATCGAAAGGCAAATACATAAATTCCGTTTATCTTTCTTCCACGATGGGCCCCGGGCTTTGTCTTAAAATAGAACAGGAAATATAGTTTATAATATAAAGCCTTTTAATTTAAATCCCGCTTTGTTAAATCGAAGCGGGATTTTTATTTTAAACCGGATGATTATTTTAGTAAAATAGTAATTATGAGAAGATTGATTCTTTTCTTTGTTTTTTTAATTCCTTTTAGCCTTTTTTCGATAGAAATATCGCTTGAGGAAAACAAAGCGGAAAGCGGAACGGTGGGGTATGTCGACATAGTAAAAATTTTTAACAGATTCGCCGTGGATTACAAGAAAGGTTTCGATAAGGCGGTTGGCGAGAAGCAAAAAATAGTGGACGATAGAAAAGTGGAGCTAAATTTTTTTAAAGCCCAGAAGGAAAAATTGAATTTTGAGTATCAAATAGCCAAAATGTATGAGGACTACAATAAAGCTTTAGCCGCGGTTTTGGCCCAATCCTCCGATGTTTCTACAAGTACCGCCGTATCCAATTCCACCGATACGGTTTTAGAGTCGGTAAAATCTTCTTCCGAAACGGTTTCCGTTTCTACCGAACAAAAAAATATTGAGGCCCCTTATATAATTATGCCAGGAGTCGGAAAAATTACTCTATCCAATTATAAATTTTCGTTTTCTTCATCCACGGTAGAGATAGAAAAAGAGATATCCAACTTAGACAAAAAAATATCGGATATAGAAAAAAATTTATCGGAACTTAAATCGAAATTCGACGATGAACTTTCCAAAAAAGCCGCCAAAGATAACGAATATGTTTTAAAGAAAATATATAACGCCATAGAAGAAGTCGCAAAGTCCGAAGGTGTTAGCGTTGTGGTGGATAAAAAGAACATACTTTTCGGGAGAAAGACCGTAGACCTTACCGATAAGGTAATCAAAAAACTGGAAGAGTAAAAATGAATTTAAAGGTTAAAGAGATATCTTCGTTTTTGGGGCTAAAATTTGTCGGTAACGGGGAAAAGACTATAAAAAGAATATCTTCTTTGGAAAATTCTGACCAAGACAGCATAGTATTTTTGGAAAAAAAAGATTTTAAAATATTGAAGGCCGGATGCGTAATTTGCAAAGAAGATAGCGAGATTTTATCCGGGGTTGAATCCGCCATAATATCTCCAAATCCGAAGCTCGATTTTTTTAGGCTTGTTTCGTATATTCAAAAAGAAAGAAAGGGTTTAGTAAAGCCGAAGATATCCGAAAAAGCTTCAATTTCTAAAAACTCAAAAGTTTCCGAAACCGCTTATATAGGAGACTTCGTTACGGTAGAAGACGGCGTGGTAATAGAAGACGGAGCGGTTATATCGAACGGTTGTTTTATCGGGAAAAACTCAAAGATATCCAGCGGTACTTTTATTTATCCAAATGCGGTGGTAAGAGAAGATGTCATTATAGGCAAAAGGTGTATAATACATTCGGGCTCGATCATAGGAAGCGACGGGTTTGGTTATGTTAGAGAAAAAGATAAACACATTAAAATCCCTCATATAGGCGGAGTTATAATAGGGGATGATGTGGAAATAGGGGCCGGGGTATGTATAGATAGGGGAACAATAGATAATACGATAATAGGGGATGGAACCAAAATCGATAATTTGGTTCACATAGCTCATAACGTAAAAGTGGGAAAGAATTGCCTTATACTCGCTCAAGCCGGTATATCCGGTTCCAGCATAATAGAGGATAACGTTACCATAGCCGGCCAGGCAGGGCTTTCCGATCATATAAGAATAGGAGAAAATTCCATAATAATGGCTCAAAGCGGAGTAATAGGAGATATAGAAAAAAATAAAATAGTCTTTGGAACTCCCGCAAGAGACCGCGGTGAGTATATGAGGATACAGGCGACGCTTTCAAAGCTTCCCGAGATTTATAAGTATTTCTTTAAAAAAATTAAAAATGAAAAATAAAAGAAAAACTATTTCTAAGGAATTTATTGTAAAAGGAAAAGGGCTTCACGGCGGAAAAGATAGTTTTTTGATATTAAAACCCAATTTTAATTCTACGGGCGTAGTTTTTATAAATACCGATAACGGAGAAAAAATAATCCTTTCTCCTTCCGCGGTCTGCGCTTTAGAGAGAGGAACCGTTATAGGCGAAGGCGGTTTTAAGGTATCCACCGTGGAACACTTGATGTCAGCGCTTTTCGCTTTTGAAATAGACGATGTCGAGATAGAAATTAAGGGAAACGAAGTTCCCGCTATGGATGGTTCCGCTAAATTCTTTGGAGAAATGTTAAATAAGATTCCGATAATAGAAAAAGAGGAGGAATCCGATTATTTTAATTTAGAAACTCCCATAGAGATGGAAAGTGGAGGGAGTTATTATAAAATGGAAAAATCGGATTGTTTTAAAATAGAATGCGTTTATGAAAATAATCATCCTTTAATCAAAAGACAGGTTTTGGAACTGGAGATAAACAAAGAAAATTATCTCCGAGAAATAGCCCCTGCGAGAACCTTCGGTTTCGATTACGAAATAGAGTATCTTAAAAAAAACAATTTGGCTTTGGGCGGAACTCTTGATAACGCCGTGGTTTTGACCAAAGATTCGGTTATGAATAAAGAAGGTTTAAGGTTTAAGGATGAGTTTGTTAGACATAAAATATTGGATTTGTTGGGAGATTTGAAGATCGGGGGCTTAAGATTCAAAGAAATAAAAATAACGGCGATAAGACCATCTCATAAAGCAAATTACGATCTTGTTAAACTCGTTACCGCAAGGAGCGTTTATGGAAAAACAAAATAAAATTTTAAACGCGTTAGACATATTAAAATCCATACCTCACAGATACCCTTTTTTATTGGTAGATAGAGTGGAGATACTGGAAGAAAAAAAATCCGCGAAAGGAATAAAATGCGTAAGCGCAAACGAGCTTTTTTTCCACGGCCATTTTCCCGATAGACCTATAATGCCAGGAGTTTTAATTCTTGAATCTATGGCTCAGACCGCCGCCGCTTTAATGAGTACCGACCCTATGTTAAACGGGAAGTTCGCTTTTTTTGCTGGAGTAAACAAGGCCAAATTTAGAAAACAGGTTATACCGGGCGATGTTATGGAGATTTTTATAACGGTCGATAAAATTAAAGGTAAAATCGCAAAGGTCAGCGGAGTTTGTAAAGTTAAGAACGATGTCGTCTGCGAAGCCGACCTTCTTTTTGCCGTAGATTAAAGGAGAGATTATGACAAAGATACATCCGACAGCAGTTGTGGATTCCAAAGTGAAGATAGCCAAAGGAGTAGAGATAGGACCTTATGCCGTGATAGGCGAGGAAGTGGAAATAGGAGAAAACACTTATGTGGGTCCTCATTGCGTTTTAGAGTATTGTAAAATAGGCAAAAACAATAAACTCATAGCCTCTTGTTATATAGGAATGCCCCCACAGGATTATAAATACTCGGGAGAAAAAACATATGTGGAGATAGGGGACGATAACATAATAAGAGAAGGGGCGTCCATACACAGAGGTACTCCCACCGGTCATAAACTTACCAAATTAGGTAGCGGTTGTTTTTTAATGGCAAATTCTCACATAGGACACGACTGCGTAGTTGGGGACAAAGTTATTATGGTAAACTCATCCGCTTTGGCCGGACACACCACGGTGGAGAATAACGCCATACTTTCCGGTCTTGTCGGGGTTCATCAGTTTACCAGAATAGGAAAGTTTGCCATGTTAAGCGGCGGTTCTATGGCAAATCAAGACATAATACCTTTCGTAATAGCTCAGGGAGATAGAGCCAAGCCTGTAGGACTTAATATAGTGGGACTAAAAAGATCGGGTTTTAGTCTTGAAAAAATAAAATCCATAAAATACGCTTTCAAGGTTTTATTTTTTAGCGGGCTTAAACTTTCAGAGGCTTTGGATAAATTGGAAAAAGAAAACATATCCGAAGAAGTCAATCATATCGTAAAGTTTTGCAGAGAAACAAAAAGAGGAATATCAAGACCCGGGAGAAAAATATCCGATGAATAAGGTGGGTATAATAGCCGGGAGCGGAACTCTCCCGGTAATAGCCGCTAAGAATGCAAAAGATTCGGGTTATGAAGTTTATTCCGTTTGTTTTAAAAATCATACTTCTGGCGAGATTGAAAAATATTCTAAGTTTAAATACTTTTCTATAGGAAATTTTTCAGGACCTATAGATTTTTTAAAAGAAAACGGAGTTAGAGACGTTATTCTTTTGGGAACGATATCTCATATAAACATATTTAGAGACCTAAGGCCGGATATGAGAGCCGCAAAATTTTTGTTTAATTTAAAAAACAAAACTCCAATAGAAGTTTTAAAATCCGTTTCTGCGGAGTTAGAAGAAGAAGGAATAAAAGTCGTAGATTCCACGTTGTTTCTAAAAGAGCTTATTGCCAAAAAAGGATTAATAACCGGAAAAGCGAGCGAAGAGCAAATTAAACAAGCAGAGTACGGCTTTAAAATAGCCAAAAAAATAGCGGATATGGACATAGGGCTTGCGGTCGCCGTAAAAGATTATTCGGTTATAGCGGTTGAAGCGATAGAAGGAACCGACGAGTGCATTAAAAGAGCAGGTGAGCTTTTAAAAGGGAAAAATTTTATATTGATAAAAGTTTCAAGAACAAATCAAGATTTTAGATTCGACCTGCCGGTCATAGGACATAAAACCGTTGAAAACGCGGCTAAAGCCGGATGCAATCTTATAGCCGTAGAATCTTTGAAAACGATAATAGTCGATATGGATAAAACCTTAGAAATCGCGAAGCGACTTGATGTGTCAATACTCGGCTTATAAAATTGTATAATATATTTGTATAAAAGTTTTAAGGGGGAAGAATGCTTCGGTCCAATCCTCATCTTATAGAAATAAATACGAGGGTGTTTTTAAATTATATGAGAGAGAAATACTCCTCTCCTGATATGACTTTGAGTTTGATACCCGATGACGAATGGCTTAAATTAAAGCATTTGGGTTTTGATATAGTTTGGCTTATGGGAGTGTGGAAAACAAGCTCAATATCAGCGGATATATCCAGAGACGAAGAGTTTTTAAGAGAGTTTGTTAAGAAGGTAGGCGCGGATATGTCCATAATATCGGCCTCTCCTTACTCCATAGTGGAGTATAAACTCGATAGTTTTTTCGGATTTGAATGGGAACTGAAAGCTCTAAAAGAAAAACTTAATTCTTTCGGTTTGAGACTTTATCTTGATTTCGTGTCCAATCATATGGCTATAGATTCCGAGTTTTCAAAAGAATGTGTGGATTGTTTCGTTTGCGCCGATAAAGAAGATTACGAGAGAAACAAGGAGCTTTTTTGCGAGAAAAAAATAGGAGATAACGTATATTACATCGCTCACGGCCGCGACCCAAACTTCCCGGCGTGGAAGGATACTATACAGTTGAATTATTTTAATCCTAAAACAAGAAAAAAAATGATATCCGAGCTTGTTAAAATTTCTGATTTATGCGACGGTATAAGATGCGATATGGTTATGTTGAGTTTAAACGATATACATCAAAACGTATGGGGATGGGTTTTAAATAAAAAGGGATATCATAAACCCCAAGAGGAGTTTTGGCAGAAAGCCATAAGCGAAGTTAAAAGCGTAAATCCTCAGTTTGTTTTTATGGCGGAGGTTTACTGGGGTTTAGAGTGGAAATTGCAGCAGTTGGGGTTTGACTATACTTACGATAAAGTTTTTTACGATAGATTAAAGAATATGGGGGCGGATGAGGTAAAAGGGCATTTAAGGGCCGAAAGGCTTTATCAAAAAAAATCGGTAAGATTCGTAGATAACCACGACGAGGAGCCGTCCATAGTTTGCTTTAACAATAAAAAACGAGCTTTAAGCGCAAGCGTAATGATTTCCACGGTTAAAGGGCTTAGATTTTATAACGATATGCAGTTAAAAGGAATAAGTTTAAGAGTTCCCGTTCAAATATCTGTTTTCGATTACGAAAAATACAAAGATATAGAGATAGAAAAATTTTACGAAAAGTTATTGAAAATAGCCGACCACCCGGCTTTTCACGGAGGGGAGTGGGAGCTTTTGGACGTTTCCGGGATTAACGAGACCGATAAAAGTTTTAGAAACATAATAGCTTATAAATGGACTCAAATGAGGACCATTAAGATTATAATAGTAAATTATTCAAACGAGGT
Source organism: Elusimicrobium minutum (assembly GCA_020723765.1). Classification (GTDB taxonomy): domain Bacteria; phylum Elusimicrobiota; class Elusimicrobia; order Elusimicrobiales; family UBA9959; genus JAAYVG01. The sequence continues at coordinate 67,522 of DYIF01000006.1, forward strand.
TTCAAACGGAAAGATCGGTGTTTCTCTAAAAGCCAAAGGCGATGTCGTTACTTTGTACGAAGAGTTTTCCGAAAGGTTTTTTTCTCTAAATTTATCGGAATTATCCGACGGTCTTAAAATAGAAAATATGGCTCCATACGCTTTCTACATATTCGACTACGAATTTTAATGTTTTTAAAAGAAGTAAAAGAAACATTGCTTCATTTTCTTTTCCCGCCGGTTTGTTTTTCATGCGAAATGGATATTCCTCAAGGCCAAAAAGATATACTTTGTGCTAAATGCCTTTCCAATTTGATTTACATAAACCCCCTTTATTGCAAAATATGCGGAATTAAAATAGACGGAGGAGATGTTTGTTATCATTGCCGAAAAAGAGACAAGAAATATAAATTTGAGTTTTCAAGGTCCGTATTTATGTATAATAAGGAAATATCCTCTATAATAATAGCGTATAAATATGAAAAAAAAGATTGGCTTTCTAAATGGATAAGCCGAAAGATGATAGATAAATTTAAAGATTACGAAGAATTTAAAGATTATAATTTTATAACTTATGTTCCAATTTCCAAAAAAAAGTTAAGAAAAAGAGGGTTTAACCAGTCCGAGTTAATCGCGCGGGATATTTCCAATGAAACGGGTTTGAGTTTGATAAAAGATGCTGTTATAAAAATAAAGGAAAGCAAAAGCCAGGTTGATTTAAACGCCAAAGAAAGAGAAGAAAACGTAAAAGATTCTTTTAAAGTTATAAAACCTGAAATAATTCAAGACAGGAATATAATAATAATAGACGATGTCGCCACTACGATGTCCACTCTAAACGAACTTGCCGGAGTTTTAAAAGAATTCGGGGCCCAAAAAATAGCCTGCTATACTGCGGCGAGAGAGTAGATTTTAAATTTAAAAATAAATGGACAATGAACTGCCGTATAACTCTTCGGTTTCATCGTAATAGTCGTCTTTGTCGGTTTCGTAGTTTATACCGAGAGAAAACGAGTCGAAATCTTTTTGTATTTCAAAACCAAGCGATTTAATTCCTTTATCGGAAGATACATATTTTGATAGAGAGTAGTCGGATTTTAGTTTCAAATCTTTTAAAATATTTATCCAAATTCCTATCGAGTAGGTTTTGTCTATATATCCTTCGGTTATAAAAGAAGATGTTATGGATTTTTGTATCGGTCTTTTGGAAGAATCTATAGGATCAGAGTAATTAGTTTTTGAATAAGACAGGTCTAAACCTACCGATTTATATCTATTCTCCATATAAATTCCCGTTTCAGTTTCGCCGAGTTCATACTCGGGAGTTTTGGTGAAAGAATTAGATTTAGATCTCTTGCCCGAGGAGTATGTGGTCGTCGAGATAAGATAAGAGTCTTTGTTTAGAGTATAGTTTATAAAAGCTCCGATACCGATGCTTGTTTTATTGGTGTTTTCTAAAAAATAACAAATATCAAGACCCAAAGAATACGAAGAGTATCCGTCCGATTCCGGAGTATATCCAAAATCGGCGGAGATTTTAAATTCTTCGTTGTCATATCCAGTTTTTAAAGAAAGTTCTTTTCTTGGGTATAGCAAATCCGAAGAATAGGATGAATAGGAAGTAGAAATGTTGTAATCTCCGGTGGAAAATTCCAGAGAAAAAGAATATTTTTTATAATCGTATTTGCCGTAAGTAATATCCGTATTTAATGTAATGTCCGAATAAGATTTAGTTTTAAGCGTTAGAAAAACGAAAAAAATCAGTATAATTTTTTTCATATATCTAAGCCCCTTCCTTTTTTGGGAAGGGGCCCTCCTTTGAGTTTATTTTTTCCCTTTTTTTGAATGATTTTCTTTATGTTTTATTTTGCCGGCGTTTCCTTTGTTTTGTATCTTGTTTTCTATTTTCTCGCCTGATTTTGGTTCTTCGGCTTTTTGAATCATTTTTTGAGAGGATTCCATTTGTTTTTCAGCCGCCGTTTCATTTTTCATCTCTTCGGCTTTTTCCATTTTCTTCTCGGCGTTTTTCAATAGCATCTCTTCCGATTTTTCTTGCCTTTTATTCGCTTTTTTTTGTTTTTTAGCTTTCTTTTGCTCTTTTATTTTCTTTTGTTCTTTTTCCTGTGTTTTTACTTGCTCTTTAACGGCAAGTTCTTCGGAATATTGGGCTTTGTTTTCGCTTGCCTTTTGTGTCGTTTCTTGAGTTTGAGCGCTGGCCGGAGCTGTTAGCGCTAAGACAATCGCTGCGTATATTAATGTTTTCATAACTCCTCCTTATTATTTAAGACGCATATAAGCGTAAAAAGGTTTATTTATTTTTTCCCTTATTGTTTTGTCTTTCTTTTTTGTGTTCCTGGTTCCTATGCTTTTCTATTATTTTTCCTTTTTTATCTTCGGTTAATCTTTGCCATTTTTTGTATTTTTCGATTAACTTTTCTTTTTGCTCTTTAGTAAGGTTTTTGAATTTTTCCCATCTCTCCATCAAAATCTTTTTGTCCTTTTCCGGCATTTTTGAAAACCTTTCATAGTTTTCTTTTATTTTTTGCTTTTCTTCATCTGTTAAGTTTTTCCATATTTCGTAATTTTTGATTACGGTATTTTTTTCTTCATCGGTTAATCTTTGCCATTTTTCATTTTCTTCGCTTTTTGCGACTTGAGCGTTTTGAGAAAAAAGAGCCGTTGAAAATGCTAATACAAATAATATTAATAATTTATTTTTCATAACCGCTCCCCGTCGTAGTGGATAATTTGATTTTTACGCTCTCGCTTGAACCGAGTATGTTGCAGGTCGATATTTCCACTACGCCTTTTTTTTCTTTATTATTTGCTTTTTCGCCTTCTTTAATATCTCTATCGAAATTTTCTTTTTCTATAATATCCATTAATAAGAAAAAATCCAATTCTTTTAACAAATCTATATTATCTATTATTTCCTTTGGAACCGCCTTCTCCGCGCCAAGTAACAATAGTGAAGAAAATATTATTTTTTTCATTTTAATTCCTCCTCGCTTACACTTTCCAGTATGTCCATATATTCTAACATATCCATGGATTGATAAAAATAAATGCTGTCGTCGGAGTAAATTGGCTTTGGTTGTTGAGGTTTTTTAAGGAATAATATTACCAATAAAGCCGCCGCGGCCAAAGACGGTAAAGCGTATTTTTTAAATTTAAACTCACGGTTTGAGATTATTTTTTTAAATACTTCTTTTTTTTGCTCGGAAATAAAACTATCGGAAAGTGGAATTTCTTTTAAATCTTCCAATTTGTATTTTTTCATAACCCCTCCAGGTCGTCTTTTAGCTTGTTTTTTGCGTTAAATATGTGAACCTTAACCGTAGCTTCGCTTATGTTTCTTATTGACGATATGTCTTTTACGCTAAATCCCTGGGCTCTTAAAAGCAAAATTATTCTTTCCTTATCCGAAAGCTTTTTTAATATCTTTTTAATAAATTCGTTTTTAACGATAAATTCTTCGGCGTTTTGAGACTTATCTATTAAATTTTTTAGATAACATTCTTCTTTTTCTTCTTCGATCGAATCAAGGCTTAAAAAATTTCTTATTTTTCGCCATCTCAAAAACGAAACCGATTTGTTTGAGGCTATTTTAAATATCCAGGATTTTAATTTTTCTTTTTCCTTTAATTTTCCATAGTTTTTAAAAACGGAAATGAAAACATCCTGAGCTAAATCTTTGGATTCTTCAAAAGAACCCACATAGCCGTAAATAAAAGAGATTACAGGTTTATAATAAGCGTTAAAAATTTCGTCAAAAAACTTATTATCCATATATATTAAGACGCACGGCTTTAAAAAAAAGTTTATCCATAATATATTTTAGTATTTAATATAATTTAATTATGAAAGCCTTTGGCGGATTTCCCAATAAAGCTTCCATAGCCTATTATCTTTTAAAAAATGCCGAAGAATCGGCTAAGGATATCCTTTTTATATCGGAAGACGATATAGAAGCAAATAACTTTTTTGAGCTTTCCGATTCGATTAAAAAAATTTTTTCAAAAGATATCGAATTAATAAAATTCGATTCGGATAAGGATAACATAAAAAAAGGGGTGGAAAAGATTTATAATTTCGATAAGACTAAAATAATATTTTCTTCGCTAAAATCTTCAAATATCGGTTTTCCTAAAAAAGACAATTTGTATTTCGCTCATTTTAAAGTGGGGGATTTTGTAAAAAGATCCGAGATAATTGATAAGTTATTATCCAACGGATTTATCAGAACGAGTTTTGTCGAGTCTTCCGGTCAGTTTGCGGTAAGGGGGATGGTAGTAGATATTTTCGAATACGGAGCTGACTATCCTTACAGATTATATTTCGACGGCGACAGAATAGAAGCTATAAGAAAATTCGATATTGAAACTCAAAATACATTCGATTTCGCTATGGAGGTAAGTGTTTCCGGGTTAAATAAAAAAGAAACCGTATTAACCGATTTGGATTTTGAAAGGTATTCGGATTTTCATATAAACGACGAAATAACCGTCCTTTCTCCCGATTTTTCCGATCGCAATGTCGATTATTTCAATAACATAAAATTCTCCGATTTTTCGATATTAAAAAAAGAGATGGAGAGGTTTCAAGGTTCGGGTTTCGATATTTATTTGTTTTATTTAAACGATAAAGAGGCTTTGAGAATAGAAAGAATTTTGGAAGAAAATCATATATCTCTAAAAAATATTAGATTCGTACAGGGGTATATAGATAGGGGTTTTTTTTCAAAAACCGACAAATTGGCTTTAATTTCTTCAAACGAAATATTTAACAGAGATTACGATTATTACTCAGTCAAGAAAAAAGCCAAAAAATTTTACAGATTAAACGAGCTTTCCGTCGGAGATTATGTGGTTCATGAAGAGTACGGGATAGGCGTCTTTAAAGGAATAAAAGATTTTTCGCATAAAGACGAATGGGGAAACGTTTATACGAGCGAATGCATAGAGATAGAATACGCCAAAGGAGATAAGCTTTTTGTTTCTTTGGACGACTTTAAGAAAATACAAAAATATGTCGGGGGAGACAAAGGCAAGGTAAGGGTATCGGCTCTAAATTCCGTTTATTGGAAAAACCTGAGAGAAAAAGTAAAAAAAGAAATAGAGCAGGTGGCCAGAGATATAATAAAATTGGAAGCTAAAAGAAAAGTATTGAAGATAAAGCCTATGATTAAGACTCAAGTTGAGGAGGATTTTGAGTCCGATTTTATTTACGAGGAAACCCCTGATCAACTTAGAGCGATAGAAGATGTTTTAAAAGACCTTGAAACCGGAGAGATATCCAACAGAGTTATAGTAGGGGATGTGGGTTTTGGAAAAACCGAGGTTGCTATGCGAGCGGTTTTTAGGGCCGTAGCCAACGGTTTTCAATGCTGCGTTTTGGCTCCGACTACCATTTTGGCCGAACAGCATTATAGAAATTTCAAAAAAAGATTTGAAAAATATCAGATAAACGTAGAGGTTATAACGAGACTTACTCCTTTAAAGAAACAAAAACAAATAATCTCGGATATATCAAGCGGAGTGATAGATGTGATAATAGGAACTCATAAGCTTTTGTCGGACAATATAAAATTTAAAAATTTGGGGATTATGGTAATAGACGAGGAGCATAAATTCGGCGTAAAACAAAAAGAAGAAATTAAAAAGAAACAGCATCTTGCCCATATGTTGTATCTTTCCGCAACTCCCATACCCAGAACTTTATACCAATCGCTTTCAAATATAAGGACGATGTCCTTAATAGAAACCCCGCCTATTGGGCGGTTGCCGGTGGATACGAGGGTGGTTTCCTATGACGAAAACATAATAATATCCGCTGTTAACGAAGAAATTAAAAGAAAAGGGCAGGTATATTACGTTTATAATCGAGTGGAGTTTATAAATCAAAAAGCCGAAAAATTATCCAAACTTCTTCCCGGGGTTAGAATAGCCGTGGTTCACGGTCAGATGGACGGCGAAGAGATAGAAGACGTTATGATGGATTTTTTGGAAAACAAATACGATTTGCTTTTAGCCTCTACGATAATAGAATCCGGAATAGACATCCCCTCAGTAAATACCCTTATAGTGGAAGACGCTCATAAATTGGGGCTTGCTCAGCTTTATCAGTTAAGAGGCAGAATAGGAAGGGAAAAGAAGAAGGCTTATTGTTATCTTTTTTATCCCAAATGGTTTGAAAAACAAAACGGCGAAACTTTAAACTCGGATATGATGAAAAGGCTTTTTGCTCTCGAAGAGTTTTCGGAACTGGGAAGCGGGTTTAGGCTTGCTATGCGCGACCTTGAGATAAGAGGAGCGGGGGAGCTTTTGGGTACGAAACAGCACGGATTTATAAGCGCGATTGGGCTTGATATGTATATAAAACTATTGAACAACGAAATAAAAAAGATAAAAGGGGAGAAGATAGAGACGGAGGAAGATATAATTTTGGATATAAAGGTTAGCGCGTTTATACCGGATAACTATATATCGGACGATCTTGAGAGGCTTAATTTTTATAAAAGAATATCATCAGCCGATATGGATAAAATAGACGATGTTATCTCTAAAATGACCGATATGGCGGGCCCAGCCCCTAAAGAGGTTTTGAATTTTGTAGATATGGTAAAAATAAAAAAAGCTCTTAAAGGTAAAGGCGTTAAAAAGATAATAGAAAAAGATCTTAAGTTAGAGTTTTATTTTTCAAAAGATTTTAAAACTTCCGCCTCTGATTTATCGAGATGGCAGAAGAGTTTTGGAGAAGGTTTAAAGTTTTTTAAAACATCTTCCGGAGACGGTTTTGAAGTAAAAATATATAATAGAGATAGAATAGAGATAATAAAAGAGGTTTTTAATTTGAATGTCAGATAAAAAAAACGAAGAAAATTGGACAAGATATGTTCAATTAGGATTGGAACTTTCTTCTTATGTTGTCGTTTTCTTTTTTGTCGGGTATTTCGTGGATTTTTATTTTAAAACAAAGCCTTATTTCACCATTGGCGGAGCTCTATTTGGAATTTTAAGCGTATTTTACGTTTTATGGAAAAGATTTTTGAAATAAATATTCTAACCGCGTCCTTTGCCGGAGTATCTTTGGGAGTCTTAAACGGTTTTATATCCGGTTTTTTTATCGTTAGAAATATTAATAGGGAAAATAAAAATTTTTTAAAAGCTTTTGTTTTTTCTGTTATCTATAAACTTGTGTTTTTAATAATTTCGGTTTGGCTCTTAAAGGAAAAAAAAGTTATAATAATATTGTTGTATTCGTTTTTTTTAGTTTTTTTTCAAATTTTTTCGGAGCTTTTTTATATAAAAAAGTATGGAACTAAAAGAGATACTTGAGCATCATATAATAGACCATGTTTATTACTGGATAAAAGTCGCAGGTTTTAATTTGCCTTTTTCCAAACACTTTTTGATGATGCTAATCGTATCTTTTATTTTGATTTTTGTTTTTCCCGTAGTAATAAATTCAAAATCCAGAATTCTTTTCCCTTTAAGATCGATTATAGAAATAATACTCATATTCATAAGAGACGAGGTAGTAAAGCCTAATCTGGGTTATCTGGCTCATAAATATGTTCCTTATTTTGCGACCCTTTTCTTTTTCATACTTCTAATGAACCTTCTGGGCTTTGTTCCTTTCGGCGCCACTGCTACCGGCAACATAGCAGTTACTTTGGGTCTTGCGCTAACAACTTTTATCCTTATAAATTTCGCCGGAGCAAAGGAAGCGGGATTGAGTCATTATATAAAAACTTTTATTCCTTCCGGCGTTCCCTGGTGGTTATATCCCGTAATAATACCGATAGAAATAATAGGGCTTTTTACCAAAACATTCGCTCTTGCGATAAGGTTGTTTGCCAATATGATATCCGGACATATAGTAATTCTGGTTTTTATATCTTTTATATTTATATTCGGCGCTATAAACGTTTATTTGGGACTTTTCTTAACCGCTCCCGTATCTGTTTTTCTTGTTTTGTTTGTTTCGTTGCTTGAGGTTTTTGTCGCTTTTCTTCAGGCTTATATATTTACTTTCTTAACGGCGATATTCGTATCTCAAGCGGTTAGTTCTCATTGAGATAAAAATAATTAAGGAGGAAAAATGGACCTTACATTCATAGGATTAGGTTATTTGGGAGCCGGAATAGGAGCAGGGCTTGTATTGATAGGAGCCGCTTACGGAATAGGAAGATTGGCTTCAAGCGCTCTCGAAGGAACCGCAAGACAGCCCGAAGCCGCAAATACGATAAGAACTACGATGATCATAGCCGCCGCTCTTATAGAAGGTATAGCATTCTTAGCTTTGGTAATATGCCTGCTGATAGCTATGAACTTTTCTATGCCAAAGCCCGAGCAGCTGGGAGTAAAGGCCGTAGCGGAACAAACCAAATAATCGAGAGTTTATGGAACATCTAATAAAGCCCGAGTTCGGTCTGACATTCTGGACCATACTGACTTTCATAATACTGGTCCTTGTTCTTTCGAAGTTTGTATGGAAGCCCGTTCTTAAAGCCGTAGAGGATAGAGAAAATAAAATAAACTCCGACATTGAATCGGCAAAAAAAGCTCGAGACGAAGCTGAGAAGATGAAAGAGGAAATAGAAAACAGAATCAAGAGCTTAAACTCCGAGATAGAGCAAAGAATATCCAAAGCGGTTTACGACGCGAATTTGGAAAGAGAAAAGATAATAGAAAAAGCTCAGAATCAGGCCGAACTCATAATATCGAACGCAAAAAAAGAAGTGGAGTTATATAAGAAAGAAATTGAAAGAGAACTTGAAAAAAAACTTATAGAAACCTCGGTTCTCATATCCAAAAGGGTACTTTCGGATATAGTTGATAAAAAGCTTGACGAAAAGATTGCTGAAGCTTCTTTGAGAGAGTATAAAACGCGTTTTTCCAAAAACTAAATATGAATCTGAACGAAGAGTTAATTTCAAAAAAATACGCCGACTCCTATTATCTTTCCAAAGGCGAATCGTTAGAAAAGAAGAAAGAAGATCTTGAAAAAATAATGGAGATAATAAAAAAAGAGATAAACTACTTCAATCATCCTTTGATAAACGTCGGCGTTAAAAAAATGATATTGGATAAAATTTGCGACGCGGATATTAAAAAAACTTCGGCTTACAGGCTTATGGAAGTTTTGATTTCAAACGGCAGGATAAAATCGTTAGATTTAATATATTCCAAATTTATCGAAAGATATTTGGAATCCGCCGGGTTTTATAAAGTGGAGCTTAGAGCAAGATACGCTCCTAGCGAAGAAGAGAAAAACAAAATAAACCAGATTTTTTTAGAAACCGCCGGAAAAAAAGCGGTGATTAATTTTCAAAAAGACGAAAACATAATAGGCGGTTTTGTTTTAAAGTGGAAGGATAAAATATTCGATTCGACGTTAAACCATAAAATAAATTCGCTTAGAGAAGAAATAGAAAAGGAGTTATAATTATGAGATCCGACGAAATAACGCAGATAATTAAATCAAAGATAGAAAAATTTGTTCCTCATTCCGAAATCGAGGAGATGGGACAGGTAGTAAGCGTCGGCGACGGCGTGGTAAAGGCATGGGGATTGGGTTCGGCGCTTATGGGAGAATTGGTCGAATTTGAGGGGGGAGTAAGCGGAATGGTTTTAAACATAGAAAGAGAAGGCGTCGGAATAGTGGTTTTGGGAGACGATAAGCTGATAAAAGAGGGAACCATAATCAAAAGAACCGGTAAGGTAATGGAGGTCGGAGTAGGCGAAGCTCTTATAGGAAGGATAGTCGATCCTCTTGGAAATCCGATAGACGGCAAAGGCCCTATAAGATTCGAATCTAAAAGGCCGGTGGAAGTAATAGCTCCCGGAATAGTCGAAAGACAGCCAGTAAAAGAACCTTTGCAAACAGGAATAAAAGCAATAGACGGTATGATACCGATAGGAAGAGGCCAGAGAGAGCTTATAATAGGCGATAGACAGACCGGTAAAACCGCCATAGCGATAGACACCATAATAAACCAAAAAAAAGAACCGGAATCCAAAAGGCCTATATGCATATATGTGGCTATAGGCCAGAAAGAGATGAGCGTAGCAAGAATCGCCAAGATTTTGGAGGATAACGGAGCAATGAGCTATACGATAATAGTTTCTGCCTCCGCCTCCCAGCCGGCACCCTTGCTTTATTTGGCTCCTTATGCCGGTTGTTCCATGGGCGAATATTTTATGTGGAAAGGAAAACATGTTTTGGTGGTCTACGACGACCTTTCCAAACACGCTCAAGCATACAGACAGATGTCTTTGCTTTTAAGAAGACCGCCAGGCAGAGAAGCATACCCCGGAGATGTTTTTTACCTTCACTCAAGACTTCTTGAGAGAGCATGCAAATTAAGCGAAAAAAACGGAGGCGGTTCTCTAACCGCTTTGCCTATAATAGAAACTCAGGCTAACGACGTTTCTGCATACATTCCCACCAACGTCATCTCGATTACCGACGGTCAGATATACTTGGAGCCTTCTCTTTTCTACGCCGGAATAAGGCCGGCGGTAAACGTCGGGATATCGGTATCCAGAGTCGGCGGTTCGGCCCAGTTAAAAGCCATGAGACAGGTTGCCGGAAAACTAAGAACCGACCTTGCCCAGTATAACGAACTTCAGGCTTTTGCTCAGTTTGCTTCCGATCTGGATAAAGAAACATTAGCTTTTATAAAAAGAGGGCAGAGGCTTGTGGAGCTGTTAAAACAGGACCAGTACCAGCCTATGGCCGTAGCGGAAGAGGTTATAATACTCTATGCCGGAACAAGAGGATACTTGGACGACATAGAACTTGAAAGAATAAAAGAGTTTGAGCATAAATTTTTAGAACATGTAAGGAACAACCATCAGTCTTTGATAGACGAAATAACTTTAAAGAAAGAACTGATACACGAATTGGAAGTCGCCATAAAAAAAGTGATAGAGGAGTTTAAAGCGAAATTTTTAAATAAAGCGTGAGGATAATATGAAATATCTGGTAACCGGCGGAGCGGGTTTTGTAGGCTCAAATATAGCCAAAACTCTGGTTGAAGAAAGAAAAGACGAGGTTATAGTTTTAGACGATTTTTCAAGCGGGAACTTTAAAAACATAAACGGTTTCAACGGCGACGTAATAGCCTCGGACATAGTCTCAAACGAATGGTGGGAAAAGGTCGGGAAAGTGGATGCTGTTTTCCACCAGGCCGCCATAACCGACACGACCGTAATGGACCAGAAGAAAATGATGGAAGTGAATGTGGAGGGATTTAGAAGCGTAATAAACTACGCTTTAAAATACGATATAAGAAAAATCGTTTACGCTTCAAGCGCAGCGGTCTACGGAAACTCCCCATGTCCCATGAGAGAAGAACAAATCCCCACTCCGGAAAACGTTTACGGATTTTCAAAAGCGATAATGGACAATGTCGCCGCGGATTACGCCAAAAGATATCCCAAACTAAAACTAATAGGGTTAAGATATTTTAACGTCTACGGCCCCGGCGAGTATTACAAAGGAAAATTCGCCTCGATGATATACCAGCTTTATTTGCAAATGAAAGCCGGGAAAAAACCGAGGATATTCAAATACGGCGAGCAGATGAGAGATTTTGTTTATGTTAAAGATGTAGTAAGAGCCAACCTTAACGCGCTTGAGTGCGAAACAAGCGTGGTGGTAAACGTCGGAACGGGCAAACCGGAAAACTTTAATTATGTGATAGAATGCCTTAACAAGGCTATGGGAACAAATTACGAGCCCGAATATTTCGATAACCCTTATAATTTTTATCAAAACAAAACTCAGGCGGATATTAAAAAAACAAAAGCTTATCTAAATTACAGGCCGCAGTGGAATTTGGAAGAAGGAATAAAAGATTACGTTAACATAATGGAAAAGGGCAAATAAAATGGCGTCTTTAAGAGATATAAGAAAACACATAAAAGCGGTAAAAAACATAAAACAAATAACCTACGCGATGAAGATGGTATCTTCCGCGAGAATTAAAAAAGCTCAGTCGCAGATACTTTCTTTTAAACCTTACGTTAATCATTTAGAAGAGGTTATAATATCGCTTAAAAACGAGTTGATGGAAGACGACATAAAATCCTTTCGGCTTTCCAGATTTTTCAAAAGAGACACAAAAAAATCGGACATAGGGATAGTGATAGTAAGCGGGGATAAAGGATTGTGCGGTTCTTTTAATAATCAGATAATAAATTACGCATTAAAATTCATAAAACAAAACAAAGATAAAAAGATTCACATAATAACCGTGGGTAAAAAATCCACCGATTTTTTCAAAAAAGCCAAAGATCTTGAAGTTTATTACCAGATGCATAACATATTCCCGAAGGTAAACTATACTCACGCTTCGCTTCTTACCTCCAAAATAATCGAAATGTACGATAAATATCAGTTAGACGAAATAAGATTGATATACAGCGAGTTTAAAAGCATGATAAAACAGGAGATAAAAAACATAACTCTTCTTCCGATAATAAACTACATAGAAAAAACTTCCGCCGAAAAAAAGTTTGACGATTTTTACTTTGAGCCCGATAAAAAAACATTGCTTGAAAACTTGGTTCCGAAATATATAAACGTAGAGGTTTTTAGGATGCTGCTTGAAAATCAAGCTTCGGAGCTTGCCGCAAGAATGAACGCTATGGAACTTGCGAGCAAAAACGCGGGCGAATTGATAGAAGAGCTTACGCTTAAAATGAACAAGCTTAGACAGGCTCAGATAACGACCGAATTAAACGAAATAGTAAGCGGCGCAAACGCCATAAACTAAAAAGGAGCGATTATGACGGATAACAAAGGAAAGGTAGTTCAAATAATAGGTCCGGTTGTGGACATCGAATTTGAAAACAAACTTCCTAAAATATTTAACGCCATAGAAATAAAATTCAAGGTTTCGGATAAAGATGTAAAGCTCGTATGCGAGGTTGCCCAGCACATAGGTGACAACATTGTAAGAACCATATCGCTGGGCCCGACGGACGGCTTATACAAAGGCGCCGTCGCTTTAGATACCGGCTCTCCGCTAAAAGTTCCTGTCGGAGAGGCGTGCCTTGGAAGAGTTTTAAACGTATTAGGAGAGCCCGTCGATTACAGAGGCCCTATAGAAACCAAAGAACACCTTCCCATACACAGAGACCCTCCCAAATTTACCGAACAAAAAACAACGCCGGAAGTATTTGAAACCGGAATAAAAGTAATAGACCTTTTGGCTCCTTTTATGAAAGGCGGAAAAATAGGGCTTTTCGGAGGAGCGGGAGTAGGCAAAACCGTTATAATAATGGAACTTATAAACAACGTCGCAAGACAACACCACGGATACTCGGTATTCGGGGGAGTGGGCGAGCGAAGCCGCGAAGGAAACGATTTATGGCTTGAAATGCAAGAATCGAAGCTTTCCGACGGCTCATCGGTATTATCCAAAACTGCGCTTGTCTATGGTCAGATGAACGAACCGCCCGGCGCAAGAGCCAGAGTCGGTCTTACCGCATTAACTCAGGCGGAGTATTTCAGAGACGTAAAAGGGCAGGACGTATTGTTGTTTTTAGATAACGTATTTAGATACGTTTTGGCTAACGCGGAAGTTTCCGCTTTACTTGGAAGAATGCCGTCGGCCGTAGGATATCAGCCGACTTTAACAACCGAAATAGGCTGGCTTCAAGAAAGAATAACCTCAACTACCAAGGGTTCTATAACTTCGATACAAGCCGTATACGTTCCGGCGGACGACCTGACAGACCCGGGCGTTGCAAACGTATTTTCTCATTTGGACGCTACCGTAGTTTTATCGAGACAAATAGCGGAGCTTGGAATCTACCCCGCGGTAGACCCCCTGGACTCGACCTCGAGAATTCTCGACCCGAAAGTCATAGGCGAAGAGCATTACAAAGTGGCAAGAGGCGTACAAAAGATACTCCAGAGATACAAAGAGCTTCAAGACATAATAGCCATATTGGGCATAGAAGAGCTTTCGGATGAGGACAAACTGATAGTTTATAGAGCCAGAAAAATACAAAAATTCCTATCTCAGCCTTTCTTTGTAGCCCAACAATTCACCGGAAGAGAAGGAAAATACGTTCCGTTATCGGAAACCATAAGAGGATTTAGAGAAATACTCGAAGGCAAACTGGACGATATACCCGAGCAGTATTTCTATATGACGGGAAATATAGACGAGGTAAGAGCGAACGCTCAAAAAGTATGAATAAACTGAAACTTACCATATTAACCCCGGAAAAAGTTTTGATTGAAGACAAAGAAGTCGATTCCGTAACCATTCCCGCATGGGAAGGCGAGATGACCGTATTATACGGCCATATTCCCTATATGGCTCAACTTAAAGAAGGGATTTTAAAATACCGGGACGGCGAAAAAGAAGAATATATGTCCATATTCTGGGGATACTTCGAAGTGGATAAAAACAACGTTATAATACTTGCCGAAGACGCCAAAATATCTAAAGAAATAGACGAAGAAAAAACGAGACAAGAATATCAAAAAATAAAAGAAGCCCTGGTAGCGGCCGATAAAAAGCAGAGCGTCGAGGACCTTGAAATACAATTAAAAAAGACAATAGTCAATTTAAAACTTTTTGAATTAAAGAAAAAACAGAAGAGATAGTTTTCAAAAAAACTCACAAATTTTGTATACTATATATAGACATCTCTTAAATCTTTAAATTATTAAGGGGTTGTGGTGTAGCCTGGTTTAACACGCCGCCCTGTCAAGGCGGAGACCGCGGGTTCAAATCCCGTCAACCCCGTGCTTTACCGAGCAAAGGATGGGAACCTTTGCGTCGGGATTTGAAAGTCCGCAGCAAAACATATTCATGCAGTTTTGCGAGGAGCGGGTTGCGAAAAAATTTTCGGTGAGAAAATTTTATTTGCAACCAAATCCCGTCAACCCAGTTCTACTTCGCTAAAGCTTCGTAGAAACGGGCTTCTGCGTAGCCTTGGCGAAGCAGAGCCGTAAATATGTATGCAGTCTACATATTAAAAAGCATAAAGATTCCTGATAAAATTTACATCGGTTTAACTCAAGATCTTGAACGAAGATTAAAAGAACATAATAGAGGTGATTCATCTTATACTTCAGCTTATAAACCGTGGGAAATAGAAACTTATATAGTATTTAGTAATAAAAAACTTGCCGAAAATTTTGAAAAATATTTAAAATCAGGTTCCGGATATGCATTTTTAAAGAAAAGACTGATTCCTAAATTACCTAAATAATAAAAATTTATATTTAGTTTGCGTCCTTTTCTCTCCCCGTGATTTGAACTCGTTAGTTCTTTTATGCCCTTTTCAATGTATTTTCCATTTATAATCTCATTTATTTTGTCTATTGGAAGCTCATATAACTTATTATCACCGAAAGGATTATACTATTTGATATTTTAAATTTCTAAAAGAATATTTTGATAAAATTATTTAGTGAAAGGAAATATCATATGAAAAAAGAAAGATTTAATAAAGGCGAGATAATTATATACAAATCAAAAGAAGGCCCTAAGTTAGAGGTTAAACTTGAACAGGACACTATCTGGCTAACTCAGAACCAAATTGCATTACTTTTTAATGTAAAAAAAGCCGCTATTTCAAAACATATAAAAAATATATTTAGTTCAAAAGAATTGGACCCAAATTCAACTGTTTCCAAAAAGGAAACAGTTCAAATTGAAGGTAATAGAAAGATAAAAAGAATCCTTACATATTTTAATCTTGATATGATAATATCAATAGGTTATAGGGTAAACTCAGCCAGAGCTACACAATTTCGTATCTGGGCAACTAAAGTATTAAAAGAACATTTAATAAAGGGTTATACTATAAACGAGCAAAGACTACTTCAAGCCCAAAACAGATTAAAAGAGTTGCATCATGCTATAAATTTCTTAAAAGAAAAATCTAAAGATAAACTTATAAAAGGACAGGAAGATGAAATATTAAATTTACTATCCGATTACTCAAAAACATTAACATTGTTAGAACAATATGACCAGAAAAAGATTAAAATAACCACAAAAGCCAAGGAAAAATTTAGATTAAGTTATGAAACTGCAAAAATAATAGTTAACGAGGTAAAAAAGAACCTTATAACCAAAAATGAAGCGGGGGAATTATTTGGCAAGGAGTCAGGAGATAAATTTAAAGCCATTTTAGGCAATATTTATCAAACTTTTGGCGGAAAAGAACTATATCCGTCTTTAGAAGAGAAAGCGGCACATCTTTTGTATTTTATAATCAAAGACCATCCCTTTACTGATGGCAATAAAAGAATAGGTTCGTTTTTATTTACATATTATCTTGATAAAAATGATTACCTTTACAGACAAACTGGCGAGAAAAAGCTAAATGACAATGGATTAGCATCTTTATCCCTTTTAATTGCTATAAGTGACCCAAAAGACAAAGAAATTTTAATAAATATCATTACAAATCTTTTAAAAGAATAATTTTATATGCTGACTTAATTTTACCGGCAGACCATAATTCTTGTATTTTAGCCATATCGTCCCCCTTTGAGTTTAAATCCCATTGGGTTTAGGGGTAGGTGGACGGAATTTGAACTTTTTAATTCAATCTGGTTGGTATTTAGTTTGCGTCCTCTACTCTCCCCGTGATTTGAACTCGTTTTAGCTCCAATATTATTTGACATAATGCCTCACAACTGAAAGGTTATAATCAATTTCCAAAGAAATCAAGTCATTCTGGCTTAATTCCCTTATAAGAATTAGCCCTTAAATTCCTGACCTTTTCAGCCAACATAACATAAATGATTCCTTCAGCTAATGTTTCTAATAATTTTTCAATTCTTTCTTCTTTCATTTTTCCTCCACGCATCTATACCTCTATGCATCTATTTTTGTTTCTATTATTAAAGACAAGATAAGGGGCTTAAAATGACGAAAAGTTTTGTAATATATTTTTAATGTGATGTATCATAACAAAATTAGATTATATTTGGTTTGATGTGGACTATAAAACAGGAGGTTTAGATGGGGAGGATGCTCTTAGGGTTATATAAGAAATTTATGTTTATTATGCAAAGAAGAAGGATAAGAAATTTTAAAATTATCTTTTATTGTTACTTAATACTTCTTGTTTTCCCAATAATAGTATATTCTCAAATGATAACGCAAGAAGGCTTTTTTAACTATCTGATCAATAAAAGAAAGAATCTTAAAAAATCTTTTATTGAATACAGTAGGTATGAATTTATATGGGAAAATAAAAACAAATACAATGATTTTTTAAGTAAGATAAAATATAAAAAAATAAAGGAAATTTCAGAGATTTTAAGCGATTTTATAACTAACAAAAACCATGATAATATAAAAATAGTTGAGGTAAAATATGCTTTTGAGTCTCCTGAAACGTTTCCATATGAAATGGAATACCTATTTGAAGATTTCTCAAAAACTATTCATATAGAAAAAGATTTAAATACGAAGCTTAAAAAACTTATAAAACAGAAAAAAATTTGGAATGGAAAAGAATTATTAACTATAAAAAGTTATTGTAATGAAAAGAAACAAATTAATACAGAAAAGAACAAGGAAATGAAATCTGATTTTTTTGGTTTTGGAGAACTGGTGCAAATTGATTATTCCCTAACACTTATAGAAAAATTAAAAACTAAAGAATATAAACTATCAAGTGATGGGAACTATTATACTATTAATCTTGCCGACAATTCTATTATGGAATTTGATTGTTCTAAATCATGCTCGGCAACCCATACTGTTGCTTATAAAGAAGGAGAAATATTAGATGAAAGATGGTTTTGGAATCACAAAAAAGTCGGGAATGTTCATTTGCCGTTTACTTCTTCTATTATGCAACTAAAAGGAGATGGCAAGGTAATTCATAAACTTTATCTAATTAAAAACGTTTATGAAAATTTTGATAAATCTAAATTAATTAAAGAAGATGATATATAAGGTGAAAAATAGCAATTTTAAACATATTTTTTTAACAGCTCTGTTTTTTGTAGTTACTATTATTGCTTTATTACTCTTTTCAGGCGAAATTACTAAGCCTAATTATTGTGATGGAGAAATAAAATGCTATCCAAAAGGAAGTTGTAATATGATGAGTAATGGTTTTTGTGATATTAGAAATTGTGCTTCTTCACATACACCGATAAGTACCAAACATTGTGTGAAAAAGGGTAATGAAGATAGAGAATGTGAAGAAATAAAATCTCTTGTAAATGATTGTCAGGATTTTTGTCATTCAATTCCCTTAGTAGTTTGTTCCTGCGAGGTAAAGGAAGGTGATGGGGGATGGATTGTTAAAGATTGTGATGTTAAATGAAGCATCGATTTATATCAGCAGAAAAAAAATGAATTTATAATTATAAAATGTGTTAGTATTTTATAAATGGTTATAATAAATTTACTTAAAAAGTAATCTATTTTTTGCAATTACAAATGTAAGTTTTTTAATATTATTCACAATTTTTTTACTCGTCAAATAAATTATTTATTATGCTAAAACTTCTAATAATTTTCTGATCCTTTCTTTTTCCATCTTTCCTCCAGACGTTAATGCATCTATACATATAATTATGGTTCCATTATTAAAGACGGGATAAAAGGGGTAAAATGACGGAAAAAATTTAAAAAAGTTATAAAATATTTAAGTGCCTTATATATGGGAATAGACAAAAATATAATTGAAAAAATATAAGAATGTTCGTGGATAAAATATTTTCTCGAATTTTATATGTATTTCCAAATTCAAAAATAGTAGAAAAAACAGAGAAAAATTGTTACAAAGAAATAGAGATTGCGCCCAAAATTTCCATTACATTCCAAGCTTGGAATCCCAAAAAGCCTTTCTTTTTGATTTTGTGGCACGGAGAAAGTATTTAATGGAGTTGGATCTTTCACGTATTATTTTTTAAATAAACAAAATATTACTTGGGTTCTTAATATACCTACAAGAAAAGAAAAACGACAATATCTTTCCCAGTTAAACTATAACATTCAAAGAATTGATGATAGTATTGTAGATAAAATATACCAACAGATAAAAATGTATAATGGAAAGGCAAGGAGAACTAGTAAGGGATATTTACTTGCAGAAGATATTAAGGGAGATGAAGCTATAGAAAGATTATTGGAATTATATCCTATTTTGTTAAATCAGATCAGGAAAATGATGTTAAGAAAGATTATGAGCTAAAATTTAATAAAATCTAAATAAAATAAGTATACAAAAAAATAAATTGTGAAAGACTTGTTATATGTTTTTACCAAAGATTCTTCTGGTTCAATAGTTTATGTGAAGGATGCTGTTAAAACTAAAATACTATTGTCCTTTTTGTAATGGTGAAATGGGTAGTTTTTTAGTACAATAACTATTAGGATGGGTACATCCAAGGGAGATGTCTCTAAAAAATGAAAAAGCTAAAAATGCTGTAAAGTTATTGGGATATGAATTTTGATATAAAGGGTATTATAAAAAAATTATCCTCTGAAAGACCTATTTTTCATTCTGAAGCTGATTTTCAATTTGCTTTAGCTTGGAAAATTAAAGAAATATATAGTAATTTTGAAATAAGGTTAGAAAAAAGAAAGACAATAAACGGTAAAGAAATTTATTTTGATATTTTTGCTTTTAATGAAAATCATAAGATTGCTATAGAACTTAAGTATAAAACCCAAAAATTTGATTATGAACACAAAAATGAACATTTTGAATTAAAAGAACAAAGTGCTCAAGATCAGGGTGGATATGATTTTTTAAAAGATATATCAAGATTAGAACAAGCTGTATCTGATTCAATTATAAACTTAGGTTTTGCCATTTTTTTGACCAACGACAAATCTTATTGGAAGGAACCTAAAAGGCAAAATGTAAATGATATTGATTTTAAAATTTATAATCAGAGACAGATTTATAAAGGTCAAGAATTAAGATGGAAAGAAAAAGCATCTAAAGGAACTACAGGAGGAAGGGGAAATCCAATATTTTTAAATGACGATTATAAGTTTTATTGGGAAAGTTATTCGCAAATAAATAATCATGAATTTAAATATTTACTAGTAAAAATAAAAATGCGACATAATCAGAATTAAAAAAAGTTAAGTAATTCTCTTTTCTTCAACCAATACATTCTTGCACGAATTCTTTTTCGATAAAACTACAAAGAAATAGTGCTAACAGCAACCCTTTTGCCCTTATATATATTATTATTATTATTGTTTTAAAATATTATAAGGTTTTGTTGATTGCTGTCTTTAAAATTAAAGATAAAGCATAATTTTAATCTGACATTTGATAAGAAATAAATTTATTACCATCATAAACATAAATAGTTGATGATTTTTCAAAAAAATTGATTACAAATGCATCGGTTTTTAGATTAATTTCAGTGCGATTAAATTTTTTGTTTTCAGAGATTTTAGTTGGTGTAATAAGTGTAAGGTGGTGGAAAATACTATTTTCATTTTCAACTAGAGGTGATTTCCAAACTTCTAATATTTGGTAATTATCTTTTTCACTAATTAAAGCAACAGTAATCTTTTCTTTTGGGTTCCTACCACTTACTACTAAATGAAGTTTATTATCTCCATTAAAATCACCTATTACTGCTGATGGAGTTTGATAAGCCATAAAAGATCTCCACGGCATAAAAGTTTTAAATTCATATAATTTGATAATTAGAGGTTCAAAATCCTTTGGTTTATAGATTTCAAATTGAGGAATTAGATTGTGAATAAGCTTTTGAATATAGGTAGATAAATGAATTTAATAATCAATTTCAATTGAAAAATCTTTTATTTCCTCGGATGATAAATTGAATGTAAAAAAAGACCAGTGGCAAGGTATATTTGAAAAATACCTTCGATTTAATTTTTATTTTGACCAAATTAGGGACTCCTTAGGTGGATTGCCATTCTCAGTATTAAATTTTTAGTCTATACATAAATCAGCGTAATTCATAAACAAAATCATAATCTTGAAGGATTTATTGATTTGTATAATCTTATTATAATATGTTTCACTCCATTTATCAATGATTTGTTTCAAAATTCTTATTACCTGTAAATATGTCTGTGGGGTAGTTAGATATATAACATGAAGCGGTTAAAAATTTATTATTGCATGGGAAAAACTCCTCAGTTTTGTCTTTAATATTTCTTACTCCAAAAGAGTAAGTTGTGACTTCTTGTACTCCACAATTATTTGTTTTAATTTTCTCTCCTTTTTTATGGCTGGTTAAAAAAATTTCGCTAATGAAATGATTTTCTTCTTCAATATTATAAATACCTTTTTGAAATGAAATGAATTCTGTAGCGAAATATTCTTTTCCTTTATTTTTAGAGATTATTCCAATAACACTTAAATCCCACCCATATTTGTTGCCTAAAAAACCTAACAGAATTGCATCCATAGTCCCATCTTGATTAAAATCACCAAAAAGTGCATATGGAAGAGAATAAAAATCAAAAGGATATGATTTTATTATTTCTTGACTGAAGTTCTCAATTCCAAGTAGTTTAAAATTTCGATTTCCATTTGATTCGAGTTTTCTTAATGCCATTATCATTTTAGGAGTAAGAATAATAGAGTAATCAATTCCATATTTCCATCCTTCTTTATACCCAGGATTTTTTAATTTTTTTATTTCAGGTGATTTAGTTGAATTGTCTATGATTTTAATATTTTCCATTTTAGTGTTGTCTTGTGAAAAGAGATAAAAATTCAGACAAAGGAATATTATTGTTAATAGTAATCTCATAAATATTTTATGTTTCATTTAAGATATCTGTAACAAATAGATAAATCTGGGGACACATCTTGCGGAACATACACTTCGTTTGAAATAGGAAATCTTAGATGGAAATGTGGAGCTGTACTTCTCCATTTTTCTTCGCTTTCATCTAAATCATAAAGTGTCCCATCTTTACTTTCAATTTTTACCTGTACTCCTAAATTGCACGCTATCTCAATTAACTTATCTTCTTGTGTTTTTGGCATTACGATATATGTTGTGGGAGATATCCATGCAATTCTTCTTAAATCAACCTGATTGCCATATCTATGTTCATTGTGTTCCTTGTGCCAGTCGGCGTTTATGTCAAATAACCCACCCCATATTAAACTTATATCATTTATTTCAAGTTTGGAAAAATATGGATATGTTGAAAAAGAGAGGTAATACTCCCAAGCAATTTGTTTTAGCAAATCAATTGTTTGAGGTCTTGCAAAATGATTAACAGGATGTGAAGGAGTTTCACCGACAAGTTGATAATATGTTACTCCACCATGTAAACTATCCTGCCATGCTGGTTGTAATAAAACAAGACCATCAATCTTTATATCAATTGTATCGTAATATGTTCCCGAACAAGCACCATAAAATTGTATAGTATGTTCTACTCTGGTAGCAAATTCGGGTGCTTTAAAATAAATATAGGAATAATTATTTACTTGAGTTACAGGAGAGCATGCAGGATTTGTTAGTTGTTGATTATTCCAATCTGTATAAGGCGGTATATTCCCATCATGATTATGGCCTCCATATTTGGGATAGAAAATATATTTTTCACACACTTTATAAGTTAGCGAAGCATCCGAAGAATTACACTTATATCTTGAATAAAATTTATCATTAGGTTTAAACTTATAATATGTTCTTCCTTTTTCATCTTTTAATGGTAAAACTTCTTCTATTGACCCATTTTCCAAAACTCTAAATAATTTCTTTTCAATAGAATTATCTTTTAGTTGGCTAACTTCTGGCAAATTCATCTTATCAAAAAGTATTGCTCTATCAGATAATTTACCATCAAAGTCAAAATTATTGTTTTGAGAAAAAACAATGCTATTATAAAATAACATTAACATTAAAATCCTGCTTTTCATGTTACCTCCCTCTATCTTATTAAATTCTAAAAAAAAAAAAAGATTTATGTCAAATTTTACAATTAGAAAATATTTTTGTATTAATTTATCTTTTTTCTTCAACCAATACATCCTTGCCCTGATATTAGCAGCCACATCTTTACCTTTACACTGTGAACTGGCTCGTCGTTTTACTTCACGGATCAGACCTTTCATAGTGTATTTTTTGTCTGATAAAAGTAATTCGTCAATTACTGCTGACAATGGCTTTTTATTTAAATTTTTCGGCTTTATCCTTTCTGATGGGAATATGTATGGTTTATCTTTTAATTCTGAAACTAGCTTTTTAGAGTTAAATGGATAAAGTGGATAGTTTAAAGTGACATAAAACCTATTATCAGTGGCTAAACTCTGGATAAGCATATTATCTGAGTTTATAGCGATTAACTTTACCGGCAGGCCTGTTTGGGTTATGTAATTTTTACCTATTTTAGCCATAATACCCCCTTATTTTTGGTGGTAGTCAAATATCAAGCGGGTTGGATTTGGGTAAGCGGGATTTGAACTAATAAAATTAAGATGGTGGTAGTTTAGGTTGTGTATGATATTTTGCTGGATTAAAACTTTTATTGTATAGGTTAGAAGTCTAATATTGACTTTTATATCAAAATATATTAAATTATCATTAATGTTAATTTAATATGTTTAGTAAAAATTTGATTAGATTATCTTCGTTGATTTATAATAAGCCATATTTTTTTACTGAAGATGTGGCTAAGGTTTTAGATATAAGTATTGAGTCCGCCAGGGTTTTTGTAACAAGGTATTCCCAAAAAGGGGTATTTGTAAAATTAAAAAAGAATTGTTATTCTTTTGAACAAAGATGGGATTTAAATAAAGAAAAGGATTTTTTTGAGATATCTTCTATTTTAAGAGTTCCTTCATATGTTTCTTTACTTACTGCTCTTTCTTATTATGGTATAACTACACAAATACCACAAGACACCTTTGAATCTATAACAATTCTTTCAACTAAAAATTATGAGATAAAAGGTAAAAATTTTAAGTTTTATAAAGTAAAAAGAGAATTTTTTAATGGTTTTGTTAGAAAAGATAATTATTTTATAGCAGAAAAAGAAAAGGCATTTATAGATACATTGTATCTTTATTCCTTTGGGAAGTACTCATTAGATTTTAATGCCATTGATTTTAAAAAGTTAAATAAAGATATGATTTTTGAAATTATAAAGGAATATCCCCAAAAGACCATAGAGGTTGCAAGAAAGATATGCAAGATTTAATAGAGCATGAAAAGTTTGAAATGGAAGTTCTAGAAAGATTGTATAATGCTAAGATACTGTCTAAGTTAATCTTTGTTGGCGGGACAATGTTAAGATTATGTTATGGCTTAGATAGATATTCTATTGATTTAGATTTTTGGCTGAAAGAAAAAAAAGACGAAAATGAGGTTTTTAATAGAATAAGAAAAGTAATAGATGATAACTATATAGCAAAAGATGTATTTAATAAGCATTTTACGATGTTATTTGAGTTTAAAAGTAAAGATTATCCCAGAGGTTTAAAAATTGAAATAAGAAAAGAAGTAAAAAAAATCAAACCAGTTAAGGCTATAGCTTATACAACTAATAGCAATATTCAACTTATAGTAAATGTCATATCGCTTGAAGATATGATGGTTGAAAAGATTAAAGCTTTTCTAAATAGAGCTGAAATTAGAGATGTTTATGATATTGAGTTTTTAATTAGAAGAGGGGTAAAATTGAATCTAGACAAGAACAAAGCTCAAAAAATAAAAGATAAAATCCTAAATCTAAAAACAAATGATTATAAAGTTAAATTAGCATCATTACTTCCTGCAGATAAAAGAGGTTATTATAATAAGTCAAACTTTAGAATACTTTTATTTGAATTAGAGAGAATAATAAACACTATCTAAAATTCACACGTTACAAGGAAATTCGCGGAAAGTCAAGGCTTTTCTATTTATAGGACTTTTGTCCCTTTTAAGTATTATTTCATATGTTAAAATATTATTTATTATTGTTTTTGTCTAAAAACGGTATTATATGCTAACCTTATTGTGGGATATAACTAGTAAGTGTAATTTAAAATGTCTACATTGTTATAATGCGAGTAAATACTTTTTCTCAAATAAAAAATATGATCTAATTTTTAATTATGATATAGAAAAAATAATTCAAAAACTACATTACCTGTCTATAAATCATTTACATTTGTTAGGTGGTGAGCCTTTATTATCTCAAAATATTTTTAATATATTAAAGTTGTCAAATAAATATGAGATTTTTGTTAGTATAAATACAAATGGTACTTTATTAAATTCAGATACTATATCTCAATTGCTAAAATTTAGTAATTTATCACAGATAATTGTAAGTTTAGATGGTCCTAATGAAAAAGCAAATGATGAAATAAGGGGTAAAAATACATTCAGAAGAGTTACCCAAAATATACGCAATTTAGTTTTGGCAGCTAAAAATTATAGACCAGATTTGATTATTGCAATAAATACAGTGGTGTCTAAACATAACGCTATACATTTAAAAGAGTTCCCTGAAATTATGAAAGAAATGGGTGTCAAATATTTGTTTATTTCTAGTTTATACGATTGTGGAAGTGCCAGACAAAATAAAATGATGGATAATAAATATTTCTACAATTTTATTCCTCATCTAGTCGAACTTTTAAGGTTTATTAAAAATGAAAAAGATATATCGATTCAATTGGATACCAAACCAAAATTAGCTACCTATATAAATAGATTATTAGGAAGAAAAGTTATTAAAATTGAACCCTTTAGTTGTAATGCAGGCGAATCATTGATATTCATGGATTCAAATGGTTTTATATATCCATGTGCTAGTACAACTCAACCAATGCATAACTACAAAATAGATTTTGAATTAAATATAAAAAACATAAAAACGTGCAAAGAATTTTCACTTAATAAAATTTTTAAAAATTTTTTGAAAATTAAAGAATCTATCCATGCCACTTACTGCAAAAAATGTGAATTTATAGAGATTTGCTCTGGAATTTGCCCATTGTATAAATCAGAGTCTAAATTTATTCCTTTAGAATGTCAAACAGTTGACTTTTTCCAAAACAAACTATTTTATTCTATTTTGACAAAAAAGTATAGAATAGTTAATAGAAAAAAATATAAAATTAACAATCATGTTGAAAGAGTTATCGTAGATATGATAGGTCAAGATTATAAGGTAAAAGAAGTTGTTGATATGTTATCATATGATTATAAAATTGGGAAAGATATTTTAATTAAAGATATTTGTGGATATATTTTAGATTTAGTAGTAGAAGGTATTATAATAGAAAAAAAGGAGGTGATAAATAATGAAATATACTAAACCTAAAGTCTCTCAAAATGTTGCTACTAAAAGTGATTGTTTAAACCAAAAATGTGTAGCACGTTCAGGAATGGGAATGTGTAAAATAACATTCCTGAAAGTTAATAATTGAAATATTTAATAATTGGGGGCATTGTCTCAAAATGATGCCCCCAACAAATATATTTTATGAAAGTTTTTAGTTTTTTTATTAGGATCATAAAGATTTTCTATGGTAGGTTAATATTACTAACTTTAACATTATTAATAACCGGCTTTCTTTCTGCTTATCCTATTGTTTATATAAAGAAAACTATAGATGCCGCGGTTCATGGTGAATCTGTTAAGATTATAATTTATTTTGGTGCTATTTATTTTTTGCTTCATATTTTGAATGCACTATTTAGTAGGTTATTTGAATACTACAGTAATTTTTTAGGTAATGAAATCTCACATTATTTAAGATGTAAGCTTTTTGAACATATTCAGGGTATCCCTATTTCGTATTTTGATGATAAGAGTAAAACTTCCTTTTTATTTCATTTTGTAGAAGATAATTCAATTACAGCTTCTACTTTTCTTCAACCAATAGCATTTATCGGGCGTTCTATTATAACTTTCATTTTTGGTTTTTATTATATGTGGAATATAGATCATGTCATAACTCTTATATTACTACCAATTGGTTTTATTGTTACTGGTACTGTACTTTTAACTGGAAAAGAAATAGAAAAGAGAGAAAAATATTTAATAAGTACTAAAGAAAATTTGTGGCAATTATTTTCTAATTTTATTCATGGTATAAAAGAGATAAAGGGAAATTGTAAAGAGGAATATACATTAAAATGCATTAGTAGTAATAGTAACGAATTTAAAAATGCCGATAACAAAGCAGTAGCTTTTCAGACATTTTCTCAAGGGATTAATCAATTTTTCTTTATGGGTATAATAGCGTTTATAATGGTTTATGGTGCTGTAAGGGTTAAATTAGGGCTTCTTTCTATAGGTGGGCTTTCAGCGATTATGATGTATAATGGACTTTTAGTTGATCCATTAATAGAATTGTTTTCTTTATATCAAAGAATGAAAGCTCAGTTTGTAAACATAGAACGAATCCAATCTATTTTTGATATTAAAACTGAGGAGTATTTTAGCGGAAAAGAACATTTTTCATTTAATAAAGAAATTAAATTTGAGAATGTATCTTTTGTATATCCTAATACAGAGAAAAAAGTTTTAGATAATATAAACTTTACAATACTTAAAGGTGAAAAAGTTGCCTTAGTTGGGAGAAGTGGACAAGGAAAAACTACAATTATAAAATTACTATCTAAATTTTATGAACCTACCTCTGGACAAATATATATTGATGATAAGCCATTAAGTTCATATTCTGTAAGTAGTTTGCGTAGGAAAATAGCAATCGTTTATCAAGATTTTTTCTTATTTAGAGGAACTATTTTAGATAATATTGTTTTCGGTGATAGTATTTATTCTGATGAAGAAATTAATAGAGCGATTGAAATAGCAGGTTTAAGAGAGACAATAAATAGATTGCCAAATGGTTTAAATACTTACATAGGCGAAGATGGAGTAAAACTTTCTAGTGGCGAAAAACAACGTGTGGGAATAGCTCGAGCGGTTTTAAGAAATCCTGAAATATTAATTTTGGATGAAGCAGTATCAAACTTAGATAGCTGTATAACCAAAGATATTTTAGATAATATCAAAATTTTTTTTAAAGATAAAACCATTATTTTTATTATTCATAAATTAACTTTTATTACAGATTTTCCAAGGATTGTTTTAGTTGAAAATGGATATATAGTTGGCGATGGGACACATAGCGAACTTATGCTTAAAAACTTATTATATCGTGAAATATATCAAAGCCAATTCAGAACTTTTGAAAAAACATGAGTAGACGAAAAAGCATAAACTCACGTGTTGTAATATGGGATGTAACAAGCAGATGCAACTTACGATGTTTGCATTGTTACAATGCAGATAAATATTTTAATGGTGAATTCACAGATTTAACATTTGAGCAAATTATAAAGTTAATAGATTTATGTCATAAAAACAATATTAAACATATTCATTTATTAGGTGGAGAACCGCTTATTCATGAAAATATTTTAGACATAATAAAACTTATAAGATCAAAAAATATGACAGTTTCACTAACCACAAATGCAACTTTGCTTAACTCAGATTTGGCTAATCAACTGGTAATGTTAGTCAGCACTATTTTTATCAGCATTGATGGTGTTAGAAAAAAAACATTTGAGTTTATTAGAGGAAAAGGTACTTTTGAAAAAACTTTAAATTCCATCTCAATATTAAGAGATGTCATAAAAAAAAGAAAAACTAATTGTAATATTGTTATTAGTTTTACTATGACAAATTACAATATAAATGAAATTCCATTACTTCCAGATTTTGCTAAAAAGCTCAAAATAGGACAAGTTAATTTATCGTGTCTTTATGAATCTGGAAATAGCTGTAGAAAAAACTATAATTTGCAGTACGATATCAAGAATGTTCTTATGAAATTAGAAAAAATGTGTATAAAATTAGAACATATAAAAGATCCACCACGAATAGCGTTAGAATTACGACCAAGGTTTGCTGTATATTTAAATAGAAGATTTTATAAACAAAATTCAATTAAATATGTTCCAGAATATTCAAAATGTTTGGCAGGAGGACCTTTATTTTATATTGAAGCAAATGGATTAGTTCATCCATGTCATGCTACTAACAATAAATCAGGGAAAGTTCTTCAGCAAGAAAGAGTAATAATTTATAAAGATATTAGAGTTGATAAATACAAAGGCATGTTTGAGAATAATCCATATTTTTTATCTTTTAATAATTTGAAATCGTCAAAGTATAAAGAAAAATTAAAAACATGTCATGATTGTGTTTTAGTGGGGCATTGTGATCCATGTCCAATTACTTTTTTAGGTAAAAAAAATGTCCCAGAATGTGAGTTCTTAAAGAAACAAGAGGTCAAATATTATCTTTCCCTATTATCGCTGACTCCAGTTGTTAGGGATAATAAATTTAATTATTACAAAAATATAACAAATTTAAAAAATCCCGTTTGTAAAGAAATTATTAATCTTTTAACAAGAAAAATAACAATCAGAGAAATTATAAATGAGTTATCTAAAAAATATATAGCTGTGTCAAAAGAAAATATTTTACAAGATGTGTGTGAATATTTATTAGATTTGCGTAGAATTGGTTTAATAAGGTTTTAAATTGTTACATTTTGAAAATTTTTCTTCAACCAATACATCCTTGCACGGATATTAGCGGCCACATCTTTGCCTTTACATTGCGAACTGGCACGGCGTTTAACCTCACGAATTAGACCTTTCATAGTATATTTGCCTGATAAAAGTAATTCATCTATAACAGTCGATAATGGTTTTTTGTTTAGATTTTTGGTTTTTATCCTTTCTGAAGGCAGGGTATATGGCTTATCTTTAAGTTTTGAAACAGGTTTTCTACGATTGAAAGACGAAAGCGGATAGTTTAAAGGAACACATAATCGGTTGTCTGTGACTAAACTTTGAAGAAGCATATTGTCTGAATTTATAGCGATTACTTTTACAGGAAGACCTGTTTGGGTTATGTAATTTTTACCTGTTTTTGCCATAACTCCCCCTTATTTTAGTGGTGGCAGTCAAATATCAAGCGGGTTTGATTTGGGTAGATGGTATTTGCCTACAAATAAATTTTGCTCACCGAAAATTTTTTCGCAGGCCGCCCCTCGCAAAATTGAATATCAATGTTTTGTTGCGAGCTTTCAAATCCCGATGCAAAGTCAAATCGTTGTCTTTGTTTGAAAAGCAATGGGTAAGGCTGGATTTTGAGTTTTGAAATTTAAAGGAGTTTAATTTAAATACATGTGTGTTTATTTGCTTTTTGAAAAGTAGTAGTTTCTATTGTTTATTGTTGCTCTTATTAAAATTTTCTTGATAATATTCGTAATAATTTTCTCTTAAAGATACATATACAGGAATATAATAGTATCCCCACATATCAACGCAATATTGTTCAAATTTTTTTGTATTATCATCCCATTGATATACAACATTAAGATATAATTTGTCTTCCTTTATTTCAACCATAGCATATCCGTCTCTTGTAAGAGTTTTTAAACTTTTACCATAATCCCCACCACATATGTACTTGCTTCCCCTTGGTTGAAAAAGATATGCAATTTTTTTCTTACCCATTCTTACGTAGGGGTAGGTAATTGGATTTATATCGTCTCTTTTTTGCGGGAAATATTCTCCTTCTCGAAGTTTTAAAATAATATAATTATTTGCGGTGTTTGTTGAAAGAATTATAATTTCTTTTTCTATCTGTTTATTGTTTGAAATTTTTTTGCCTACCATTAAAATATCTTCTTTATTGTCACCATTGAAATCACCGATTACAACCGATGGCGTATTATAAGGTGATGTGGGAAAAAGAGAAACAAGTTTTTCAGAATAATCATCATAGTTAAGAATTTGAAAATCTGGGTCATATTCATAAAGTAGTTTTTTTATCTCACTGGATAGGTTAATTTCATAGTGTATATAAGGAGTCCCTCCTTTTCTTAAAAATGTAATTGGTATTTCTGGCTGGTATAATATGTTTCCCCAAGAGTCTCTTACAGTAAGTTCATATCTAAATCTCTTCTCTTTTTCTTCAGGGGATAAATTAACTTTCATCCAGGTTGAACTTTTTGAAGGGAAAAATGTCCTATTATTTTCAAAGGAAAGATTAAATGAAGTTTCTTCTTCACAATAAATGTTAAGGTTTAAATAAAAGCTAAATATAATTAGTGATAGAAACATTTTCAATCTCATAAACAATCACTCTCCGTAGGTAAAGTTTCTTCAATAGGCTGTCCACCTGATTCTAAATCAATACATTTTTGAGGTATGTTATCAGAATTGCCAGGAGAACAGCAATATATATATCTATAATCGTTTTCTAATTTTTTTATTACTTCCTTAGGAGTATCTCTATAAATTACATGATAATGTGGAACTTCATCTTTTTGAGTATCATCACCTTCAGAATAAGCTATCGCTTTTTCACATATTGTCTTTAGGACTTTTTCTCTGTTCCCTTTTCTTATCCATTTTTTGGATATATCAATATGAATACCAATATCGTGACCATCATGAGGCGATGTCCAGTTACCTTTTATATCAAATAATCCTCCCCATTTAAGGCTCGCATCGTTATAATAAAGAACATCTGACTTAGGACATTCCTGTTTCCATAATTTGCCTATATTTTCAAGATCAGTTTTAAACTCAGAGATGACCCAATGATTTGAAGGATGAGTATCAGTTTGTCCAACTAAAGAATATCCTGTGCCGGTTGATAACTCAACTAAATTTTTTACTTTTATATCAATTATATCTGTAGTGAAATATTGTCTCCCTCCAAGAATAAGCCAGAAACCATCCCATTTAATTCTTGTACTATAAATTGGACGTCTAAATCCAAACGTAAATTTTTGACCTGATTTTAATCTACCGCTTTCTATAGGTTTTGTTATATCATCATTGGATAAAGATTTAATTGCTGGTGGAAGTGGATCCTTATGGGTATGACCTGCTAGTTCCGGTTCATCTGTATATCCCATGGTTATTTCCCAGAAACAATCAGGGCAAGGTGAATCATACCAGTTCACAGTTACGATACATCTAATTTCTTCAAGTTGATCATATTCAATTTCGTAATATAATGTAGGACCAGTCACTTTAGTAGGTAAGATTTCTATCCATTCTGTTATTGTGCTTTTTTTAACTTCCCATTTTTTCTCGGGCTTCCAATATTTGAGCAATTCAAGTTGTTTTTCAACTTTTATAAAATTTGTATCATTAGAAATTATTTGCTTTTTAAAAGATTTTCTATCAAAGTCGAAATCATTGTTTTGAGAAAAAACCATATTACAAAAGAACACCATTATTAATATGAATATTTTCATATACTACCTCCCTATATCTTATTAAATTGTAAAAAAAAAAAAAAGATTTATGTCAAATTTTACAATTAGCAAATATTTTTATATTAATTTATCTTTTTCTTCAACCAATACATTCTTGCCCTGATTTTTTTTCGCTAAAGCTACAAACAAACTTAATATTAGCGGCCACATTTTTATCTTTACATTGGGAACTGGCTCGTCTTTTAACCTCAGGGATTGATCCTTTTGTGGAAAGGTCGATGGGAAATAGGTATAAATAAGATAGTTATTAGATATCATTAATTGAAAGTTGTTTTTTATAATTAAAAAGTAGAGTGAATAATTTTGTAATATCCACAAGAGGTTAATTTGATGATATTAGAATCTATGATTGAAATACAAATTTACAAACAGAATCCAAAGAGATAAAAACACTGATTCCCATAAAATTTATCAATACACTTATTTTTTTTATTCTTAGTTTTTATAGAAAAAATTCCATAACAGGGGCTGAATATTTTTCCATCTGGACGTTTATATATGGAGTGAATTTCAAATGCATCAGTTAAAGTAATGTCTTCATCTCCAAAACAACGAAATTTATTCCCCTTTTTATGAACTTTATAAATAAAATAATGGGGGAAAGTTGAAGGGTGATTTTTAGTTTCGTATGATAAACAATTATTAATAGGCCTTAAATTATAATTTTTAATAAATTCCCTAATATTTGTGGCACATACAGGGATGCTTTCGTATTCAACGCCGGTAGAGGTTGTAGTCGATAATACAACTAATAATATTTCACTAACATCGTCGTGTCCCAATACGACAGCATCTTTAATTCGATCATCATTAAAATCTCCCTTTGCTACGCTTAGAGATAGATAAGGTGAAGTGGAAAACGAAAGATATTCTTCCTTATCCCAAATTCCATTTGGATATTGTTGTGCTTTCCACACTTTAAACTTAGGAAAAATTTTACTTATAGAAGCTATTTGCTTCGTGGAAAGTTTTATGTTCCATTCGGTTGGTAACTTATAGTATTCATACGTTTCGGTGCCATCAAAAATAATTGTTTTCCCATTTCTATTAAAAGTTATCTCTTTTCTATTTTCATTTTTAGGACTCACTACCTCTTTAACAAAATCTTTCTCTTGAGCCAAGGTTTGCCCATAAATATAAAATAAAACTAAAAAGATTATGGTAAAAAATCTCAAATTTTTATACATTTTTCGAGATTATTTAAATTAAGTGTCCCATCAGGATTACAACACTGAACCTTACGTTCTATATATTTTTTAGGAGGTATGCAATAATAACGATTTGTTGTCCCTTCATCTTCTGTCCTATCTATACTTATATGATAATGAGGAACTTCTGTAGGTTCATCCCCTTCTGATAGCAAAAATCCTGTTTTTTTACATATTATCTCTATAAATTTTCTTCTGTTCTCTT
>DYIF01000007.1 GCA_020723765.1 Elusimicrobium minutum
GTTATTTTTGACAAGATGTATCATATTATAGTTAGATTATATTTGATTTGATTCGAAAAGTTGATTATTTAGTCATTTTTTGCTATTCTAATTTTATGGTTTATGCGTTATTGTCGATAATAATCATATTGCTGGTGGTGCTTTTCATAGTCATTAACAGGCTTTATAACCTCAAACTTTCTTCTATAAAAAACAAAAAACATAGCGATCCGAACTTGAAAAGGATATGGAGCAAATTCGACGAACTGCTACTGGATATGATAGCCATTCATAATTACGGAATGAGCGGAATACCCAGCGGCAAAGAGGGAGATTTTTACAAAATGGCCCTGGATAGAGCCTGCGACATAGTCGATTCCGAACGCGGTTCGGTTATGATTTACGACCAAAACGACGGTTTTTTGCATATAGTAGCCGAGAGAGGGATAAGCAAGGACCTGGTCGAAAGCGTAAAATTAAAACCGGGGGAAGGGATAGCGGGACGGGCTTTTGAAAAAGGCGAGATAATATTCGTTACAAATCCGCAGAGAAACCCGGATTACGACAAATTTTTAGGTTATGACGAACAAATGGAGCCTTTCGTATCGATACCTTTAAAAATACAGGGGAAATCTATCGGAGTTTTAAATATACATCTTCCCAAACATAAAACCAGTTTTACCGATTGGGAACTTAAATTTTTAACGATACTTGCCGACGAAGTATCGGTTATGGTGGAGAATATAACCTTATATCAAAGCATAGAGAAATTCTATATAGAACTGGTTCAGACTCTTGCGAGAATAATAGACGCAAAAGATTCTTATACCGGAGATCATGCCACAAGGGCCAGAGAAAGAGCTTTAAAGTTGTCTAAAAAACTTAGCGTTCCCGAAAAAATGTTAAGAACGATAGAATACGCCGCGCTTTTGCACGATATGGGCAAGATCGGTATAGACGAAAAAATAATAACAAAACCCGGCAAGCTTACCGATGAAGAATATAAACAGATGAAAAAACATCCGGAAATCGCATACGACATATTGTCGCCGATAGAATTTTTGTCTCCCGTAGCGAAGATAGTTCTTTATCACCACGAGTGGTATAACGGAATGGGATATCCCGACGGGCTTAAAGGAGAGGAAATTCCATTGGGCTCGAGAATCGTAAGCGTGATAGACGCATGGGACGCCATGACATCCGATAGACCTTATAGAAAAGCTTTGTCTAAAGAGGCCGCGATAGAAGAGTTGAAGAAAGGATCCGGAAGGCAGTTCGATCCCAAAGTGGTAGACGCTTTTTTAAGCTTGATAGAAGAAGAAGATTTTAGCAAGGAATAAAGTGCTTTATTTGGTAGGAACACCCATCGGAAACATTAAAGACATAACTTTAAGAGCGATAGAAACTCTTAAAGACTGCGATTTAATTTTTTGCGAAGACACCAGAAGAAGTTTGAATCTTTTAAACCATTATCAAATCAAAAAACCGTTGTATAGATATTCGGACCACATAAAGGAAACGGTTAATAATATAATTAAAAATATATCCGAAGGTAAAAAAGTGGCTTTGCTTACGGACGGCGGTATGCCCAATATTTCCGATCCGGGTTTCGCCGTAGTTAAAGCCGCAATAGAAAAAGGCATAAAAGTGGAAGTTGTCGGGGGGGTTAGCGCCGTTATAAACGCGATGGCTTTAAGCGGATTTGACGGAAGTTCTTTTGTCTTTTTGGGTTTTTTAGAGCGTAGCGATAGCAGAATAATAAAAACTCTGGAAACCCATTTCGCTTTCGGTTTGCCTATAGTATTGTACGAATCTCCCAATCGCATCGTAAATCTTGTAGAGATACTGGCGAAGTATTTCCCTAACGCATATGTCGTCATAGCCAGAGAGATGACAAAGATTTACGAAGAGTGGATAAGAGGATATCCCTCGGAAATTTTGGATAAAATTAAGAAAAGAGAAATAAAAGGAGAGATAACGGTCGTTTTAAAAAACTTAAGAGACGAACGAACAGATTTAAGTTCTATCGGATTTGTTTGTACCGGAAATACTTGCAGAAGCGTTATGGCCCATTACTACGCTTTAAAAATAATATCCGAGAAAAAAATGGATTTAAACGTTTCTTCCGCCGGGATTTTGGTTGAGGAAAATGCGGTTTGCGATCACTCCTTGGAAATATTAAAGAAAAACGGGGTGGAGGATTTTAATCATATACCCGTTCAGGCCGATAGAAAATTTATGGAGAAAAACGACCTGATACTTACAATGACAAAAAAACAGAGAAATATTTTAAAAGGGTTTTTCCCGGAATACGCTTTAAAGATACGAACCCTTTTGGAGTATTCCGGTTTGGGAAGCGGAGATATATATGACCCTTTCGGCAAAAGCTATATGGAGTACGAACTTGCTTTTAAAAATATAAAAAAAGCGGTCGATAATATTATTGAGTCGATATCAAAAAAGAGTTAAAATAATATAAGAAAGGCTTTGAATTTTACGGGAGGATATTATGTACGAAGAGATAAAAAAATTTGATCCGGAAATTTACAATGCGGTAAGAGGAGAGCTTTTAAGGCAACAAAATAAGCTCGAACTTATAGCTTCCGAAAATTACACTTCTAAGGCCGTTTTGGAAGCTTTGGGCAGCGTTTTGACAAACAAATACGCCGAGGGTTATCCTGGAAAAAGATATTACGGCGGTTGCGAATGGGTGGATATCGCCGAAAACCTTGCGATTAAAAGAGCGAAAGATCTTTTTAAAGCCGAGCATGCCAACGTTCAGCCTCATAGCGGAACTCAGGCCAATATTACGGCATATTTGTCTTTGATAGAGCCCGGGGATACGGTAATAGGATTAAATCTTTCTCACGGCGGACATCTTTCCCACGGCCATCCTTTAAATTTCTCCGGAAGGTATTTTAAAATAGTAAACATAAACGTAAATAAAGACACCGAGCTGATAGACTACGACGAGATGGAGAAAACCATAGAGAAGGAAAGACCCAAACTTATTATGGCGGGGGCTTCCAACTATTCGAGGGTCTGGGATTGGAAAAGGATAAAAAAGATGGCGGATAACTGGAAATGTTATATGGTTTGCGATATAGCTCATTACGCCGGACTGATAGCCGCCGGAGTATATCCTTCGCCGGTCGAGTATGCGGATGTAGTAACCACCACCACTCATAAAACATTAAGAGGCCCTCGAGGCGGACTTATACTTTCTAAAAAAGTTTATTCAAAGTCCATAGATAGAACCAATTTCCCCGGAAATCAAGGCGGTCCTTTGATGCATGTAATAGCGGCTAAGGCCGTTTGTTTCGGAGAAGCTTTAAAACCCGAGTTTGTAAATTATCAAAAACAGGTAGTTTCAAACGCTAAAAAATTAGCTTCTGAAATGGAAAAAAGAGGATACAGAGTGGTTTCCGGCGGAACGGATTCTCATTTGTTTTCTTTGGATTTGAGAGCCAAAAACATAACAGGCAAAGAGGCGGAGGCGGTTCTTGATAAAGCCGGCATAACGGTTAATAAAAATACGATACCTTACGATCCTCAACCTCCGATGGTTACAAGCGGAATAAGAGTGGGAACTCCGGCAATAACCACAAGAGGCATGAAGGAAAAAGAAATGGAAGAGGTCGCCGAGTATATCGACGAGGCGATAAACCATAAAGATAACGATACGTATCTTAAATCGGTGGAGGAGAAAATAAAAAAACTTACCGATAGATTTCCCATTTATGAAAATTTTTAGGTAGAATATAGTATATGCCTTCAAAAGTATTGATAGTCGACGACGACGCTCATTTAAGAGAAACTTTGCGCGATCTTTTAGAGATGGAAGGTTATGAAGTTTTTGAGGCGTCGAGCGGTGCGGAAGCCATGGGGCTTGTGGCTTCGGATTTTTATCACATAATACTGATGGATTTTAATCTTACCGACAAAACCGGCATAGAAGTAATAAAAGACATAAGAAAACTTAATAAAGACAGCCAGATACTTATGATGACGGCTCACGCGTCGCTTGATACCGCGGTAAGAGCGATACAGGAATCGGTATACGATTTTCTGATAAAACCGGTAGATTTTAATTATTTAAGAAGCGCGATAAGAAGAGCCGAAGATAAACTCAGGTTGGAACAGGAAAACCAGAGATTGCTTGCCGTTTTAAAGGAACAAAATAAAGAGCTTGACAGGCTTAACAATATGAAATCGAAGTTTCTTTCCATGGCAAGCCACGATCTTTCAAACGCTTTAATGACCCTTCAGATAAGCTTTGAGATGCTTGCCGCTTCGATAAAAACTCCCACGGACGACCAAAAGAAAAAAATGGATTTTATAACCACAAGCATACAGCAGATATCCAGGCTCGTTGGGGATCTTGTGGACTGGGCGTCGATAGAACAGGGCAAGTTCAGGCTTGAAAAAAACTATTTTGAGATGCAAAAGCTTGTGGATGAACTTATCGTCGGGCCCAGAGCCAGAGCGAGCCAAAAAAATATAGAAGTCGGAACGGATATCGTACCTGAAGGTTTGAAAATGGTTTGCGCCGACAAAAGAAGAATAAGCCAGGTTATATTAAATTTGCTTGAAAACGCCATAAGACATACCCCCAGAGGCGGAAAAATAAAGGTAAGAGTTGAAAAAATGCAAGATGAGGACGCGGTATGCGTTAGCGTGATAGACAACGGCGAGGGAATTCCGCCGGAAGTTTTACAAAACCTTTTTCAAAGTTTTTATCAGCCCCCTGGTTCTAAAGCCGGTCATGGAAGATTGGGACTCGGGCTTTCGATATCCAAGGAAATCGTTCAGGCTCATAACGGAAGGATATGGGTGGAGTCGGAGGGCGTGGGAAAAGGCGCTTCTTTTAAATTCGTGATTCCTTTCGCCAAGGAAGGCGAAGCGAATAACGTTGAGAATAAATAAATTATCGGAGGTTTTATGGGAAAGATAGTAACGGTTCTTCTGGCGGACGACCAAACGCTTTTTAGAGAAGGTCTCAAAGACTTACTGGAAGACGAAAAAGGGATAAAAGTGGTAGGCGAGGCGAAAACCGGACCCGAGGCGATAGATCTGGTAAGAAGATTAAAGCCGGATGTGGTTTTGATGGATATAAAAATACCCGAGATGGACGGAATATCCGCGACGAAGGTGATAAGAGAAAAATTTCCGCAGACAAACGTAATAATACTTTCAAGTTATGAAGACGAGGCCCATATAACCGAAGCGGTAAGCGCGGGCGCAAACGGATATCTTTCCAAAATGCTTCCCGCAAGCGAGCTTGTAAACGCGTTAAAAACTTTTACAAGCGAATCCGTGATGATTCCTCAACCTATAATGAATAAGCTTATAAACGGATTAAGGCAGGGTACTTCCAAAGATTCTCCGGAAGCTCTAACCAATACCGAGATGAAAGTTATGGCTCTTTTGGGAAGGGGGAAATCCAATAAAGAAATAGCTCAGGAACTTAAATGCAGCGTTAAGACGGTAAAAAATCATCTTAACAGCATATTTAACAAGTTAGGCGTAACCAACAGGACAGAGGCCGTGGTTAAAGCCATAGAAAAAGGGCTTATATCTCCCGAAAATCAGTAATATAATTTTACGAGCCGAGTTAATAAAAATTTAAACAAAAAGACATTGAAAATTGCTTTTTTTAGTGCTATAAAATAATTATGAAGAGATTTTGCGGTTTTCGTAATTCTTTAAGAAAAGCTCAGGCTACGGTGGAATATCTTTTGCTTTTGGCCACAGCCGCCGGCGGAATAATAATATTTTTTATTCTTTTTTATAAAAAAATAATAGGAGTTTTTTTTACTCTGGTCGGTTTAATATTGGGAGCGGGAACTCCGAAACAGAGTTGATTATGAAAAGAAAAGCGCAGTTGCTTTTGCCGTCCATTCTGGTAATACCTTCGCTACTTATTTTTATTTATCTTTTATATGAAACGACAAAAATATCGAGAGAAAAAATAAGAACGCAGTTTGCTTTGGATTCCGCGGCTTTCATACAGATGCAGGACTATACCAACTTTTTAAACAGAACCGCTTATGTAAACGGCGCTTTTCCTTACAGAATATTCAAACAAGAATGGGATTGCAAAAAACAAGAAGATTTTTTGCAGAGAACCGACGATAACGGCAACGCCTGTCCTTACACTATGTTTTGGGAGGCCGGGGCTTTCCCGAGCTGGACTGGGGATGTGATAGGGGCCGATCCGAGCGGCTCTACATTCGACAACGCCGAAAAATGGGAGATAAAATATAACGAATCCGCAACGGAGCTTGTCGAAACGCCGAGACAGGCGGCTTTGAATACCGCAAATCCCAATTTTGGCAACGAGCTTATATTTATAACTCCAAAACAAGCCCAGAGAATTTACATATTCTGGGATCCCTCTCTTAATTATTATAAATTTTACGCTCAGGTTTATCTTACTTTAGGTACTATAGAAGAATCCCAGCTTGCCGTTTTCCAGAGACTTACCGAAAAGATGAATTTTTTTAGAAAATCTTTTTATTTAAACGCGGCGACTCAGAAATGCATGGATAATCCCGAATTATGCGGAGAGGACGCACTTAAGGGTTCCGGGCTTAGAAAGTGGAACAGGGGAAGCGACGTAAAGATTCATTACATAAAAACTATGAAATGGTGGGCTAAGTATTATGTGGGAGGGCTTCCGCCTTACGAAATAGCGAAAACAGACCCGCCGGTGGATTTTCCCGATCCGGGATTATTTCAGTTAGCTACGGCGGATCCGGGGCTATTAAAACAGATAGGATGGGGTTACGACTTGTACCATCCGGTAGATCCGGGGAAAAATTATTTTAACGTTAATTTTAATTTAAAAGGATGGCAGGAGTGTAGTGACCAGTCGGCTCCATGCGTTCACGCAAAAATTACTACTCAGTGTCCAAATCTCTTGCAATCGAATAACTGCGTTTGGCCAAACCCCACTCCGAAATATCAGACAAGACTTTATCCTTAGTATTATGAATATAATTTTATTGAAAATAAAAAAACGAGCTTCTCAAGCAATGACTGAAGTTGTTTTGTTGTTCCCGGTTTTTATGATTGTTATGTTTTTTACCGCAAAGATATTCGCTTTGCTAGTTTTAATACAAAAAATGGAGATAGGCGCATATTACGCCGCAAGAAGATGGCAGTTAGAGTCTCATTTGTACACCGGCTACGCCACCGGATGGGATGAGACATTTTTAAAACAAAACATAAAAGAAAAGGTTTCCGAATATATAGGATTTAAATCTCCGGGTATAAGAAAATTTTTAAATTTAAAGGATAACGGACTTGAGCTTGAGATAACTAGAACCCAGGTTTGGAATGTGGTTACGATAAGGGTTTTTACAAATCCCGCGGGCATAAAGATACTTTGCAAATATCCGAAACAAGCGGTTTGCGTGGATAAATTCAAAAATCAGTACTGCGAATCCGGATACGACTATATATGCACAAGCGGTAAAGCTTTGGAAGTGGTTAAGTATGTTCCCAACAGAGACAGACCCATAGCCTTCGTTCTTCCGGGTCTCCAGGATTAATCTTTATGTTTTGGTACAGACTCAAACTTTTTTTTAAAAAAAATTGGATTGTTTTAAGTTTGGCTTTTCTCGTTTTTATATCGATTATTTTGCCTATAATTTATCTTTCAAATCTCGAGGTAAACACCAGAAGATATATAATGGGCATAAATATAGCTTCTATGCCCTGGGCAGTTTTACAAACCATAATATTCGTAGGTTTTCTCTATCTTTTACATTACGGCGGAGGTTTTTCCAGATTTAAAAAAGCGAAAATTAAATCCGAAAAAGTCAATATAAAATTTTCCGATATAATAGGGCTTGAGCAAGCGAAAAGAGAGGCATGGGAAGTAGTTCAGTTAATAAAAGACAGAAAAAGAGTCAAAAAGATAGGCGGTAAGATAATAAAGGGGGTTTTGTTGATAGGTCCTCCGGGATGCGGTAAAACAATGCTTGCCAAAGCAATATCGACGGAATCGGAGGTCCCTCTCCTTTCGGTTGCAGGATCTGAATTTGTAGAAGTGTTTGTCGGAGTCGGGGCGTCCAGAGTTAGAAAATTGTTTTCCGAGGCGAGATACACTGCAAAATCTTTCGGAGCTTGCATAATATTTATAGACGAAGTGGAGGTTATTGGAAGAAGAAGAATTTTATACGACGCTTTCGGCGGAGGTTCCGAAACAAACTCCACACAAAACCAACTTCTTGTAGAGATGGACGGACTTAACGACGACGATTCAAACGTAATAGTTTTTGCGGCTACAAACGCCCTCGAAGAGATACTGGACGACGCCCTTTTAAGACCGGGCAGATTTGACAGAAAAATATTTGTCGGAAGGCCGAATCTTATTGAAAGAGAACAACTTTTCGGTTATTATCTGAATAAAATAAAATACGATCCCGCCATAGATATACCTCGACTTGCCAGAAAAGCGGTTTACAAAACTCCGGCGGAGATAGAAAACATAGTAAAAGAATCCGCTTTAATTGCCGCGAGAAACAACAGAGAAATGGTAACATATCAGGATATAACCGCGGCAATAGAAAGAATAGAATTGGGTTTTGCTCATAAACTTATTATGACTCCGAAAGAAAGGGAGATGACCGCATATCACGAAGCCGGACATCTGGTCGTTTTGTATCTAACTCATCCTACAAGAGATGTTTTTAAAATTTCCATTTTAAATCGAGGCAGAGCTTTGGGAGTGGTTCATTCTATTCCAAAAGAAGAATTGTACACCCAGGATAGAAATTCTCTGCTTGCAAGCATCAGGGTATCGCTTTCGGGATATGTATGCGAGAAGATAAAATATAACACCACAAGCGACGGCGTCGGCGAAGATTTGGATAATGCTACGAAAATAGCTCACAATATGGTATGGAAATTGGGGATGGGAGACGGAGGTTATGTGGGTAATTTTTCGGCAATACCGGAAAAAGAATTATCTCCGGATATCGCTTTAAAACTTAATAACGAAATGTTAAGCATTTTGAAAAAAGAAATGAACGAGTCGGAAATTATATTGAGAAAAAATTGGAATATAGTGGAAGAATTTGTAAAACTGCTTTTGGAAAAAGACGAACTGGAATACGACGAAATAGTCGAGGTTTTTAATAAATATAAGTAATCCTATCTTGAGATCGGAGTCTCTCCGGCGTTTGAAGTTTTTCCGTCATAGGGTTTAGCTTGGTTATATATTGTGGCAAAGTTTCTCGAAAAATAAGCGGCGTAGATCGACGGTAGCAAAACCGCGTTTTCCCAGTTATAAGTTTCGGCGTTATTCGACCAGTTAAAAGATCCGGTTATCACTATGGAGTTATCGAATATGGCATATTTATTATGCATCATTCCTTTGTTAAAACCGTCCGATATTTTTATATCAAATCCCGCGTCGTATAATTTTTTAACGGTGGCGCTCTGAGTCGACTGAAGCCTGTCGGTTACTATTCTTATTTTAACTCCGCGGTTTTTGGCGTTTACAAGCGTATTAAAAATATCGTCGTCGGATATGGAATAGACCGCTATGTCTATGGTCTTTTTGGAATAGTTTATCATCTTTATTATGTTGGCTCTTATGCTGTTAATCATGGTAAGAAGAGCGGTCGGAACATCCGACGGGATAGATAAAGATTTGGAAGGATACGATATATCCGTAGCCCTTGACCACATCGTTTCAAAGTAATTTTTATATGAGTTTATGTCCGACTGATTATCTAGAAAAACAATGTTTTCATAATTATTTATATTTGCGTTTATTGTAAAATTATAAGACCCGGTTATTAAAATAGAAGAATCTATCAATGTGATTTTGTTATGCATTATTCCATATAGCCCGCCGCCTTTCAATAACCTTATCGGTACATTTGCGTTTATAAGTTTTGTTATCGCAGGATCCACTTTAGAAGTCTGAACTTTAGTATATTCTATTATCATCCTTACTTTGACCCCTCTGTTATGAGCTTTTATTATCGCATCGCTTATATCTTGATTGGTTAAAGAGTAGATCGCTATATCCAAAGTTTTTTGGGCATAATTAATTTGTTTTATTAACTGAAACGCTATATCGGATTCGTTTGAAAAAAGACAAATATTGGAAAGCAAAACAGTTTTAGATATATTTGATTGCGCCTCGGGGATATCCAAATCCTTTTCTATTTTAAATTCTAACTCTGCCGAATTAATATTTATGGCTGTTATAATAGCTATTAATAATTTAATCATAATTAAATTTTAATATCCTTTTGATATTTATCAAGTACCAAAAGACCTATATAAGTTGTATGTTTAAAGTCATAAGAAAGAGAACAGAGAATAGGGTATAGAGAATAGGGACATAAGTTGAAAGTCTAAAGTTAAAAGTTGAATGAAAAAATCGATATAGTATTCTAACCTTTATTTAAAATCGTAGTTAATAATAATAAAACCCATAAAAATACAAAAATAAAGAAAACAATTCTTAATTTTTTGAATCTTTTTATATCGCTTGGAGAATCTATGATTTTATCCGTTTGAAAATTTATATAAAAACACGGTATGGAAAAAATAATTCCGAATACTGTAAGAGAAATAAGAAAACAGTAGAGATAGTTAATTTTTATGTAAAGTTTTATATTTTTTATTATATATAAATCGTTTTCGAATGTTTTTATGGTTCTTTTAATGATAATATATCCGATATAAAGCATTATAATCAATAAAACCGTCAATATTAAGATATCGTCTATTATGCTTGAAAAAGAGGATTTACAAGGAAAATCTTTGTTAAGATAATAAAAATACATTTTGAGATTATGGTAATTTTTATCCGAAATTAGATTGAAAATAGCAAAAATAAAAAAATATAACAAAGAGCCGCTTAACATATTTACGGCTGCGGAGGCTTTTTTGAGAATTTCTATTTTTGTTTTATCTACTAAAAACGATATAAAAAAATATAT
This sequence comes from Elusimicrobium minutum, assembly GCA_020723765.1. Classification (GTDB taxonomy): domain Bacteria; phylum Elusimicrobiota; class Elusimicrobia; order Elusimicrobiales; family UBA9959; genus JAAYVG01. The sequence goes on from DYIF01000007.1 coordinate 10,950, forward strand.
GGGGAAAATGCCTAAAAATATTAAATTGTAAATGATAAGGTATGCAAAGTGAACCAATTCTTGTCCATGCGAGAAATGGATTATTTTATCGATAACATAACCTATAGCGAAAGGAATGGAAAATGAAAGTAAAGAGAGAATGATAATCCCGGTTTTTAAAATCATAAAAAAAGTATATTATATTGATTTTTATAAATCAAATTACATTATAATGTTTGTTTATAAAACTGATGTGTCGTAATTGGAAAAGGAAATGATATTCGCATTTCCTAGATAAGCTACGGAGGGAGTGGGATTCTCACGCAAATAAATTTTGCTCGCCGCAAAATTTTTCGCGTGCCGCCCCTCGACCTTATGATTGGTTCAATCGGTCTGCGGGCTTTCGAATCCCGCGAAATGCTATACGCATTTCTCATATAAACTGCGGTGTGTATTTGAAAAAATCTGAACCGATTTCATTAACGGGCTCAGCGGGCGGAAGGGCAAAGATCGAACCCCCTTTCCGCCAGCCTCGACCTGCCTGCCCGATCGAAGCGGCGCGTAGGCGGGAAGCGGAAGCGAAAAGGACGATTTCAAGTTTTTCTTTGGCGGCAAATTCTTTTTTACTTATAAATGATTAAGATTTTCGAAATTGTTGTATAAGTTTTCTTTTTAAAACTAAAAACAATTTCGTCTTTGGTTGACACCAAAGCATTGTCAAAAAATTTATCAATCTCGCTAAATACAAAATCAAAATCTCTTTTCAATTTCCAGCTCTCCTCTAGATTATTTTTACTCGCTAAAACTACGAAAAATCTATTGTCAGCACCAAATCTTTGCGCACCCTGATTTTCATAAAGCCAAATAATTAAATCTTTAGGATTTTTCAAAGCTTTTTCAAGAGTAAAATCTTTTGGTAGATAAGTAATTTTTAAGTCAAAGGGTTGGTTATCGAAGAAAATATCAACGCCGAAATTATTTTTGAGCGTTGGAATTACTTTTGGATGCTGACTAATATGGTCTTCAATTAAAACTGTTGTCCAGTGATTATACCAAGTGGCAATTACATAGTGTGTAATATCATCATGCAGTTTGCTTTTTACGCCGTTTATTAAATCTTCATATCTTACAAATCGCCTGACATATTCAGTTTGGATTTTTTGATCTAATTGTCCTTGAACAACACCCCATCTAAATTCTTTAACTTTCAACAATTCTTGTTTCAATGCTTCGTCAGATATAAGTTTTTGTCTTTCTTTGATTTGTGTTTGATATTTTTTCTTAATAAATTCATCAATTTTATTTTGCGGAATATTAATAAGTTTTTTAATAAGATTTGTAGCAGTACCTCTTGCATCAACGCCTAAAATTCCAGCTAATTCTTTTAAGTCATCAGATTTAATAGCTCTTAACTTTAGATTTGCTAATTCTTTTTTTGAAACTAACATAGTTATCTTTTTTGAAATAATAAAATATATTCGTGTCTAAAAATATAGAAGCCCCCAACCAAAGCTCTATATCTCCATAAATGTTCCTGATTTCTTTTGGCGCGATTATTAACCATATTTTTAACCAAAATACTTTTCAGTATTAAGCCATCTCTATTTAATACTTCCTGCATTGTCATAAATCCTAAAGGCACCCATTCAGAGTTTGTATATTTATCGCCAATCACAACCGCTAAATAATGTTTTCTTTCAAGTAAATCTAAAAAGTTAGAAACAACATCGCCAAAGAGTTTTAGAAAATCCTTTACTGATCTGGCGTTGCTTAAATCGTCAGACCTATTACTAAATTTAATAATATCGTGATAAGGCGGATGCATTATTATTAACTGAACATTTTGCTTATTGTGAGATTTTAAAATTTCATATACTTTTTCGCGTGTTTCCTTTTTTGTGCTATCTGCAACTAAAATCTCTGCAAAAACATTAGAATCAAATAAAGATTCTTGGCTGATTCTTTGTTTCGCAATTTCTGCAATTTGCGGCAATAATTCAATGCCAATTCCGTTTCTTCCTAATCTTTTGCACTCAATTAAAGTTGTTCCGCTTCCTAAAAAAGTATCTAAAATAACATCCCCCTTTTTAGTAAATCGTCTCATTAGTTGATTTGGTATTTGTGGAATAAAATTTCCGTGATAATCACCTCTATGAGCCCCAGATTTATCTCGCTCACCAATAATCCATAAACTATCAGTGATAATGTCCTGATATTCTTTCCAGTTTTTTAAGTTTAAGTCGTTTATTTTTGACATAGATTCATTTAATTAACTCCTCAATATTTACTCCCAATGCTTTCGCAATTTTCGCCATTGTTTGAACACTTGGTCGATTAACTACTTCGCTTTCTTGGCTAAATCATCTTGATTCAAGCCAAGTTTGGCCCTTAATCTCTTTATGTTTTCGCTTATTACTTTTCCACTTGTCATACTAATAAAGTTTTGGTAGTATAATAGTAAATGATAATTTTACATCTATTATTATGTTACCAAAAAATATGAAATCAAGCAACATAAATTCGAAAAGCCCGCTTCTGGCGTCCCGCATTAGCGGGACAAAGACAAAAAATTAAATTTCTGCTTCAAAATCGGCTGGCGAGCCCTCGCAAAGGGCGAGCCAGCAACCTCATTTTCCAACTGGCGGAGGGAGTGGGATTCGAACCCACGATACGGTAAACCGTATACCGGTTTTCGAGACCGGCGCTTTCGACCGCTCAGCCATCCCTCCAGAACTATATAGATTTAAGAGTTTTTAAAATTTTTTAGAGATCTATTAAACTTTTATGTTTGCGGGCTTCGCAGTACCCGCGCCGACAAAAACTTTTCAGCTTTTGTCGGGCTCTCCCTTTGCGGCGAGCCACGCCGAGTCGAGAGCAGCCATCCCTCCCGTTAGTTATATGTTAAATGTTCAAAGTTCAATGTTCAATGTGGAATGTGCAAAGTTTAAAGTTTAATGTTATAAGTTGGGTGTTAAAGAACTATAAGTATATTTTATTAAAAATTTATAAATTCCGTAATGGTTTTTCTGTATTTTAAAGGGACTTTCGATTTTTGAAGCTTTTCGTTGGCTCTTTCTTTTATCGCTATTTCGTTAAAAAATTTCTTCCATAAACTTTCTATTTTAATTTCTTCGTTTGTTTTTTGAAATCTCAGATTTTCGACTTTTTTAATATACGATTTGTCTTTTATTCTTATGAAAATCGATTTTCTTTTCTCGTCGTATATAATAAAATTTTCTCTCATTCTTTTTTTAAAATATGAGCCTAAGTCCTCTATAATATTGTTTTCGGTAGAGATTTTAGCTATGTATGAGCCTTTTTCAAATTCCATAAATCTTAAAAAACCTTTCATTCTATGAAGCTCTGAAAAATAACTTTTTTTTATTTTTTCCACAAGATTAACCCATTTGTTTGTTATATCGTTCTTTTTATTTATATCGTTTTTGATAAATCTCAAGTAATTAAGAGCTATATTTTCAAATCCCTCTCTTTCGGATAGATAAATTGTTTTCAATTCTATATAAAAATCTTTGGCCCAGTCGTGTTCTTCTTGAGTTTTTATGTTTATGTTTTCTCCTAAAACATCCTCGCTCGATATCTTGGAGTTTTCATATTCAAGAGCGAATTTTAAAGCGGTAAGATATCCTTCAAAGCTTTTGTCGTATGTTACGTTCATAATTCTCCGGTGTTTGCGGATAAATATGTCGTATATAAAAGTTTTTCGTCTTCGAATAGGTTGTCTTGCTTGTATTCGATGAGTAAATTTTTTATTTTATCGGGGTTGTTAGTCGTTATGCCGTGATATTTCCCGTTAAAGGTTAGAAAATAAACGGCTTTTTTGACCGATATTCTCAGTTTTTTCATGTCTTCTATTTTTAAATTGGAAAATTTTCTCGCTTTTATTATTTTTTTCGCTCCGACTATTCCTATTCCCGGAACTCTTATAAGCTCGTCGTAAGAAGCTTTGTTTATTTCCAAAGGGAACAAGTTTAGATTATTTAAAGCCCATTGAGTTTTAGGGTCGAATATCAAATTTAAATTCTCGTTTTCGTTTAATATTTCGTTTAATTTAAAATCGTATATTCTTATTAACCAGTCCGCCTGGTAAAGCCTGTGTTCTCTCAAAAGAGGGGGTTTGTTTAGGGCGGGAAGCCTTTCGTCCGAGTTTATGTTTATAAAAGCCGAGTAGTATACCCTTTTTAACTTCATTTTTTCATATAATTTTTGAGCTAAATTCATTATTTTATAGTCGCTGTCTTCCGTCGCTCCGACTATCAATTGAGTCGATTGCCCGCCGTGTTTTTTGTTTTCGTAAATTTCGGATATTTTGTCTTTTGCGTAAGACATCGGCTTTATTATCATCTCCCTCGTTTTGTCTGGGCATATGGAATCCAGTTTTTTGGAGTCTGCGATTTCTATGTTTACGCTTACTCTATCCGCGTATCTTATCGCCTCTTCTATCAGTTTTTCGTTTGAGCCAGGAATAATTTTGAGATGTATGTATCCTTTAAAACCGTATTCTTTTCTTAGCTTCGACGCCGTTTTGTTCATTAGTTCCATTGTAAAATCGGGGTTTTTCATAACCGCCGAGCTTAAAAAAAGACCCTCTATGTAATTTCTTTTATAAAACTCCGTAGTAAGAAGGCATATCTCATCCGGAGTAAAAGCGGTTCTTTTGATGTTATTCGATTTTCTATTTATGCAATATGCGCAGTCGAATTCGCATATGTTTGTGAGCAGTATTTTTAACAAAGATACGCATCTGCCGTCCGCGGACCACGAATGACAAATCCCGCTTAAGCGCGAATTATTTTTAAAAGAAGATTTGGACGAAGCGCAGCTTGCGTCGTATTTCGCCGAATTTGAAAGTATTTCCAATTTTTCCAAAAGTTCCATTATCTGTTTTCTTCGGTTTCTTGAGAAACTTCCGATTCTATTTCGAGTATCTTTTCCGATTCTTCTGGAGTTACGGTTTCTATTTTTTTTAGCTTTCTGCCTATTAGCGTGGTTCTTTTTTCGGCTTTTTCTATCTCGTTAGCCGCATCTTCCAATTTCTTTTTGGTTTTTGACAGGTAATCTCCGAATTTTACAAATTCCGTTTTTACCGCGGCCAGAATCTTCCATACCTCGTGAGATTTTTTTTCTATGGCGAGCGTCCTAAAACCCATCTGCAAACTATTTAGTATGGCGGTTATTGTAGTTGGGCCGGTTATTATTACGTTATAATCGGTTCTTATCCTTTCAAAAAGGCCAGGAATTCTTAAAACTTCCGCAAAAAGGCCCTCCACCGGCAAAAATAGTATGGCGAAGTCGGTTGTACTGGGTGGGTCTATGTATTTGTCCCTTATATCCTTGGCTTCGTTTTTTATTCTTGTTTCTAAAGATTTAACCGCTTCGATTAAAGCCTCGGAATCCGCTTTTTCTTGAGCGTTTAGTATCTTTTCATAATCTTCCCTTGGGTATTTGGAATCTATAGGCAAAAGTATGTGTTTGCCGTCTTCGTTTTTGGAAGGTATTTTTATCGCAAATTCGACTACGCTTGCCTTTTTTATGTTTGCGTTTTCTATGTACTGATCTTCGGTAAGAATATCTTCAAGTATTTTTTTTAGCTGAAGTTCTCCGAATATTCCTCTTTGTTTTACATTTGTTAAAACTCTTTTTAAATCTCCCACATCCGAGGCCAATCTGCTCATTTCTCCTATGCTTTTATATACGTTTTCCAATTGAGAGCTTACCGTTTTAAAAGATTCCCCGAGCCTTTTTTCCAGAGTCGTTTGAAGTTTTTCGTCCACGGTTTTTCTCATTTCTTCCAATTTTTTTTCGTTGTTATTCATTATCTCCTTTAGTTTGTCGTCTATCGTTTTGGTTAAGTGATTTAAATTGTCGGTAAAAGTCTTAAGGCTTTCCCTTTGATCTTCGGACGAGTTTTTTAGAACGGAAGAAATTTTCTCAAAACCCGAAGATATTACCGAATTTAAACTGGATATTCCTTCGTTTATGGCTTTTATGTTTTCCGCTCTGGTTCTGGATATTTCGTCCGATACCGCTTGAAAAGCCGTTTGAGTCAGGGTTTTGGATTCGGTTATTTTTTCGTTTATCTTTTTTATGTTTTCGAGCACTTCTTCTCCGCTATTTGTTTTCATTTTATTATTTTGGTATATAAGATATAGAGTTAAAAAAAGTATCAGAATCAAAATTATGGTGGATATCATATGGCCTCCGTATAACTTATTATATTCTATCATAAACTTGCGACACAATTTTGTCGGGGAAAATAATGTTTGTAATGTATATAAATGAGAAAAATTATATAAAATAATCATTGGAGGCTTTATGAAAAGTTTTTTATTTTTTATTTTTTATTTTCTTCTTTTTTCGGGCTTAGGTTTTTCCGGATCGGTTTATAAACTAAATCCCAATGCCAGGATAATAACCTTAGATATGAAAATGGTCTGTAACGGCGATAAATGCGTTATGCCTTTTTCCAAAGATTTCGATTTGAAAGAAGGCGATATTCTTGTTTCAACGGTCGGAGAGGGTTATATAAAAAAAATCGGCTCGGTTAAAAAAAACAAATACGAATACGAAATATTAACCGAACCGGCTACGATAGAAGAGGCTTTTGAGTCTTTGAAGTTCGATTTTAGAAACGAATTAAATCCAAAAGATGTCGTGAAATTCACAAAAGAAGTCGAAGGGGTCGAGATCTTAAATTCCAAAGCCGAAGCCAAAGAATTTTCGATTAAATTAAACGATGTGGTTATACACGATTTCGACAATAATCCGAAAACTACCGACGACAGAATAGTATTAAACGGTGTTTTGAATTTCGATTCGTATATGGACCTGGATATGGAAGTAGAAAATTCCGAACTTAAAGCTTTTTCTTTTAAAAATAGGCTTGTTCAAAAATCCGATTTCAAATTAAATATAAGCTCTCATGTAAATATACCGATATCTTTCGGCAAATCTATAAAGCTTTGCGAGTATAAAATGGCTCCCGTAACCGTAGGCCCGGTTGTGTTTACACCGATATTTTCGGTTATTTTGGGCATAACGGTTAGCGCCAAAGGAGAGTTATCGCTTAACGCCGGTCAGAAGTTGGACTATCTCGGCGGGGTTGTTTATTCAAACGGTAAATGGGAAGAAGTTTCCGAACTTAAAGACAAATCTTTTTTGGGCGGGGTCGGTTTTATCGGGGCAAAAACTTTTGTTAAAGCGTATATAGGTCCCAAGTTTTTAATTAACTTATACGATACTTTAGGCCCATATATCAACGGTTTCGCTTACGCCAGGCTTAACGGTGATTTGCATATAAAACCCAACTCCTTTTTATGGGAGTTGTATGGAGGTTTGGAAGCGAATGCCGGAGTAAATTTAAAGATTTTAAGTTATTTCCAGAAGGATTTCAATAAGAACTTGATAGATTATAGCATACTTATAAAATCAGGCGTTTTTCAAAAAAATAATAAATCTGTTTACGACATTGAAAACCGCGAAATAAAACTTCTTTCTCCGTCTATTATAAATAACTTTGAAAAAGGCTTTTAAATATGGCCCAGATGTTTCCGGATGTGGAGAAATTGGGTAAAATAACTTCCATAAACAAAAGCGAAATAGAGTTTTACGAACTTCTTAAAAATAGCGAGCATACATCGAATTGGAAGGTATTTTATTCCAAAATAATAAAGTTTAAGTATAAAACAAGAGAGGTGGATTTTATTATTTTTATTCCAAACGAAGGAATAGTTCTCGTAGAACTTAAAGCCAATAATCCCGTAAGGATATCTCAGGACGAGTTCGTTTATAATTATCACGGAGTCGAAAAAGCTCAGGAAAATCCTTTTAGAAAAATAAAAAACACCGCCCATCAATTTAAAACCACTTTGAATTTAACCGAGGAGGAAAAAAATAAAATATTCGTTTCAAGCATTGTGGTTTTCCCGAAGTTGAAATTCGAATTCGATTTATCCATATGCGAAGACGAACTCAATTATTTAAACTCCAAGGTCAAATATAAAGATATCCCTTTTTATATACTTAGCAAATTTAAAGACAAAAAAAGAAAAGAAGAAAACAGAATAGGAGCGAACGCCTCCTCCGAAGAAATAAATAAGATAATGGATAAGATATTTGAAAAATTTGTAAAAACCAAAGAAATAAAAATAGAAAGCGGAGACGAGTATCTGGAAGATATAGAGGATAACGCCAAAAGAAGCATGCTTAATTGTTATCAATCGATATCCAATTTAAGAAGAGTTTTTATAGACGCTCCATGTTCGGGGGGGAAAAGCTTTTTCGCTTTGCAGCAAATAATAAACAAAAGATCTGATCCGAATTTTAAAATAGCTTATTTATGCAAATCTAAACATCAGTTTGAAAAAATGAAGTATTCGTTTCAAAAAACCGGCAATGTCGATATCTCCATATACGATTTGTTGTCCGCGCTTCCCAAACAAAGATACGATTTTGTCATTATGGACGATTTTAATTTTGATAAAAACGCCATTTCAAAAATAAACGATATTATGGAAGGAGGAGTAAAAAACGGAAATCTGTGGATTTTAACAGATACGGAAGATAAAAAAAACGAACTTCAAGGTTTTCTTTCGGAATTTAACTTTAAAGATTTTTATGTTAAGTTTTCATTAAACTTTAGAAATAATATAGCCGTTTCCGATTTTATAAACGAAATTATGGAAAAAGAAGTATATAGCGATAACCTTTTCGAATATTATAACGACATAAACTTCGTTTCTTATTCAAATTCCAATTTCGAATCGAAATTTGAAGATGTGATTTTTTCTCTTTTAAATAAAGAAAATTTCTTAAATCGAGATATAAAAATACTCAGTCTTAAAAAGGATATTAAAGAATCGGCGTTGTTTCCGGTCATTTCAAGAAAAAAATGGGCGAGGTCTTTAAAGGAATATTCCAGAGGATTTGAGGACGGTTTGTCGTATTCTTTACTCGAAGATTTTATGGGACTTGATTCTAAAGCCGTTATACTCATAGACGCGGATAATACCGTTAGAGATTTGCAAACCGAGTTATATAAAGGAGCCTCGAGAGCAAGACAAAGGCTTATTATTATGTTTAAAGAAAACACGGCGATGCTCGGGGGATATTTATGAGTTTTAAGCCGAAGATGGGAGGGGGAGATTTTGGACTTACCGATTTTTACGCCAAAAGAGTCAGAAAAGATTCGCTGGATGTTTTGGCCCTTGCGTTAATCGACGAGATAAACGCTTTATTGTCTCAAGTTTCTTTAAAAAAGAAAAAACTTTTAAAGTTAATATCTAAAATTCAAAACTATAATATGACGGCTATGGGAAATGTCGCGGGTTTTGTGGGGGAGAAGGAGCTTAAGGACGCTATAAAAAACATTGAATTTGAAATAAATAGAAGGAAAAAAACAAATATCAAAAACTTCGTTTTGTTTAACAAAAACGAAGTTTCGGTTTTATTGAATCTTATAAGAGCCAAAATAAGAATAGTCGAAATAATCGCATGGAGGATTAAAAAGAAATCTCTCGCCGTTTATTTGAATAGATTGTCGGATATCTTTTTTTTAATTTCCATTCAATCGGATAAATAAAGTTTTACATCCTTTCCGGCGCCGAAACCCCTATGAGTTCCAGCCCTTTCTTTATGCTTGATTTGATTCCTTTTAATATAAAGAGTCTGGCTCTTGTGGAGTTTTCGTTGGTTTCGTCTATTATTTTGTTTCTTTCGTAATATGAATGAAACTCTCCGGCAAGTTCAATAAGATAAGTGGTAATATGATGAGGAGAGAGGTCTTTTACGCACTGGTTTAAAATTTTTTCAAACCAGAATATCTTTTTGATTACTTTTTTGTCGTCCCTGGTCGGTTCGTAATTTCCGAAAGAGTTTATATCCTCCGGATTAAAATTTTTGTTTTTTGAGTTTTCCATTATCGAGCAAATTCTCGCGTGAGCGTACTGGACGTAATAAAGAGGATTTTCGTTAGATTGTTTTTTCGCAAGTTCTATGTCGAATACGAGATGAGTGTTTGGGCTTCTGGTGGTAAAGAAGAATCTTACGGCGTCTTTGGATGTTTCCTCCACCAACCGCCTCAGAGTGTAAAAGGTTCCGGCTCTTTTTGACATTTTTAATATTTCGTCTCCTTTTTTAATGGAGACGAGTTGATGTATTAAAACTGTAAATTTTTTTTCGTCCAACCCTAACATTTTAATTCCGGCCTTCATTCTCGGTATATACCCGTGGTGGTCGGCTCCCCATATGTCTATTATCCAGTCGAATCCTCTTTCGTATTTTGTAAGGTGATATGCCAGGTCGTTTAAAAAATATGTTTTAAGTCCGTTTGATTTTACCAAAACCCTTTCTTTATCTTCCGAGTTTTCCATTTTTAACCATTTAGCTCCGTCTTTTTCTTCCACGGCTTTTTTTTCGATCAGTTTTTCCAAAACAAGATTGGGAAGGTTCTTTTCGTGCAGCTCGGATTCGTAAAACCAGTTGTCAAAATCCACTCCGAATAATTCCATATCTTCTTTTTGAGTTTTTATGATTTCATTTACGGCGAATTGAGAAAACTTTAAAATTTCGTTTTTATCGGCCCACTCTTTAGCCTCAAATGGAAGTTTTTTCGCTATCTCTACAAGATAATCCCCATGATATCCTTCTTCCGGCACCTCCTGTCCCAAGTATCTTGCCATAAGCGATTTCCCTAACATTTCTATTTGATTTCCGACGTTGTTTACGTAATATTCTTTAAAAACCGGATAACCCAATTCTTTCATTATGTTGGATAATGAATCTCCCATCGAAGCGGCGCTTGCCGAAGCCAAATGAAGAGGCCCGGTAGGATTTGCGGATACGAATTCCAGTATGGTTTTTTTGTTTTTATTGTAATCTTTTACAAAGATTTTTTCCCCGGAAATAATTTTGTTTATGTAATCCCGGTATATTTTAGAGGGAAAGAAAATGTTTATAAATCCGCTTGCCGCTTCGGTTTTAAATCCTTGTTCCGAAAGAATGTTAGATATTTTCGAATAAACCTCTTCTATTTTTAACTTATTTTTCTTGGATATTATTATTGCGAAATTGGTTGAAGCGTCCGCTTCTATGTGGGCGGGCGGCTGAGTTAAAGAAAAAAGTTCCGCGTCGTTTGAAAAATATTTTCTAAGCAGTTCTTTTATTTTAGATTCTATCTCGAAGGGAGTCATTTGGAGCTTTTCTTCCTCTTTATTTTTGGAGTTTTAGTTTTTGTTTTTTTCGGTTCTTTTTTGATTTGCTTCTTTTCCCATTTTATTTTTTTGCAATCCGAATATATTTTATCCAGGGCGTAGAAATCTCTGGTATTTGAATCGAATATGTGAATTACCAACCCTCCGTAATCTAAGGCTTTCCAGTTTTGAGACAAAATCCCGTCTCTATGCAAAAGATATTCGTTATTTTCTCTTTTAAATTTAGTAACGATTTCTTCTTCTATGGCTTTTAAATGCGGAGAAGACAGCGCGTTCATTATTAACGAGTAATAATATAAACCGGTTTTTGATTCCACATCGTATATCGTTATGTTTTCGGCTTTTTTTGCGTCCGCCGTTCTTGCGGCTTCCACCGCCAATTTGGAGTAATATTTTTTGTCTTTCATTTTTTTTCCTTTTATATTCCTGTTTTTTTCTGTTTTAGTTTCTTTAAAAGAAAATCCTCTTTATTACGGGATGTTTTTTCTATCCCGTTAGAGGCTATAAAATATATTGTATTAAATATTGTAGTGAAATCGTTTATTTCGTTTCTAGTAAGCCTTTTGGGCGAAGCGAATAAAATGCTCGCCATAAGAGATTGTTTTACTTTTACCTGCATCAGGTATTTGTTATCGTCGAGCCATAAAGGATCTTTATAATCCGATATTTTTAAATCGAAATTATAGTTCTTGTTCAATTCTTTTATTTTTTCAAACTCCCGGTTAAATTGGTTGTAAAAATATCCTTCTATTCCCCAGTCCGGGAAATACATCGATATTTCGTCTATTAACGAAGATAAAAATTCTTTTTCGTCGTTGTATTCCTCGGATAAGTGTTTGGATATGTCGTAGAGAAGCGTAAGTTCTTTGGATGTATGAGCCAATCGGAGAGATAAAGTTTTTATTATCGTAGAAAATATTTTTACGGCTATTTCCTCGTCTTTTTTTATTATTTCGAAAAAATTTTCTCTTTTGATTTCGTAAACCTTTATGTCGGTCAGGGCTCTGGCTCTTGCGGTTCTTCTGGTTTTTTCAAACATTGCTATCTCGCCCAGAAAATTCCCTTCGGATATTATGGCTATATCTTTAAATTCCGTTTTTTCTTTGTTTATGGCTTTTTCTATAATTACGTCGCCCTTATCTATTATATACAAAGAATCGGACTCTTCTCCTTCGTCGAATATTATATCCCCTTCTTTATATGTTTTTTCCGAAAATAAGTCTTTTATTTTGGCGTCTTTTATCAAATCGTATATGTATGACATCTTCCCTCCGTTTCGCTTTTACTAAGCGCCAACCCCGCCGGCTAAAAATCTTTTAAAGCTTTCTTTGTCCGTGGCTTTCGCCATGGCCTCGTTTAAGTCCACTATATTGTTTTTAACGAGCATGGCAAGCGCTCTGTCCATCGGTATCATTCCGAACTTTGCTCCGGTTTCTATGGCACCGTATATAAGATGAGTTTTTCCTTCCCTTATTATGTTGCTTATCGCGGGCGTCATTATCATAACTTCTCTCGCCGCCACAAGACCTTTGCCGTCTTTTCTGGGCAGAAGTATTTGGGATACCACCGCTCTTAAAGAAGAAGCCAATTGTATCCTTATCTGTTCCTGCTGGTGAGGGGGGAAAACGTCTATTATTCTATCTACGGTGGTAGCCGCGTCCTGGGTATGAAGAGTCGCAAAAGTCAAATGTCCGGTTTCGGCGGAGGTTAGAGTTAATTGTATGGTTTCCAAGTCTCTCATTTCTCCGACCAAAAGGACGTCCGGATCTTCTCTAAGCGCGGATTTTAAAGCGTTTGCGAAACTCTTCGTGTGCTGACCGACCTCTCTTTGTCTTATCACCGAGCTTTTGCTTTCATAAGTAAACTCGATCGGATCTTCTATCGTTATTATGTGGCTTTTGTATTTTTCGTTTATAAGATTTATAAGACATGCGAGTGTCGTGGATTTTCCCGAACCGGTCGGGCCGGTTACAAGAACAAGTCCTTTGGGCGCGTCGACTATCTCCGTTATCTCTTTGCTAAGTCCTATATCCTCAGGCCTGGGTATTTTGGACGGTATTATTCTCGCCACCGCTTCGACCCCGTTTTTGGATATGAAGACGTTAAGCCTGAATCTCGAAAGCCCTTTAATGGCAAAAGAGCAATCTAATTCCCAATTTTCTTCAAACTTCGCTTTTTGAGAGTCCGACAAAAGACCGTATATTATCGCTTTTGTTTGTTCCGCGGTCAATACAAGATCGTTTGTTATCGGAACCATATCGCCTTTCAGTCTCATCATCGGCGGTTTGCCGGGAGTTATGTGTATGTCGCTTGCCCCCATATCAAGAGCCGTTTTGAATATTGTCATCAATTCCATTATTCCCCCTTGTAATCTTTGGATATTATTATTTTTACGTCTCCCAACATAAAGTTTTTTTCTATATATATTTCCTTGTTTTTTATTCCCAGTATTTCCATTATTTTTATGGCTTTTTCGTAGTTATCCAGGGTATTTGTTATTAACATAGTTTGAGAGTATGAGTTTGAGTTTTTCTGGTCTATTATGTCGATTTTTTCTTTTTTTAGTTTTTCAATCACTTTTTTAATCGTAGTTTTGTCGGATTTCGAGTTTATAAGTTCTACCGTTATTTGCAGATTGGAATTTTTTACGGCCGGTTCGGGATTTTCTTCCGAGTTTATGAGTATTATCTGAGAAGGATTTGTTCTCAAAAGCAATGATATGGCAGTAAGTCTATCGCCGAAAGAAAGATTCGTTTTTATATGAGATAATGTCTTTATCAATTTGGGAAGAATAAACGGATTTTTCTTCCACTCAAATATCGCGTCGGTTATGTATTTTGCGTATTCCTTAGGAGAAATTTCAAAATAAAAAACTTCGTTTTTTATTTCTTTGGAAAAGTTTGAGTATATTTCCATGGCCTTTTGTTTTGCGCTTATGCTTATATTTTTATCTTTATTTGGTTTTTTTGAGGTTTTTATTATAACGCTTCCGTCTTTTCTGTAGGATATTAAAGATTGCACCGGAGATAAGCATACGATATCTATTTGTTTTTCTTTTATCGTTAAATTTGTCAAAGGCTGATTGATGAAATATAAACTTAAAGATATTATTAAAACGACCGCGACTACGCTTATTATCCTTAGATTTTTTTCATTCATATAATTTTTGTTTTTTCATCTTAACAAAGTTTTCTTTAATTTTTTTTGCTTTTTCGTAAGCCTCATTTATATCTTTTTTAGCAAGCTCCTTTATTATGCCGGCTTCTTTAAAATTTCTGTCCTCTGCCGCCATATCGGAGACATATATTATTTTATCTAATAATGACATGTTTTTCTCTCCTGTGGTATGTTTTTTGACGGCGGATAGTATTTCTTTGTCGGTTATATTAAATTTTGTTTTGGAATATGCCGCGGCAGACCATTGATGCAATATCTCCGGAAAATCTTTTATTACGCTCGATATTTTTTTTACTTTAATATCGGATTTTTTTATCAACTCTAATTGTTTTTCGAGTTCCATATCCTTTGTGGCGTCGTGAAGAAGAGACGCCAGAGCGGTTTTTGCCGTATCCGATTTGTATATCCGGGATAATTCCAAAGCCAATTTCGTTACGCATAGAGAGTGTTTGAATCTTTTTTGGGTTTGCAATTTTTTTATTTCTCGGATTATATTTGAAAAATAAAGGCCTTTCTTTAAAATATATTTTTTAATTTCTTTGTCTATCAAAGAATAATCTCCGCAAAAAAGCCGGTTTCTTATTTCGGTGGAGGATAAATTTTTAAATCTTCCTTTAAGGATTATGGCGTTTTCGACTATCGTTTTTTTTATTTCATGTCCTTCCCTTACCGCCACCGCGAATTTGAATATTCTTTTTATTTCTTCGTATCTTTTCCATTTTTCAAGCGAGTTGTAAGAGTCGCTTCCCAATAGAAAATAAAACTCCGATTTTTTATATTTGCGCTTTAAATATTTCGCCAGTTGATAAGTGTATGTTTTTTTGCCTCTTTTGTATTCGAAATCGTCTATGTAAGCCTTTATCTTATTTTTTTTAATAATAATTTTTATCATTTCTTTCCTGTGAACATAATCTGCGCAATGTTCGTTTTTAAAAGGAGAAATATAAGTCGGCACTATAATTATTTTGTTCGGTTTTACGGTTTTTGCGGCTTTTTTAAGTATATTAGCGTGATATTTATGAGGCGGGTCGAAACTTCCGCCGAATACCAATATTTTTTCGTTTATCATAAATTTGTATAATTTAATTATATTAAATTTGCGGTTTGTAACGATATGAACAGAGAAAACGCGATAATATACCTTGTAGCCGCTCCAGACGTAAATAATACGTTCGACGAATTGAAAAATAGTTTCGGAGTGGAAAGGTCTATAAATATAAACAGAGACCTTTACATTAAAACCTATTCCAAAATTTCTTCTCATAAAAATTCAGTAGTTTTCATCGCATATTCAAAAACCAAAAAATTTTACGATTTAAGATGGATGAGCATTGACGAGCCTGGTTTTTTGGATACTACGGGAAAGAATTATTACGAATCGTTCATTTTAAACTCGGAGCTTGCTTTTAAAACCGGAGCTAAAAAGGTTTTATGGGTAAGTCATTTATGCCCTTTTGTAACCGAAGAAGATATCAATTTCGCTTTTTCGAATATCGGCGAAAAAAACATGGTTTTGGGGCCGGCAAAAAATAAAGGCATTTATCTTTTGGGTTTTACGAGAGAGAATATGAAAATATTGGAAAACTTTTATCTGCTTAAAGAAAACTTAAAAGACGAGATTGTCGAGAAAATAAGGAAGAACAGAATTTCTTATATGGAGATGGAAGAAAAGTTCATAGTCAAGGACGACGAATCGCTTAAAGTTTGGGTGGAAAGCAAAGATTACATTTCGGATTTTAAAAAGCTCTCTCCTGATATCGGCGCAAATTTAAAAGAAGATAAACATAAAAAAAAGCATAAAGAAAAAGAAAACGCCGTTAACGGCAACAACAATAACCAGCAAAACGTTTCCAATTCTAACCCCGCCGTTTAGCGCGATTAAAAAAATATAAAGGGGGATACGTGAATAATATAATCGAAAAAATATTAAAACACACAAAGGGTCTGGATACCCATATAATATTAAATTCGAATAAAAACAGCCTTACAAGGTTCGGAGATAACGAGGTTTCGCAAAACGTATCCACATCCGATACGTACGCTTATGTAAGGATTATAAAAGATTTGAAAGCGGTAAAATTTGTATTAAACAAATTCGACGATAAATCCGTAACGGAATCGATAAACTCGGCGAAAGAAAAATTAAAGTTCGTAAAAAAAGATTCCAATATCCCTTTCCCTACCAAAACTTCCGTAAAAATAGATAGCAAAAAATATTTCGACGAAAAAACGGATTCTCTTTCTCCCGAGGAAAGGGTTTTAAAAATTTCCAGGTTTCTTAAATTTTGTAAAAAAACCAAAAGAAACGCTTACGGAGTTATAAATAATTCTTCGGGCGAGGTTATAATAGCAAATTCATTCGGCCTTTTTCAAAAATTTTCGGCCACTCAAATAGATTACGATATCACGGTAAATAAAGACGGTTTTTACGGTAAAGCGTCCGCCTCATCTTTCAAAGACGATATAGATTACGACAGCGTAAACGAAAAAGCTTTAAAAAAATCTGATATGGCTAAAAACCCTGTAGACATAAAGCCCGGAAAATATACCATAATAGCCGAGCCTATGGCGGTAAGCGGATTTTTGCCTTTTTTCGGATATATGGGTTTTAACGCTCTGGCTTATTATGAGAATAGAAGTTTTGCAAGTGGAAATATCGGCAAGAAAATTTTTAGTGAAAAATTAACAATAACTGAAAATTCCTATGACTTTCCTTTGGGAATAATGCCGTTTGATCTCGAGGGACAGCCCAGAGAAAGGGTTATACTTATAGATAAGGGAGTTTTAAAAAACTTAGTTACGGATAAAAAAACATCCATGCTTTGCAATCTCAAATATACCGGTCATTCTTTATTTGAGCCAAACGGTTTCGGGGCCGTGCCTTCTGCAATGATGGTGGAGGCGGGTGAGAGAAGCATGGAGGATATAATAAAAGACACTGAGAGGGCGATACTCGTGACGGAATTTCATTATACAAACCCGTTAAAGCCCAAAACATTGGAAATAACAGGAATGACCAGAAACGGGACTTATCTTGTAGAAAATGGGAAAATTAAAAGGGCGGTTAAGAACTTAAGATTTACTCAAAATATGGTCGAAGCTATGAATAATATAGAAGAGCTTAGCCTTGAAAGAGAATCTTTTTCGGAATACGGGGGTGGTATTTTTACTCCGGCCTTTAAAATAAAGGAATTTAACTTCACATCCTCGACTGAATTTTAAGGAGATAAATATGAAAGAATTTTTAAAAAAAGCGATAGAAATAATGGAAAGCAAAAAAGTAGACTTCGGTGACATAAGGATAATAGACGAAAGATATCAAAATATAAACATAAAAAACTTTGATATTACCGATTTAAAAGACGATACGACTTTAGGTTTCGGAGTAAGGATTTTGTCAAATGGCGGTTGGGGTTTTGCCTCAAGCAACACTATGAATCTTAAGGAATTGGAAAAAACGGTTCTTTTAGCTCTGGATATAGCGAAAGCTTCCGCCAGGTTAAGAAACTCTAAAGTTAAGCTTGCTTACGAGCCTTCGTATAAAGACGTATGGAAAACTCCGGTATTGATAGACCCTTTTGAGGTTAGCATAGACACCAAGATAGGTTTACTTTTAAAAATAAACGAAACACTTTTGAAAAATAAAAAAGTAAAAATAGCAAACTCTAAAATGACTTTTGTTAAAACCCACAAATATTACGCTTCCACGGAAGGTTCGGATATAGAGCAAATTTTTTATTACTCCGGTGCGGGATATTCAGCTACATCTATAAATGATAGAGAAGTTCAGGCCAGATCTTACCCCGGCGGGCATGCTTATATGCTTTCGATGGGTTATGAGTATGTGGAAAGTTTAAAGCTTCTTGAAAACGCCGAAAGGGTGGCGGAAGAGGCGGCTTCTCTTTTAACCGCTGCAAACTGTCCTTGCGACGAGAGGGATCTTATAATATACGGAGACCAGTTGGCGCTTCAAATCCACGAATCCACGGGACATGCCAGCGAATTAGACAGAGTTTTGGGTTATGAAGAATCTTACGCGGGCTCGAGCTTTTTGACTACGGAAAAATTGGGGAAATTAAGATACGGAAGCGAATTAGTTAATCTTGTCGCGGATACCACGCTCCCGGGCGGTCTTGCCACTTGCGGATACGACGACGACGGAGTCAGAGCTCAAAGATGGCATATAGTAAAAAACGGGATACTGAGCGGCTATATGACTAACAGAGAGTTTGCTTCGGCTATAGGCCATAAAAGAAGCATGGGATCAAACAGAGCCGATTCGTATAAAAGCATACCCATAATAAGAATAACCAATTTAAGTTTAATGCCCGGGGATTGGGAGTATGAGGATATTATAAAAAGCACAAAAAAAGGGATAATAATGGAAAACAACAAATCCTGGAGCATAGACCAGAAAAGGTTGAATTTTCAATTCGGTTGCGAGATAGGCTGGCTTATAGAAAACGGAAAGATTACGAAGATGGTAAAAAACCCGGTTTATCAGGGAATAACTCCGGTTTTCTGGGGAAATTGCGACGCGATAGCAAACGAAAAATATTGGAAGTTATACGGGGTTTCAAACTGCGGTAAAGGGCAGCCTACTCAGATATTCAGAATGAGCCACGCCTCAAGCCCCGCAAGGTTTAAAAAAGTAAAAGTGTTTTCAAGGTAATATAACTATTCAAAATGGATAGAAATAAAACGAATAAAGAATGGTTTAAGTCTTTTTTTAAAAAAGATTTTTATAATTTCGATTTTATCCCTAAAAAAAGAACTCAAGAAGAGGTTAGTTTTATAATAAAAGCTTCCGGGATAAAAAAGGGCTTTAAAATTCTCGATATCCCTTGCGGGGCGGCAAGACATTCTTTAGAACTTGCCAAAAAAAAATTTGACGTCACGGCTTTGGATTATTCTAAAGAATATCTGGAGGATGCCGTTAAAAAAGCCCAAAAAACGGGGTTAAAAAACATAACTTTTGTAAGGAAAGACATGAGAAAGATAGATTTTAGAGAAGAGTTTGACCTTGCAATTAATATGTTTACATCATTCGGATACTTCGACGATAAAGATAATTATTTGTTTTTAAAAAAGATTTATAGATCTTTAAAAAAAGGCGGAGTTTTTATAATAGATATTAAAAACGGGGTATTTAGAAAAAATAATTTAAGCGAGAAAAACTGGGATATAATAGGAGATGCCATAGAACTTCAAGAGTTTGTATGGTTAAATAAAACTACGCTTAAAAATATATGGCATAAAATAGAAAACGGCGAGATGAAAACCAGAGTTTTTTATTTAAAAGTTTACGATAAAAAATCGCTTAATAAAATTCTTAAAAAAGCCGGGTTTAAAGTTAAAAAAATATACGGCGATTTCGATTTTTCTCTGCTTAAAAAAAATTCAAAGCGAATAATAGCCGTTTGCAAAAAATAAATCGGTATAATATTATATATGATAAACTCTCTATATTTGAAAAAATATTTTTATGTTTTTTTGTTTATTAATTTTATCTTTTTTTTAGAACTTGGATATAAAAAGATATTTGCAGAAGAGGATATTAAAGATAAAAAATTTAAAAAAGAATCCAATTTTAAAGAAGCTATGTTTTACGAAAAACTTAAAGATAAAAAGGTTAAATGCAATCTTTGTCCTCGAGGATGCGTTTTAAAAGACGGAGAGATCGGTTTTTGCAGGGTTAGACAAAACATGGAAGGAATGCTTTATTCTTTAAATTACTCGAAAGTAGCTGCCATAAATATAGACCCGATAGAAAAAAAACCGTTTTTCCATTTTCTTCCGGGCACAAAGGCTTTTTCCGTTGCTTGCGCGGGGTGCAATTTGAGATGCAAATACTGTCAGAACTGGGATATATCCCAGAGGGGGGCGTCGGATAGTATAGATAGATTCTTGTCTCCGAAAGAACTGGTAGATGCGGCTTTAAAATCCGGGGCTAAAAGCATAGCCTATACTTACTCAGAACCTACTGTTTTTTACGAATACGTAATAGACTCGGCTAAACTTGCCAGAGAAAAAGGATTGAAAAACGTAGTAGTCACTTCCGGATTTATAAACCCCGAACCGCTTAAAGAGCTTATAAAATATGTGGATGCCTTTAAAATAGATTTAAAAGGATTTAACGAGGGGTTTTATCTGAAATATACCTCCGGCGGACTTAAGCCGGTTCTTGAGTCTTTAAAAGTTATAAAAAATTCCAAAAGACATATTGAAATAGTAAATCTCGTTATTCCCGGAGCAAACGACAGCGAAGAAGATATAAGAAGTGTTTCAAAGTGGATAAAAGAAAATTTGGGTCCCGAGATACCCGTGCATTTTACAAGATTTTATCCTAACTATCTGATGACTCAAACCCCGCCCACATCCAAAAATACTCTTATAGTCGCGAGAAAAATAGCTATGGATGAAGGGTTAAAATATGTTTATACTGGAAATATAGATAATCCCGAAGGAGAAACGACATACTGCCCCGGCAATAAAATAGCGATAGAAAGACGCGGATTTTTTTTATTAAAAAATAACTTAAACAAAGGAAAATGTCCGGACGGGACAAAAATATACGGGGTTTTCGAGTAAATAATGAAAGAAGATCTTGAGATAATAAAAAGGGTGCTTTCTGGCGAGAAAGAGGCTTTTTCGGAAATTTTTTTAAAACACTACGATTTTATATTCAGGTCTGTAATGAAATATATTTCCATAGAAGATAAAGCCAAAGACATAACTCAGGATGTTTTTATAAAAGCTTATGAGAAATTGGAAACTTTTAAAAACGATTCCAAACTATCCTCATGGCTTTATTCCATAGCATATAATATTTCGATTAATTATATAACGAGAGAAAAAGATAAATTTGTAGATTTAAATTATGACGATTTTTTTGTATCAAATGAAACTCAAGACGATATATACGATAAAGAAATGATAAAAGAACTCTCAGATGCGTTAGAAAAGCTTCCGGCTCATTACAGGATAATAATAAAACTATATTATTTCGACGAAAAATCTTACGAAGAAATATCCGAAATATTGAATATCCCGATAAACACGGTAAAGACTCAACTGTTTAGGGCCAAAGATAAGATAAAAAAATATTTTAAGGACGAGTGAAACATTTTTGATGTTTTTGTGTCTTATATAATGAAAGGATAAAACTTTCGATATACAAGGAGGTAAGTTATGATAAGAAGACTTATAGAACTTATGGTTCTATTGATACTCGTGTTGGGGTTTGTTTATTTGCTGTCGGTATTAAATTCTGCAAACCCCGATATAGCGGCCAAAACTATAGAGGTAATTAAATGGGGGGTAATAATAGTTTTCGGCTTTTTGACGGTTATTGTACTCGGAGTGGTGTTGATAGCGGTAGTTGCTATAATATTCGGAGTTTCCTGGCTTAAAAAAGAAAAATTTCTTAATATATCGGATATTATTTCTTCAAAAGCTAAAGACTTAGACATAAAAAACTATCAGAGAAGAAAAGTGAATATTGATATTTCCGATTATAAAGACGATATCTTCGAGGTTAAGTCTGCAATAGACGGAGTAAAGATAGAAGGAACGGGAGATAAAAAAGCGACAATAGAAGCCGAGATATACGAAAAAGAGGAAGGGGAAACCGAGCTTTATATAGAAAACGGAGTTTTAAGTTTAAAGACCGCAAGCGGAAACAAATCCAGGATAGGCGAAGTTTCAGCTAAGATTCCGAATAACTTAAAAGAAGTTACCGCGGTATCGACGAACGGAGATATAGAAATATCTCATATGAAATCCAAAGAGATTACGATAAAAAACGTAAGCGGTGATATAAAACTATCCGATTGTTATTCTGACCAGGCCACTGTTAAATCGGTCAACTCCGATATAATAATCTCGGGCGGAGAGTATAAAGAGATTTATGTTAAAAATATAAATGGAGATGTTTTGTTGGAAAACTCCAAGATTGAGGAAGCCAGTGTTAAAACCGTTAATGGAAACATTAAAAAACAAAACTCAGAAATCAAAAAACAAAACTTCAAAGTGTTAAAAGGGAACATATATTAAAAACGTGTAAAATTGCCGTTCAATATATTAGAGGGTATTGGAAAATAAAAGCAAACTTACCAATACCCTCTAATAATTTTAGATTCTTTTATATTTTGAAAATAAAAAGTAATAATTAAAGGCTGTTATTTAGATAATTATTATTCGCAAATTTTTGTACATTTGCATTTTTCTTTTTCACAGTCGATCCATTTCTTGCATTTATAATTGATACATTCACCTGTGTAATAATCGTAATCGGTGCATTCTTCTTCTTCACAACATTTTGTTTTATATGTTTCACACTCATATTCGCAACATGAGGTATCTATATTTTTTTGTTTTTCCGGTAGTTTGGATTGGGAAATATTTATTTTAAATCCGATTTTATTATATTCTGAAGATGGGGGACATCCGGATACTTCAAGTTTTTTTTCAAGAACCATTTGTTTGCATGCGTAGTCTGTTGCCATTCCTTTAAAATAACTCGAAGGAGCCAATTTTATAAATTTTTCGAGGTTTTCAATTGCTTTATTAGATTCCGGAGTGTTTTTGTATAGTTGAAATAGTTCATACCATACATAAGGATTTTCCGGTTTTAGCTCAGAAGATTTTTTAAGATTTGTTAGGGCTTTGGAAAAATCCCCTTTATTTGAATATAATCTCCCGAGTGTATAGTAATATTTAGATTCCTTTGGATTCTTTTCTATAGCTTTTGAAATATTAAAAATAGCGTTATCTAAATCTCCAATCATTTCATTAATTAGTGTCGCTTTAAAGAGATCTTCTTCGCTTTCTATTTTATTTTGTTTTAAATATTTTTCTGCGGATTTATAAATTTCTGTTGAAATTTTATCCATATCGCCTTTGTAAATCTTAATTAATGTATATGATTGCAAAGGGGTTAGATCTAACATTTTAATTATCTCCTGCCATTGATTGACATCGTTTTTAGTTTGAGAATTTAATGTATATGAAAATAAGAAAAAAACAACGTAGAAAAGCCTTTTCATTTTTCCTCCCAATTCTTAATTAAATTATAAAAAAAATAATTTTTCGTGTCAATTTAACTCCGTAGGTGGGTATAGAGATCGCGAACACCTGGAAACAGGATTAGTAAAAATTATAAAATTGGTCCTGACCAGGGTGTTTGAGGTTGAAAGGCTAAACTTTTCACGTTTTAGCCAGTTAAAACCCCTGGCCAGGAGGTGTCTTGTATGGTATCTGTAGTCACCTATAATGAATTATATCAAATTAGCCCGGTTAAGGCTCGTATGAAAATTAAAGAATTGTTTTCTAAAACACATAGTATCAGGCAAACTGCAAAAATATTATCCTGTTCCAACTTCTACTGTATCTAAATGGCTCAAACGCCATAACTTACTTAATCTTTCTAAATCACCTAAAAAATGTTTATTATTGTATGTTTAATCCCTTCCTCATTTATACTTTATTTTACAATTTACACAATTTTATGAATACTATCGATACCTAAATTATTAGTAATTGGAAATCTTTTATGTATAATTTATTAAGGAGGGTTTATGAAGTTTGAGTTTAAGAAAATATTATCAGCTGAAAAACAAAAAGTTAAATACAGGCTTATAACCAAAGATTATGTTAAAACTTTCAAATCAGGTAAGTTTCAATTTTTACAAATAGATCCAAAAGCTTTGGAATTGTTGGCTAAAGAAGCTTTTAGAGACCTTGAGTTTTTATATAGAACCGATCATTTAAAACAAACGGCATCCGTATTGGAAGATCCCCAAGCCTCCGATAACGATAAATATATAGCCTATCTTTTTCTGGAAGACGCCGTTATATCTAAAAATTTTGAGCTTCCTTTATGCCAGGATACCGGAACGGCTACTGTGGTGGCCAAAAAAGGCGAGTTTGTAATAACCGGCGCAGATGACGAAAAATATATATCCAAGGGGATATTTGAAACTTTTCAAAAAGAAAATTTAAGGTATTCCCAAACTTTGCCTTTAGATATGTATAAAGAAAAAAACAGCGGTAATAATTTGCCGGCTCAAATAGACATATATTCCAATACGGGAAACGAGTATGAATTTTTGTTTATAGCAAAAGGCGGCGGTTCGGCTAATAAAACATTTTTATATCAGGAAACCGCCGCGATATTGACTCCGGAAAAACTAAAACCTTTTCTTGTCGAAAAAATGAAAAACATAGGCACATCCGCATGCCCTCCTTATCATCTGGTTTTTGTTATAGGCGGAACAAGCGCGGAGTATGTTTTAAAAACGGTAAAATTGGCTTCCACAGGTTATTACGATAATCTGCCGCCAAAACCCACAAAAAAATCCATAGGGTTTAGAGATTTGGAAATGGAAAAATATCTTTTGGAAGAGTCCTATAAATTAGGTTATGGAGCTCAGTTTGGCGGCAAATACTTTGCTCACGACGTAAGAGTTATAAGGCTCCCAAGACACGGCGCAAGCTGTCCAATAGGGGTCGGTTTATCCTGTATGGCCCACAGGCAGGCTTTGGGTAAGATAAACGAAAAAGGGATATGGGTCGAGGAATTAGAAAGAAATCCAGAAAGATTTATTAAGGACGAATGGAGAGAAAGATACGGAAAACAAAACGGCATTATAATAGATTTAAACAGGCCTATAAAAGAAGTGCTTTTAGATATATCTAAACACCCGGTCGGAACAAGGCTTCTTTTAAACGGCAAAATAGTCGTTGCAAGAGACCTGGCTCATAAAAGATTTAAAGAAATATTCGATAGCGGAAAACCTCTTCCCGACTATCTTTTAAATCATCCCGTATATTATGCGGGCCCCGCAAAAAAACCGAATAATAAACCTTCAGGTTCCATGGGCCCCACGACGGCCGGAAGAATGGATTCTTATGTGGAATTTTTACAATCGAAAGGGGCGTCGATGGTTATGATAGCAAAAGGCAATAGAAGTCAAGTTGTAACCGACTCGTGCAAAAAATACGGCGGTTTTTATTTAGGCTCTCCAGGAGGTCCCGCCGCATATCTTGCGGATAGATGCATTAAAAAAGTCGAGTGTATAGATTTTTCGGACCTTGGAATGGAAGCTGTATGGCTCGTAGATGTGGAAAATTTCCCGGTATTTATAATAGTCGACGACAAAGGCAACGATTTGTATAAACTCTAATTTTATATTTAATAAAAATATCTAAGACTAAAAATTAACTTTTCGACTATTTTGGCCGATCGGCGTTTTTTGTCGCAAATAGTGGTAGAGTTTAAAAAGAAATCTTTATTAATTTTATAAAATATCATTTATGTCGAATAATAAATTCTGGCTTTATTTGGGGCTTTTTTACTGCGCTTTTATATGGGGTTCGACTTTTGTGGTTACAAAATGGGCTTTGTCGACCGTAAATCCGGTGGTTATGGTTTCAATAAGGTTTTTTATATCTGCCATAGTTCTTTTGCCTTTTGTTTTAAAAAAAGATTTAAAAAGTTATTTTAAAGAAGCATTTATCCTTTCAATTTTTTTGTCTTTGCTCTATATCACTCAAACAGTAGGTCTTTTATACACTACAGCTTCAAACAGTGGTTTTATTACTGGTCTTTTTATAATATTCATTCCTCTTTTTATCTTTTTATTTAAGAAAATAAGGCCTGACAAAATAGAAATAATTTCTTCTCTTATTGCGATATCCGGAATGTGGTTTCTAACGGGTGGAGTAGACGGGATAAACAAAGGAGACCTTTTGACTCTTATAGCAGCAATGAGCTATTCTGCTCATCTTCTTTTTACGGATAAATATGTTAAAAAAAATTACGATACTACACTTCTTGTTTTTCAGCAGTTCTGGATGGTAGGTTTAATTTCCCTCGTTTTTTCTTTGATATTTAAATATGATTTTAAGATTTTAAATTTTAATGGTTGGATTGTTATAGTTTTTTTATCCTTGTTTCCTACGCTTTCAGCTTTTTTTATACAGATGAGGGCACAAAAACATATAGAACCATTTAAGGTTGGAATAATATTCTGTTTTGAGCCGGTTTTCGCCGCCATATTCGCATGGACCATCGGAGGAGAAGATTTTGTTTTTTCAAAGGCTATTGGGGGTTTTTTGATATTTATGGCTATGGTTTCAGTGGAAGTTGAAAAGTTCTTTAATTTTAGAAAACAAGAAGAATAATTTTTATATAATATCTAAAAAGGAGGGTTTATGAAATTTTTGTTGCTTTCAGTTATTTCTGCATCTTTAAGCTCGGAGGTTAAAGATAGCGCTTTAACAGTTTATAATACTAATATGGCAAGCGTTAATCAAACTTATCTCGAAGAATGTAGAAGAGGAATTTCAAATATTACAATATCTAATATGCCAAAAACGATAATAAGCGATAGCATAAATTTAAATCTGCCAGATTATTTGGAATTAAGACTCCAGAGTTATAAAAACGAAAACTCAGATTATGTAAAACAAAGTGTTAGTATATTTACTAAAGATAATAGCATAATAACAGGTACACTCTACAAATTCGATGGAGAAAATTATATTATTAAGAATGATAAAGAAGAGTATCTTTTAGTTTCAAAGGATTATGTCAAATATTTAAGCTATGGCAAATTCGATGAGATAGATTTTAGAAACAGAATGATAAATAATGGAGTTTTGAAGTTGGAACTAAACTCTACTAAATCGGATAAATGTAAGATAGGAGTAAATTATCTTTTGAATAACATCTCATGGACCGCCTCTTATGACGCTTTTGTAAATGAAAATGAAACTGAGCTTGATATAAACGGAAGGGTTGTCTTAACTAATGATTCTGGCTATAACTTTAAAAACGCTAAAATAAGTCTTGTGGCAGGATCTATTAACAGAGTATCAGAGCAGACAAATGCTATAGCTTTCAGGGCTATGTCTAAGTCCCTTTCTGATGCGGATTATGAAGGAGGAGGTGAGATTAAAGCCCAGGTTTTAAGTGATTTTTACGCTTATGATTTGCCTTTTAAAGAGATTACTATAAACACAGGTGAAACACTTTCTCTGGATATGTTTTCAAAAAAAGGAGTTAAATTTAAAAAAATTTATGTTTATAAAGGTCAGAAAGATATGTGGTATTTCTATGATAACTTAAGAAACTATAAATACGATAACAATCTTACAGCTCAATTTATATTTGAAAATAATAAAGAAAATTCTATGGAGATTCCTTTGCCGGAAGGTAGAGTGAGGATTTACAAGAAAAAAGGAGATTTTTTGAGTTTGATAGGCGAAGATAATGTTAAACATACTGCACCAAACTCAAAAGTGGAGATAAATACTGGCAAGGCTTTTAATGTAAGTGGTGAGAGAAAAATAATTAAACATGATAAAATAATGCCGAATGTTTATAGAGACACGATAGAAATTAAAATCAAAAATGAAAAAAATGAAAATATAAACGTCAAAATTAAGGAATATCTCTGGGGTAATTGGAAGATGATAGAATCCAGCCATAAATACGATAAAATAGACGTAAACAACATAGAGTTTAATTTAGAGGTAGCCAAAAAATCATCCGTTATTATAAAATATACCGCTGAGTATAACTTTAATCAATGAGAAAAGGTTTTACTCTTATTGAAGTAATGCTTGTTATATTGATAGTTGGGGTAATAGGAGTTATTGCTGTTCCTAAAATCTCTTTCGCGATATTAAAAACAAAAGAAAAATCTAATATTGCAAATCTTAGTTCCATAAGAGAGGCTTTAAGGCTTTATTATGCCGATAACTCAACATATCCTACCGATGATTTGTCTTCGCTCTATCCTAAATATATATCCAAAATTCTCGAATTGGATATTCCCAACTCATTTCATCCTAAAACTGCTTCGGTTAGGACAAGTAATTCTGTTTCTGATATAACAGATAGCGGTATGTGGGGTTATATTAATATATCGAGTTCCGCCGATTTCGGCTATGTTTTTATAGATTGTACTCATACCGATTTAAGCGGCAAAAGATATTGCGATTACTGATGGGCGATTATAAAATAAATTTTACGGGAGATCTTGAGATAGAAGTAAAAGCTATAAACTTTAAGGATATATTTGATACTCTGGCTAAATCATTTTGTGATATTGTAGTAGATTGTAATTACGATTTGAATTTTGAAAAAGAGTTGATTTTAAATTCAGACATTCCCGGAATTTTTGTTGATTTCTTTAATGAGCTTATATATTTCTTTGAAACCGAAGGTTTTGTCCCAAAACTTGTTAGCAATTTTAAAAAAAATGAGAATACTGTGATCAGGTTAAAAGGTTTTAAATTGGATTTTCATAAAAATAAACCGAAAAGGATTTTAAAAGCCGCAACTTACCACGATTTAAAGTTTAAATCTGATTATTTTTTTTATCTTAAAATTATAGTGGATTTGTGATTTTGGAATATATTATGTATAGAAAAGATGATAATACTTTGGTTGTAAAAAAAGGATACAAAGAAGGAATGTTAACCGATGCTGTCATATATGCAGATAGGGAAATAGAAAAAACCTTGGAAGTAGATGCAATAAATCAGATAATAAACGTAACGACTCTGCCGGGAATAGTTGGGAATGCAATTGCTATGCCTGATATACATAAAGGGTACGGTTTTCCTATAGGTGGGGTTGCGGCTTTTGATATTGAAAAGGGAATTATTTCTCCAGGAGGAATAGGTTATGATATAAACTGCGGGGTAAGGCTTATTTCAACATCTTTGAAAAAAGAAGAAGTTGATAAAAGAAAAAAAGAGATTGTCGATTCTCTTTATAACCAGGTTCCTCTTGGAGTAGGTTCGGAGGGAAGTATAAAATTATCCTATTCAGATTACAAGGTTCTTTTTAAAAAGGGTGCTTTGTGGGCAGTTGAGAATGGATACGGGGATGAAGAAGATCTTGAAAATATAGAATCCAAAGGTTTTTTGAATTCAGAGCCTTCGGAAGTCAGCAAAAAGGCGATGGAAAGGGGTAGAAAACAGATGGGAAGTTTGGGTAGCGGAAACCATTTTTTAGAGGTCCAGTATATCGAAGAGATATTCAATGAAAAAATTGCATATGATTTGGGGTTTTTTAAGGGTCAGATTTTTGTTATGATTCATACAGGTTCCAGGGGTTTTGGGCATCAGATATGTTCAGATTATGTAAACATTATGATAGCCGCTGCTCGAAAATACGGAATAAAATTATATGACAGAGAACTTGCCTGCGCACCGTTTAAAAGCCAGGAAGGTCAGGGTTATTTTAACTCGATGAAAGCCGCCGCTAATTTCGCCTGGGCTAACAGACAAATACTTAAAGATATGTCCGAAAAAGTTTTTTTGAAGGTTTTAAAAATTTCGCCCCAGTTTCTTTCTTTTAAAACTGTTTACGATGTAGCTCATAATATAGCCAAAATCGAAAAACATAATATAAATGGAGAAGAAAAAGAAGTTTTGGTTCATAGAAAAGGTGCGACAAGAGCCTTTGGGCCTTCGGATTACGAGGTTAGCGAAAAATATAGAAAATTTGGTCAGCCCGTAATAATACCGGGCGATATGGGAAGAGAATCATATATTTTATTGGGGCAAAATTTATCTATGAATAAATCCTTCGGATCTTCTTGTCACGGAGCAGGAAGAGTTATGTCGAGAGCGAAGGCCATCGAAAATGCTAAGGGTAAGGATATAAAAAAAGAGCTTTATGACAAAGGTATTTTACTTATGGTCGGCTCTAAAACTACGATAGCTGAAGAGATGAGTGATGCCTATAAAAACGTTTCTGATGTGGTTAAGGTAATAGAAAGATCAGGTATAAGCAAAAGACTTTTAAAACTAAAACCTATTTGCGTTATTAAAGGATAAGTTATTTAACCACGCCGACGGCTATTCCGTCGGATGTTGGGATTATCGCTCTTTGAGAAATTTTATCGTCGGTGAAAAATATATGAAGAAATTCTCTCATCCCCCTTGATTTGGCGTTTTGTTCTTTATCTTCCCCTTCATAAAACAAATTACCTTTCATTAAAGGATTATGGGCTATTATTAATCCGCCGCTTCTTAAATTTTTTAAAGCCCATTTTATGTAATAAGGATAATCGTCTTTGTTGGCGTCTATGAAACAGAAATCGAAAGGAGAAAATTTCGACAATTTCGTAAGCGCCTCTTTTGCATCCGAGTTCATAACTATTATTTTTTTCTCAAGTCCTAACTCCGATATCATTTTTAAAGCTATTTCCGCATGTTTTGGTTCTTTTTCTATGGTATATAACTTTCCGTTTTCATCTAACGATTTGGAAATCCATAATGAAGAGTATCCGCATAAAGTTCCTATCTCTACTCCTCTTTTGGGTTTTATCGCTGAAAGAAGTGTCGAGATTATGTTTCCTTCAAAAGGAGTTATATTTATTTTTCTTATTCCATTTTTTTCCATCTCATTTATTATCTTTTTTAAGTAATCATCATCGGATGCCGTATGATTAATTATATACTCTGCTGTTTTGGGTTCTATACTCGTTGGGATTATTTTCATATATCTATATTTTACAAATATTTTTTGACTAATTTAATTTTTTTTGATATATTTTAATGAGAGGATTTTTTGATTAGGAGGTAGAGATGAAATTGTTATTGGCTCTTTTAACGATCGCTCAAAATTCTTTTGCAAGCGAAGCGAATCTCGTGATACCTGATTTAAAGACCGTGAGTTTCGGTTCTTTCGACGGTCATAGCTTGCTTTTATGGGGCATACTTATATGCGTTTTGGGTATGTTTTTCGGAATATATCATTTTTCAAAAGTGGCGAAACTTCCGGTCCATAAATCTATGCTTGAGGTTTCGGAGCTTATATACGAAACCTGTAAAACATACCTTTTAACTCAGGGAAAATTTTTAATGATACTCTGGGCTTTTATAGCTGTGATAATACTTTTTTATTTCGGATATCTTATGCATTTTACCGCCGGAAAGATTTTTATAATACTATTGTTCAGCGTAATAGGCATACTGGGTTCTTATAGTGTGGCGTGGTTTGGTATGAGAATGAATACTTATGCTAACTCAAGAACCGCTTTTTCGGTTTTAAAAGGATATCCTTATCCGGCTATGGACATACCTTTGAGAGCCGGAATAAGCATAGGAACGGTTTTGATAAGTGTAGAGCTCATAATAATGTTAATAATTCTTCTTTTTGTGCCTGGCGAATACTCTGGACCGTGTTTTATAGGTTTCGCGATAGGTGAATCATTAGGTGCTGCCGCTCTTAGAATAGCGGGAGGAATATTTACCAAGATAGCTGACATCGGTTCAGACCTTATGAAAATTGTTTTCAAGATTAAAGAGGATGATGCTAGAAACCCAGGAGTTATAGCTGACTGCACCGGTGACAACGCCGGAGACTCTGTCGGGCCGACCGCCGACGGTTTTGAAACATATGGAGTTACTGGAGTGGCTTTGATTACATTTATAGTTTTGGCAGTAAAAGATCCTACCACTCAAATACAGCTTTTGGTTTGGATATTCGTAATGCGTGTGGCGATGATAGCTACGAGCATAATATCGTATTGGTTAAATGGAGCTTATTTTAAGTCGAAATATGAAAATGAAAAACATTTTAATTTCGAGCTGCCTTTAACATCTTTAGTATGGCTTACTTCTTTTGTATCCATAGCAATGACTTATATATTAAGCTACATATTGATACCGGATCTGGGAGGCGATAATACATACTGGTATAAGTTGGCGACAATAATAACCTGTGGAACATTAGCTGGCGCAATAATTCCGGAGTTTGTAAAAGTTTTTACTTCTACGAAATCCAAACATGTAAGAGAGGTTCTTAACGCTTCAAAAGAGGGAGGAGCATCTCTTAACATACTCTCTGGTTTCGTCGCTGGAAACTTTTCGGCATACTGGTTGGGTATGGCGATAGTTGTTTTAATGGGCATAGCATATTACGTAAGCACAGCGGGACTGGATCTTATAATGATAAGCCCAGCAATATTTGCTTTTGGCCTTGTAGCTTTCGGATTCTTGGGTATGGGTCCGGTTACTATAGCCGTGGATTCCTATGGCCCTGTAACGGATAACGCTCAGTCAATATTTGAGCTTTCAACTATAGAAACCATTCCCAACGCCAAAGAAGAAATAAAAAAGGAATTCGGGTTTGAGCCGAATTTCGAAGCCAAAGCTTATTTAGAAGAAAACGATGGCGCTGGAAATACTTTCAAAGCTACTGCAAAGCCGGTTTTAATAGGAACCGCGGTAGTAGGCGCAACCACGCTTATATTCTCCATAATACAGGTATTAAGACAAAGCTATGGTGATGCAAGCGCTGTGGAAGGACTTTCGATACTAAATCCATTATTCTTGCTCGGCTTGATAGTTGGCGGCGCAATGATATACTGGTTTAGTGGAGCTTCAAATCAAGCTGTTACCACCGGAGCCTACAGAGCGACCGAGTTTATTAAAAATAATATGAAACTGGATGGTGTTACTAAAGCCAGCGTTTCCGATTCAAAAAAAGTTGTTGAAATATGCACTCAATACGCTCAAAAAGGAATGTTTAATATATTCCTTTCGGTCTTCTTTGCGACTTTAGCGTTTGCATGTCTTAATCATTATTTCTTCATAGGTTATCTTATATCCATAGCGCTTTTTGGCTTGTTTCAGGCTATTTTTATGGCTAATGCTGGTGGAGCATGGGACAACGCAAAAAAATTGGTTGAGACTGAACTTAATATGAAAGGGACTGATTTACATGCGGCTACGGTTGTCGGAGATACCGTTGGAGATCCTTTTAAAGATACCGCTTCGGTTTCAATGAATCCGATAATAAAGTTTACTACTTTATTCGGTCTTTTGGCCGTGGAGCTTGCTATTGAACTTTCTCCAAAAGCCAAATTTGCCGCGTTTTTGATATTCTTTATCCTATCGGTTGTTTTTGTCTGGAGAAGTTTTTATAAGATGAGGATAAAAGAGGATTAAAACCTGTTAAAGCCCCGCTTTATGCGGGGCTTTTTTATTTATGGCGTTATTTTTTATAATAACTTTTATTTTGGTTTTGTCCTGCTCAGTTTTTATTATTCATAGACTTAACAAATCCATAATTACATCCGTTATAAACGATGAAAAATTGGATGTTAGAGCCAAGTTGGTAGAGCATATAAACGAATTGTATTCTTTTTATTCTCGTGGAATCATACCGGTTTTGATTTTTAATATTATTTCGCTTTTGTTGGTTTATTTTATAGATAAAAGCTTTTTTTTGCCGTTTATTTACGGGGCGTTAATCTTTTTATTATTTGTTTTTTTAGATGTATTTTTAAATTATATTCTTTCTCTTTATTTTTATCCTCATATAATATCCGATCAAAAGCATAAAGAGATGAAAAACTCTTTTGTACTATTAAAGGGTTTGGTTTTAATTTCGCTAACCTATATCCTTTTCGTTCTTTTTTCGAGATTTTTAAATAAAATGGATTATATCGTCGCTTATGCCGGAGTGTGTTTTTCCGCTTTATCCGTTTATATAAGCTCGTTAAAATATAGAAAAATAAATTACTTTTTTAATCTCTCTTGTTTTTCTTTTATCTTTGTTTTATCTTTGCTTCTTTTTATGAGATTCGGTTATTTAAAGTATCTGGAAACTTTAACGGCGTTGTTTTTTGTTTATTATATCGCAAAAACCGTAAATTCCATATCCGGCTTGAAGGTCGGATTTATTAAAAGCGAAAAGATATCCGAGATTTTTGTTTTTTTTATTTCTTATTTCCTCTTTTCTCTTTTTGTTTTTTTAAATCAATACCAGAATATGTATTTGTTTTTCGCCCATATATTTTATTTCTTTATATTCTATTTCGTTTTAAGAGTCAATCTTATCGGTTTTAGTAAAATTTTTTTAGTCCTTTTAATCGTTTTTTTAACAAAAACAATCTCCGGTTTGAGTTTGAAAATGATAGACGGGTTTACTTCCGAAAATATTTATTTTTTTCTTTTATTTTCCATTCTTGCGGTCTTATTCGATTATCTTAAAGAAGCGGAATTTTCGGATTTAGTGGATTTTAATAAAAATTTTATGAAAGGCAAATGGGATAAAACTCTGGATATCAATAATTTAAAAATACCTTTTGTCGTCAATGTTTTGTTTTTTTATCTGGTTTTTTCTTACATGTATAATCTTATGAACGCGTATTACGGCTATTCGGATAATTTTGATTTTTTGGTTTTAATAATATCCGTTTCCGCGTTTTATTTTTACGAGTCTTTTTCGGATAAATTGCTTTTTTCCATTGAAAAATCCGGTTTGAATTTTATTTATAATATATCGGTTTTGATTTTTGTCTTTTCTTTTATTATAGTTTTGATATCCTATTCCGTTAAAATAGGATTTACAAATCTTTACGGTTCTTATCTTATTTTCGCTTTTCTCGCGGCTATTCTTTCTAAAAAATATTACTCTTATTTAATTTCCGTTTTTTATCTCTCGCTTTTTTATATCCTTTCTTATGTTCGCGGCTAAAAAAATAATATCTTCTTTCCTTCTGCCATGCGGAATATTCGTTTCGCTTTTTTTTGTTATTTCCGTTTATTTCTTTTTTAAGAATAACCGGAAAAAAGCTTTTATGTTT
Organism: Elusimicrobium minutum; assembly: GCA_020723765.1. Taxonomy (GTDB): domain Bacteria; phylum Elusimicrobiota; class Elusimicrobia; order Elusimicrobiales; family UBA9959; genus JAAYVG01. The sequence continues at coordinate 45,955 of DYIF01000007.1, forward strand.
TTGTTTTTCGGTTTTTTTATATGGATTTTTTCTTCGAATTTCTGGATAAATTTTTTGATATGCCGGTATGAAAATAGGTTAAATCCCAAGCTGGATGGGGATTTCGTCGTTTTTTTAAGCGGAGGCAATTCCGATTTTAAGGATATTTTAATTTCCGATTATTATCTTTCTCCTTCTTCTTACGAAAGGCTTTTTGCGGTTTACAGAATATACAAAGAAAAAAATATACCGATGGTTTTAACCGGAGGAAGAATTTATAACTCGGCTTCGGATGCCGAAATAGCTAAAAATATTCTTTTAAAACTCAAAGTGAGCGAGAATAAAATTTTTGCGGAAAACAAATCAAAAGACACTTATGAAAACGCCTTATATTCAAAAGAAATAGCCGATAAAAACGGTTTTAAAAAACCGATAATAGTGACCGAGTCCGTTCATATAAAAAGAAGCGTTTTGGCCTTTAAAAAAGCCGGATTTGAAGAAATTTATTATTATCCTTCTTCTTATTTTTGTCATAAAACAGTATTTGCCGATTTCCTGCCTTCGGATTTCTATTTCCATAGAAAATATTTTCACGAGATATTGGGAATTTTGTTCTATAAAATTTTTTACTAAATTATGTAAAATTATATTAGATGAATTTGAGTTGTAATTTTTTATCGGAGGATTTATGAAGCTTGTCGAATACGAAGGGAAAGACCTTTTCATAAAATATTCAATACCGACCGCAAAAAGATACGGGGTTATTAAAATCGGAGAAGATATTTCCAAATTAAAGATAGACGAATATCCCGTAGTAATAAAAGCTCAGGTTCTGGCCGGCGGAAGAGGAAAAGCCGGAGGCGTAAAAATAGCCAAAAACGAATCCGAGGCCAAAGAGATAATAAAAAACATGCTGGGAATGACTCTTGTAACTCACCAGACGGGCGGCAAAGGGATAAAAGTCGAAGAAGTTTTGGTGGAAAAAGCAAACGATATAGAAAGAGAAATTTACATATCGGTTATAATGGATAGAAAAATATCTTCTCCCACTATTATAGCTTCAAAAGAAGGGGGAATGTCTATAGAAGAACTTGCCAAAGACAAACCCGAGCTTATAGTAAAAATGCCGGTTGATGTCGAGACCGGGCTTATGGACTGGCAGGCGAGGGAGCTTGCTTACAAACTGGATATAACCGATAAGTCTTTGTTTTGCGAATTTACGGCTTTTGCAAAAAATCTCGTAAAAGTTTTTATAAACTACGACGCTAATTTAGTTGAGGTAAATCCTCTTATTATAACCAAAGAGAAAAAACTCATAGCGCTCGATTCCAAAGTAATAGTCGATGACAACTCGTTGTTTAGGCACAAAGACATAGCTTCTTTGCCGGATAGAGAATCCTCCGAGCTTGAAAAAGAGGCTAAAAAAATAGAGATAAACTATATAGGGCTTGACGGAAGCGTGGGATGCATGGTCAACGGTGCCGGACTTGCCATGGCCACTCTGGATACGATAAAGCTCGCCGGCGGAGATGCCGCAAACTTTCTGGATGTGGGCGGGGGAGCCAATGTGGAGCAGATTACCAACGCTTTCAAAATAATACTTAAAGACCCCAAGGTAAAAGCCGTTTTGGTCAATATATTCGGCGGTATTATGAAATGCGACAATATAGCCAAAGGGATAGTTGAAGCCGCCAAAAACGTCGATATAAAAGTTCCCGTCGTTGTAAGGCTTGAAGGGACTAACGTAAAAGAAGGAAAAGAGATATTAAAAAATTCGGGTCTTAAATTCGAGCAGGCGGATAGCCTGTGGGACGGTTGTAAAAAAGCGGTGGCGCTTTGTAAATAGGAGGTTTTATGTCGATAATACTCAATAAAAATTCCAGAGTTTTAGTTTGCGGTATAACCGGGGGGCATGGAAGTTTTCATACGGAGCAGTGTATAGCTTACGGTACCAACATAGTCGCCGGTGTAACGCCTGGAAAAGGCGGGACTAAACATTTAGGAGTTCCGGTTTTTAATACGGTATCCGATGCGGTAAAAGAAACCAGCGCCGATACCTCCATGATATTCGTTCCCGCTCCTTATGCGGCCGATTCTATACTGGAATGCGCTTATAACGGTATAAAAGTCATAATATGCATAACGGAAGGTATTCCGGTTATGGATATGGCCAGGGTTAAAAAACATTTAAACAATTTAAAATCTCAAGGCAAAAACATAATTCTTGTCGGGCCCAACTGCCCCGGTGTTATAACTCCCGGCGAGGCTAAATGCGGAATAATGCCGGGATACATTCATAAAAAAGGAAGCATGGGAATAGTTTCGAGGTCCGGAACTTTGACTTACGAAGCCGTGTGGCAGATTACAAACGAAGGAATAGGAGAATCCACGGTCGTTGGAATCGGCGGAGATCCGGTCCAGGGTATGAATTTTGTGGATACCATTAAATTATTTAACGAAGATAACGAAACAAGATCGATACTTATGATAGGAGAGATTGGCGGAAGCGCCGAAGAAGACGCGGCGAAGTTTATTAAAGAGAATGTTAAAAAACCGGTTTTTGCTTTTATAGCCGGTAAAACCGCGCCTAAAGGAAGGAGAATGGGGCACGCCGGAGCCATAGTGGAAGGATCCGCCGGAACTCACGAGTCGAAGGTAAAAGCTTTGAAAGAAGCGGGAATTACAGTAATAGAAAACCTTTCGGATACCGGAAAAATAGTTTCTTCGGTTTTAAAATCAAAGGTATGATAAAAAAATATACGATAATAAATCATAATATAGTTGAAACCGAGGAAAATGAAAGGATAATAGTTCTGGTATCTCCGACTCAGGAAGAAAAAGAAGAAATAATTAACAAATTTAATATAGACCCTCACAATTTAAATTCCTCTTTGGATCCCGAGGAGCCTTCGAGAATAGAATTCGAAGAAGGTAGAATAGAGGTAATATTCAAAAGGCCCAAAAACTATTCTTCCAAAGACCATTATCTTTTTAAGGTTCAGTCTTTAGGCTTGTTTTTGTCCAACGAAAAACTTATAGTGGTAATCGGAGAAGAATGCAATCTTTTCGTGGGAAAATATTTTAAGAACGTAATAGGAATAAAAGAAATATTTTTAAAGCTTATATATAATTCGATATTTCACTTCATAGAACACCTTAAAGTGATAAACATGATAGCCGACGAAATAGAAACAAAGATATCTAAGGCCATGGATAATAAATACCTTATACATATGTTTACTCTCGAAAAATCGCTGGTTTATTACGCAAGCGCCATAACCTCCAATTCGTTTGTTTTGGAAAAACTTAAATATCAGGCGCCGAAGTTCGGTTTTAAAGAAAGAAGCATGGAGTATCTGGAAGATATAATAATAGAAAACAGTCAGGCTAAGATTCAATCGGATATATACCTTCAGGTTTTTTCAAGTTTGATGGACGCAAGAGCTTCCATAATAAATAACAATATGAATATATGGCTTAAAACTTTAACCATTATAACAATAGCCATAGCGGTTCCAAACTTCTTCGCTTCCATGGCCGGGATGAGCGAAATAGAAAGAATTATGGGAATAGATAATGTAAGGGCTGCTCAAGGAATCTTTTTGATTTTTTCGATTGTAATGGCATATCTTATATTTATTGTGTTCAGAAAGTTAGAGAGAAAAGGAATCTTCGATAAGTGAAAAAAATATATATAGTAAGTTTGGGATGTCCCAAAAATCTTGTGGATACGGAAGTGGCCGTTTCAAAATTTTTAAATAATAATTATGAACTGGTTTTCGACGAAACAAAAGCCGATATTGTCGTAATAAATACCTGCGCGTTTTTAAAATCCGCCATAGAAGAATCGGATTCTGTAATAAATCATTATCTTAAACTTAAAAAAGAAAAAAAGATAGAATCGGTAATAGTTTTGGGTTGCCTTGTGGAAAGATTGAAGAAAAAACTGATTTTAAAATATCCCGAAATAGACGCGGTTTTTGGAGTCGGCGCTTACGATATGATTGAAGATTTTCTAAAAAATAAAGGAAGATACTTTGTTAAAGATTATAATAAGAGGATTGATTTCGAGGATAGAACGCTTTTGACCCGGAATCATTCCGCGTATCTTAAAATAGCGGACGGTTGCGATAATTTTTGTTCTTACTGCACGATTCCTTTAATAAGAGGAAGATTCAGGTCCAAAAAAATGGAAGAGGTGATAGAAGAAGCAAAAGCTTTGGTTGGATCTGGGGTAAAAGAAATATCTTTAATAGCTCAAGACACCACCAATTACGGCTCGGACTTATACTCTAAACCTAAATTGAAAGAGCTTTTAAAGGAGATTGAAAAGATAAGAGGTTTAAAATGGATAAGGCTTATGTATTTATATCCTTCTTCTATAGATTTAGAGCTTATAAAAATGATATCTCAGAGCTCTAAAATATTGCATTATATCGAAATGCCGATCCAGCATATTTCCGATAGAATACTTAAGCTTATGAATAGAAAATACGACTCTAAAGCGATTTATAATACGATAGATAATATAAAAAAACACATTCCCGATATAGCCTTGAGAACGACTTATATAGTGGGTTTCCCAGAGGAAAAAGATAAAGATTTTAAAGAACTTTTAAAATTTAATTCTTACGCTCGATTTAATTCTCTTTCCGTTTTTAAGTACTCTAAAGAAAAAAATACGAAAGCCTATAATATGAAACAGGTCGGCGAAAATATTAAAAACGAAAGATATGAAGAAATTATCAGGTCTCAGAGCGAAATAGTCGACGAGTTTAATAAAAAGATAATAGGTAAAAGATTTAAAGTATTATTCGATACTCCTTTTACGGCGAGAAGCTATATGGACGCTCCGGATATAGATGGAAGATTTGATATTGTAAAGGGGAAACATAAAACCGGAGAATTTGGTAATATAAAGGTCTTGGAAGCGAAAGGATATGTAAGGAGAGGGATTTCGGTATGAAGAGGTTTTTTTTGGTTTGTTTTTTTATGATTTCATGCGCGACGACTAAAAAATACGAGGCGAAGATTTCCTCCTGGATAGGTTCGGATATAAACGAGTTGATTTCGGTTTGGGGTAGTCCGAGTAACGAATCCAATATGCCCAACGGTAACAGGGTTTATACCTGGTTATGGGTCGGCAAAGCCTTGATTGGCCCCAAAGAGTACGAATCTACGGTTAAAAAATTGGCTTTTGAAGGATCCGGAATTAACTGGTGCAGAACATCTTTCGTTTCCGATAAAAATTTTAAAATCTTAAATTACTCTTTTGACGGAAGTTATTGTAAATCCAGATAATATATGAATATAACCATAGCGAAGAATAAAGAAGAAGTTTTCGAATTTAAAAAGATAGCGGTAGTAGTCGATTTTTTTAGATTTTCCACCACCGTTAACGCCCTTTTATCTCGCAAAAAAAATATTTTGATATACTCGGACGAGGAAAAAGCTCTTCGTTTTTGGGAAAAAAACGGAGATTACGATATTTTTTCCGAAAAGGATTTGAAAATAGAAAAGTTCGATAACTCTCCTCATCTCGCCTTAACCGAAAAAACAAAAGACAATTTGATAGTTTTGACAAACTCCGGCTCGAAAGCGGTTATGGCATCGGCTAAAGCGGAAAAAATAATAATAGCGTCTTTGTGCAATATTTCCGCTTTGAAAAAATATCTAATAAAATCAAGCGAAGATGTTATGATAGTTCCCGCCTGTATATTTTTCGATCAAAAACATGTGGAAGATTTCTTTGCAAGTCGATTTATAAAAGATTACCTCATAACCGGTTTAGGAGATGTCGATGATCTTATAAAAAAAATCGATGAAGCCGGAAGGATAAAAGAATTAAAAAAATTAAGGAAAACCGCCGATAAAGACATCGAGATAATATTTTCTATAGATAAATTTAAAACTCTTCCAATAGCCAGATTGAAAGGAGATTTTGCGGAGGTCATGAATGAAAGCGATAATTAGCCTGTCGGGGGGGCTTGATTCTACCACCTGTCTTGCCTGGGCGGTAGATAGAGGTTACGATTGCTACTGCGTATCGTTTGATTACGGACAAAGACACATAAGAGAGATGAAATCGGCAAGGGCCGTAGCCCGTTATTATAAAACGCCTCTATACGAGATAAAACTTAACTTCCCATGGCTTAAAAAAAGCTCGCTTGTCGATAAAAACAAAAAAATTCCGAATAAAAAATACGAAGAGATATTAAAAGGAAGTATCCCTTCCACTTATGTTCCGGGAAGAAATTTGGTTTTTGCTTCCATACTTATCTCTTACGCCGACGCCGTTAAGGCGGACGCCGTAATACTCGGGCCAAACGCCATAGACTATTCTGGTTATCCCGATTGCAGGCCTTCTTTTTACAAGGCCCTGTCTAAAGCGGTAAAATACGGGACAGAAAAAGGGGATATTAAAATAATTACTCCCATAATCAATATGTCCAAAAAAGAAATAATAAAACTGGCCGTAAAACTTAAAGCTCCTTTGCATCTTAGCTGGTCCTGTTATTTCGGAGGAAAAAAACCCTGCGGTAAATGCGATTCTTGCAAATTAAGAGCGAAAGGTTTTGAGGAAGCCGGAGTTAAAGACCCTATTTTATGAAAACTTTAACCGCACCCATTTACGAAATATTCGTCTCATACCAGGGGGAAGGGTTATTCGTTGGACAGAGACAAATATTCGTTCGATTTTCCGGATGCAATTTGGAATGTTCTTACTGCGACGAGCCGGCGGCGAGAGTAAAATCCGATTTGAAATCTTTAGGCTGGGCGGTAAAAAAAATAAAAGAGTTGTCCCAAAAACACAAAACAAACAAAATTTCTTTTACCGGAGGCGAGCCGCTTTTATATCATTATTTTATAAAGAATCTTATAAAAAAACTCGGTAAAAAATATTTTTATATTTTAGAGACAAACGGTACGCTTTATAAAAATTTAGATGGTATAATAAGCCTTATAGATTTCGTTTCCATGGACATCAAATTGTCGGATTATGTTAAAAAAGATTTGTTGAAAGAACATGTGTCGTTTTTTAAAAAATGCAAACAAAAATCGTATATAAAAATGGTTTTTGACAAAAATATAAAGATATCCGAGTTAGAAAAGATATTTATTGAAATTTCCAAGATAAAAAAAGATGTCGTTTTTTTCCTTCAGCCCGCGACTATTAACCGAAAAATAAAAATAGACAAACAGCTATCCGATGAAATTTACAAAATCGCATCCGATTATCTTAAAGACGTAAGGCTTTTGCCTCAAATACATAAACTTATTAAGATAAAATAATTTTATCTTAAGTTTTCTTTTTATATAATTTATTTATGGATACGATACTTATAGAATGTCCGGATTGCGGGCTTAGAATAGAAATAGACAGGAAAACCGGAAAGATTGTAAACAAATTTAAAAAACCCGATATCTCCTCGGCCGATCCGTTATCCGATATGATAAAAAAAACAAACGAGAATAAAACCAAATTGGAAGATTATTTCGGAAACGCTCATAAAGAGATGGAAAAGAAAAAAAAGGAGCTTGAGAAGCAGTTTGAGGAAAATAAGAAAAAAGCCAAAGACGACCCCACAAAACCGATAAATCCGATGGATCTGGATTAAAAAAATTCTTGAAAAAAATCTTTTAATTAAGTAAATTATTTTTAGAGACAAATAGTTCTTTTTTGTTTCAAATATAAAATTCGGAGGAATTATGATAGATCTTGTCAAAAATCTGGCTACCGCGCCGAGAAGAACCAAAGCTTCCGTCATCAGAGAACTTTTGAAACTCACAAACAAACCTGGAATAATATCTTTTGCGGGAGGTCTCCCGGACCCCGAAGTTTTCCCGTACGATTTCATAACCGATTCCGTTAAAAGAATTATGGATAAGAAAGGCAAAGTCGCTTTGCAATACGGTCCTACCGAAGGGCTTCCGGAGTTAAAAGAAGAATTTATTAAATTTTTGGAAAAAGAAGAGGGTTTAAAGGTAAAACCGGAAAATCTTTTGATTACCACCGCTTCTCAACAGGCGCTTGACATAGTGGGAAGATTGTTTATTGACGCATCCGATCCGATACTTGTCGAGCTTCCGAGTTACATGGGCGGTTTACAGGTTTTTAAATCTTACGGATGCGATTTTGTCGGCGTTAGAATGAGCGACACCGACGGAATAATAACGACCGAGCTTGAAGAGAAACTGGAATGGCTTAAAAATCAAGACGAGCATTATAAGTTTTTGTATCTCGTTCCAGATTTCCAAAACCCTAGCGGAGTTACGCTTTCCGAAAAGAAAAGAAAAAGAATAGTGGAAATTTCAGAAAAATATAACATAGCGGTCATAGAAGATTCTCCTTACAGGCAGATAAGATTTGAAGGGAAGGCCCCAAAAATGATTTATAAGATAGATAAGGAAACAAAAAATACCGATAATATCATATCTCTTTTTACCATATCCAAGACATTTGCTCCGGGGCTCAGGATAGGAATCATACTAGCAAACGAACAGATAATAAAAAAGATGGTGATATTAAAGCAATCTTTAGATCTTTGTACCTCGAGCTTAAATCAGCTTATAGCCGCGGATTTCTTCGCTTCCGGAGAATTTTATAAACATGTAGAAAAGGTTAAAAAGGTTTATAAGACAAAGAAAGACGCTATGCTTGCGGCGTTAGAAAAATATATGCCGGAAGGAGTTACCTGGACAAGACCCGAGGGCGGGCTTTTCTTATGGGTTAAACTTCCCGAAGGCATAAGCGCCGACGACATGTTTGCCGACGCCATAAAAGAAAATGTCGCTTACGTAATAGGTTCCGCTTTCCATGTGGACGGTAGCGGAAAAAATACGATGAGACTTAATTTCTCATACGCCACATTGGATGAAATAGAAGAAGGAATAAAGAGACTTTCAAAAGCCGTAAAAAGCAGGATGGTAAGAAAATAATTACCGGCTCTTTTCCTTGTTTTTACTCTTTTATTATTATCTTTATGTTTTCGTAATCTATCCAGTCCATCGATAGAGGACTTATTATCGAGTTGGGGGGAATGGTTATCGTTTTGGAGTTTTTGTCGTAGTATTTTTTTCTTATTTCGTAGTCGCTTATAAATATTTTTTTAACGGCTTTTTTTTCTTCTTTAGCGTCGATTTTTCTAATCTTAGGTTTTCCGTATATCTTTGAATATACTATATCGACTATATGTTTTATCTGCATACCAAAAATTACGGGGGGCATTTCGCCCCCCCCGATAGTTTTTTATCAGTCTAATTTAACCGATATTTTTTCTATGTATTTGTTTAAATCGTCATGAGGTCTCGGTATTACATGAGTGCCTATCAACTCTCCGACTTTCTGCGCCGCGGCCGCGCCGGCTTCTACCGCCGCTCTAACCGCTCCAACCTCTCCTACGCATAAAGTGGTCACATATCCCGAACCTATTTTTTCATAACCTATCAATCTGACCTTGGCGGCTTTCGCCATTGCGTCAGAGGCTTCTATCATTCCTATGAATCCTTTTGTTTCAACCATTCCAAGCGCTTCTTTTAATATCGACATTTTTCCTCCTTGAATTTATTAATATTTCCCGCCGCCGGCGTCTTTTCCGGTTACTATCGCCACGCTTGCGCTCGTTCCGAGTCTGGTGGCTCCCGCTTTCACCATCTCTGAGGCGGTTTTCGAGTCTCTTATTCCGCCGGAAGCTTTTACTCCCATATCGGGACCGACTACTTCTCTCATAAGTTTTACATCCTCAACTGTGGCTCCGTGAGGACCGAACCCCGTGGAAGTTTTTACAAAATCCGCGCCGGCTTCTTTTGACATTTTACATGCCCTTATCTTTTCGTCTCTCGTAAGATAAGCGGTTTCTATTATTACTTTTAATATCTTTCCTCTCGTGGCTTCTCTTACCGCTTTTATGTCTTCCAAAACCAGTTGATCGTTTCCCGATTTTAAAGCTCCTATGTTTATTACCATATCTATTTCGTCCGCTCCCGCGGCTATTGCGTCTCTGGCTTCTATGGCTTTAACGGTAGGAGTGGTGGAGCCTAAAGGGAAACCTATGACCGTACATACTTTGACGTTGCTTCCTTTTAAAAGTCTCGATGCTAAAGAAACATAAGCCGGGTTTACGCATACCGACGCGAAATTATACTGCCTTGCTTCCTGACATAGCTTGCCTATTTCTTCCTGCGTGGCGTTTGCTTTAAGCAACGTGTGGTCTATCATGGATGCAAACTGTGAACAATCCGAGCCGGGATTACAGAAGCTTATTCTATCGGCTCCCATTTGTTTCACTTCGCTTGCGCTGAATTTCCCCTGAGGACTGCAGGATTTGCAGTTCGGCCCGCAGGTGTTTTCTTCGCATATGTCGTTTTTTTCTTTTTGATTTTGTTGGCTGTTTACAAGCGGATTTCTAAATACCTTGCCGGCGGTTCCTATGTTTACGGAGTCTCCGGGCATTTTGAATTTTTTTTCTTCTTTAAGTATCTTTGCCACTTCCTGGGCTATCTTTTTTATTTCTTCGTCACGCATATTTTTTCTCCTCTTTTTTGTAATTTACCGAATCCAGTATCCCCGCAACCACGGTCCTTACCGGCGCTTTTAAATCTTTTATTATTTTTCTCGCCGAACCCCCTTCGTCCAATATCAAGACTATATCTCCGGGGCCCGCTCCCATATCTTTGTCCACCGCCATGGTAGCTTCGCCAGTAAGTTTGTCCGGGTTTATAGGATCTATGGCTTTCACTATTAAAAGTTTTAAGTTATTAAGATGTTTATGTTTTCTGGTCGCCCATACGTTTCCTATTACTTTACCCACAAACATTATTTTATCTCCTTATTTTTTTCCGTTATATTTTTCCCGTCTATTATCCCGACTATGGCCGCATCTACGGGGGGAAGCGGTTCGTTTATTAAAACATCACCGCCCCAATCTTCAAAAGCGACTATGGCTTCTCTGGCCGCCACATAAAAAACATTCTCTCCCGCACCCGCTCCAACGGTATCCGCCGCGACTATGGGTTCCCCGACGGGAGTGTCCGTTTCCCAATCTAAAGGTTGAATTAAAAGCAAAGTTTTTTTATCGGTTCCGCAACATTGTCTCGATGCAAATACTCTTCCTATTACTTTTGCCTGTTTCATATTAATATTTATTTTCTATCGCGGTTATTTTGTCCAATCTCTTTTGGTATTTTCCGCCTTCAAAAGGAGTGTTTAGCCAGGTTTTGGTTATTTCCTGCAAGGCGAGCTCCCCGTGAGTTTTGCCTCCGAGGCAAAGTATGTTGCAATTTTCGTGAGCCGAGGCGAATCTCGCCGATATTATATCGTAAGCGCAAACGGCTCTTATCCCGTGAATCTTATTGGCCGCCAACGGCATCGCCCCGCCGAAACCGTCTATAAGAATCCCTTTTTCAAATTCTTTGTTTTTTATCGCTTCTCCGACAAGCATGGCTATATCGGTAAAATCCACGGGGTCGGTGGAATAACAACCGAAGTCTATAACGTCGTGGCCCAGAGATTGCAAGAATTTTTTTAATTTTTCTTTCGCTTCAAATCCGGCATGGTCCGAACCTATTACTATTTTCATAAGGACTCCTTATAATATGTTAAGCATATCCGGGTGGGCGTTGGGTATGACGATTCTGTTTACTATAGCATTTTCCCCTACGGCTTTAACTCCGGCGCTTATGGCGGTTTTTACCGCTCCCACTTCTCCGTTTATCGTAAAATATCCTTTTCCGCCTATTCCCGAACCGGTTTTTATTTCCACTATCTCTACATAAGCGGCTTTTAAAGCCGCATCGGCCGCATAAACCGAGCTTACTGCGTCTTTGGTTTCTATAACCCCTATCGCTTCCACTTTTTCTATTTTCACTTTTTTATTGAGAGCCTGCAATACTCCTTTGTGAACGTTTCTTATTATGTATTTGTCTATAAGATCTTTTCCGGCTATTTCGCCGCCCCTTGTTAAGGCCGATTCCACTTCGGCGACGGTTCCGGATATAAAAATGATATATTTCCCTTTTGCCGTGGCAAAAGCGGATTCCAATTTTATTTCGGACATTTTTCTCATAGCGTCGGCGGTTTCTATGCCTTTTGCTATAGAGGACAATTCAACTAAACCTATGGATATGTTCGCTTGCATAATATTCCTCCTATTATGCTATTCTTAAATAACCTACCAGAGAGCACTGGAGCGGTCTTGTAAAATGAGTGGGCTTTGTTATCCCGTCTCCCGTAGGAGTTCCTATGGACATCGAAGCGTATCCTTCTCCCATTCCGAGTCCGTGAAGAGTGCATGCGTTTTTAACGAATATAGAACATGCCATTCTTCTGGCCATCTTGGTCATGTTCTCCACATTCATCGAATATAAGCCGCTTGTATGATGGTTTTCCCATTCGACTTTATAAGCTAAATCCACCGCTTCGTCGAAATTTTTAACCGATGTTATCGGAAGTACCGGCATTAGTTGTTCGGATATTACAAATGGATGGTCGTTTGACGTTTCCGCCCATAATACCCTTATCTCGTCGCTTAAATTTAAACCTATCGCTTTTGCTATTACCGACGGATTTCTCCCTACGAAATCCCTATTTAATTTAGGCTCCTGCCCCGGTTCCGGTATGGCTATTTTGGCTAAAGCGTCTATCTGTGAAGAATTTAATTCGTATGCATACGGATTTTTTCTTAAAGCTTCAATAAAATCCTTTTTTATTTTTTCTACCAGGATTACTTCTTTTTCGGCTATACATAAAACATTATTATCAAAACCGCATCCGAATACTATTTGATCTGCGGCAAGCTTCAAATCTGCGGTTTCGTCGACTACTATCGGGGGATTCCCGGGTCCCGCGGCTATCGTTTTTCTGGCTTTTCCGGACTGCATTGCGACCTTGACTATCGCTGGCCCTCCGGTTACTATGGTCATATTGATTTTATCGTGGGTCAATAAAGCTTTTGTGGCTTCTTGAGTCGGGTTTGATATGGTGGAAACTAAGTTTTCCGGCCCTCCGGCTGATACTATGGCGTTATCTAAAATTTTTACAGCGTCCGCCACGCATCCTTTTGCCGCGGGGTGGGGGGAGAAAACCACCGAGTTTCCCGCGGATAAAATGGCTATGGCATTGCTTATTATAGTGGCTACGGCGTTTGTGGAAGGAGTTATCGCGGCGACTACACCGAAAGGAGCGTATTCAACCAGAGTAAGTCCTTTGTCTCCGGTGTAGGATACGGAATGTAAATCTTCCACTCCGGGAGTTTTTTCCGCTACCAGAATGTTTTTTGTTATTTTATCGTTAACTCTTCCCATTTTAGTTTCATCTACGGCCATCTCTGCCCATCTTTTTGCGTTTATCTTTGAAACCTCTCTTATGGCTGTTATTATTTTTTCTCTTTTCTCAAGTCCCAAACTTTGAAAATATTGTTGAGCTTCGGCCGATTTTTTTATAGCGGAGTCGAAGGTATCGAAAATCGGTCCCTCATCCGAGCTTTTTTCGTTCGGCTCGGATTCCAAATTTTTAACGACCTCTTGTATTATTTTCTTTATATCTTCTTCGTTTATGGGCATAAATTATTCCATTTTATCTTTGGATTTTCTAAAAACTATTTTTCCGTCTTTCTCTATGGTATCCACTATTGCGAATATGGTGCAATCTACCGGAGTGTTTTCGGTTTTGGATGTTTGCCTCGCGCTTGAACCTTGAACTATTAAAACTAATTCTCCTTCTCCCGCTCCTACCGCGTCTATGGCGACTATGGGATTGCCTTTTGGCGAATCGTCAAGTCCCACAGGTTGTACCATTAAAAGTTTGGTCCCTACCAGCTTATCGTCTTTTCTGGTGCATACCACATTGCCTACAACCCTTGCAAAAACCATAAAACCTCCGCTTTTTATAAACCCGCCCCGGTTTTAACGGGGCGGGAATTTTCTCCGATTTAAATTATTTTTTCTTTTCTACGCTTATCGGCATCTTGCCTTCTAAGTCCTGGTGAGGCTGAGGTATTACATGAACCGAAACCACCTCTCCCACTTTCTGCGCGGCCGCCGCACCCGCGTCGCAGCTTGCTCTGCATGCCGCAACTTCTCCTCTAAACAAAACGGTAACAAGCCCGGAACCTATCTTTTCATATCCTACAAGCTTTACATTTGCGGCTTTTACCGCGGCATCCGCCGCCTCTATGCAAGCGACAAGTCCTCTTGTTTCTATCATTCCCAATGCTTCCATTTTATCCTCCTTAAAATCCTTGAATAGTATAACGCAAAAATATTATATGAATTTTGTTTTGATATTGCAAGAAAATTTTAAACAATTAGGTTAACATTGGTTAACCTAAGTTAAAAAGGATTTTTATATTATATAAACGGGATCTCCGGTTTTAACTCCGGCTGCGTTTGCCTCGTCCGTGTCTATATGGAACTCAAGCGCGTATTTATCGCTTACTCTGCATAAAACGCTTTCGTATATGGTTTCTTTGTCCGTTCCCGGAGAACACAAAACTCTTACTATTTGCTGGTCTTCTATTTTAAATTTTTTAGCGTCTTCCGGCGAAAAATGGATGTGTCTTTTGGATATTATCACTCCCTTTGGAACGGTTATCTCGCCGTTTGGGCCTTTGATTTTTATGCCGGGAGAGTTTTCGATTTTGCCGGAATCTCTTATGGGGGGATTTAGTCCGAGTACTCTGGCGTCCGATGAGGATATCTCTATCTGGGTGTATCCCCTGCAAGGCCCTATCATTCTAACCCCTTTAAAAGTTCCTTTTTCGGTGGATATATCGACCTTCTCGTTGCAAGCGTAAAACCCGGGCTGAACTATTTTGCGATAAAGCGTGGGTTTGCAATTTTCTCCGAATAGTTTTTTAAAATCTTCCTCGGTTAAATGGATATGTCTGTTGGATACCCCCGCTGGTATCGGCATTTTTTCTCGTTCTTTTCTGAGTTTTAACTCTTTTAATATTTCGCTTACTATTTTTTCATCCATAATTCCGCCGTTAACTTTATATTTATTTGCTTAAAACTTTCTGGTAATGTATTACTCTTAAAAATTTATCCGCTTTTAAGCTTTCGCCTCCGACAAGCGCTCCGTCTATGTTGGGTTTTGCCATAAGTTCGTCTATGTTTTCGGCTTTGACCGAGCCTCCGTATAATATTCTTATATTTTCCGATGTGTTGGTATCGTACAACCTCGATATCTCTTTCCTTACGAATATATGAGCGTCTTCCGCCTGGTCGGGAGTCGCTGTTTTCCCGGTTCCTATCGCCCACACCGGCTCGTAAGCTATCACTATTGCGGACAAATCTTCTTTCGATATCTCTTTTAGCCCGTTTTGAATTTGGGTTTGCAATACTCTGTAGGTTTGATTGTTTTCTCTCTCTTCCAATGTTTCTCCTATGCAAAATATGACCTTTAAATTGTTTTTAAGAGCGGATTTTATTTTTTTGTTTAGCGTCTCGTCGGTTTCTCCGAATATTTTTCTTCTTTCGGAATGGCCAATTATGACATAGTCGCATCCGATGTCTTTTAATTGTAATGGAGAAACTTCTCCGGTAAAGGCTCCTTTTTCTTCCCAGCACATATTTTGAGCCGATAGCAATATTTTCGAATCGAAAATTATGTTTTTAACGGTTTCCAGATTTGTAAAACTCGGAGCAAGCAATACTTCGTGTTTTAAATCCGGGTCGAGCCCTTTTTTAATCGCGCTTGCAAGCTCCCCGGCTTCTTTTCTTGTAAGATGCATCTTCCAATTTCCCGCAATCATCGGCTTTCTCATAATAACCTCCAGTTAAATTTAAAAAACTAAATATTTTCGGAAAATAACTCTTTTCTGGGATTCGGTATTATAACTTTGTCTACCAAAAGCCCTTTTTTAGAAACCGCCATAGATCCGGCGTTAACCGCCGTTTCCACGGAAGCCACGGTTCCCGTCATCGTTACAAATCCTTTGCCGCCCAAAGCCATCGCTAATCTTATTTCTATAAGCTTTACATCCGCGGCTTTTACCGCGGCATCCGCCGCTTCTATTATTGCGGATACGGAAAAAGCTTCTATTACGCCTAAAGCCTTGGGCTCTTCTATAATAACGGTGTTTTCTATGGCTTTGAGCACATCCTCATGGATGTTAGGTATTACGAAATTGTCTGCAAGACAATACGATGCTATCGATATTCCCGCCTCAACGCTTGCGTTTACGTCTCCCACATCTCCGGATATGAGTATCAGGTATTTTCCGGGACATATGCTTCTTGAAAGAATCAGTTTAACATCGGAGGTTTTTAGCATGTGGTCGGCAACCTGATAACCTTTGGCTATGCTTGAAAGTTCAACTCCGCCTATTGCGTTTAACATAAAATCATCCTATTATTTCTATATATTTAAAATTAACCTCACCTACGGTTCCGTCGATACTGGAATGAACCGGACATCCCAACTCCTTTTCTTCCACATCCGCTATTATCTGCCCTTTCTTTACCGCGTCTCCCTTTTTTACTATAGGTTTTGTCGAAACTCCTATATGCTGGGAAAGTAATATTTTAACTTTTTCGGGTTTATAATCAAAATTGGAATAAGGAGCCGGTTTGTCGTAATCGGAAAGTCCTAATTTTTTAATTAATTTTTTAACGGGCACTTTTCTGAATTCTCTTAACGGATGAGGTTCTTTAGGCTTTATTTGAGATACCGCGGAATTTTTTATTCCTATTTTCATTTCCCTTAAATTATTTTTAGATTTTACGCATACCTCTTTGGGATTTAGGTTTTCGGGACAGGAATATAAACTGCATAATGAGCATTCGCAACATAAAAGAGAATATTCGTTGTGTATTTTTGATTCTTTCGGGTTGAATAAAAGGCTCCTCATGGATCTATGAGGCTGAACGGAGTGTCCCAGCAAGTATCTCGGACAAAATTCGGTACAAAAAGAGCACTGGTCGCATGCGGATTTTCCTATTCTGGAAAATTGTTCTACGCCTTGAGTTTTCTTTTTTATAAGAGGATGGTCCGCCGCCAGAACTATTATTCCGGCCGATGTTTTGGTAACTTGAGTTTCGAGGTCGGTTATTACTTTTCCCATCATAGGTCCGCCGTCTATTCCGACGGGATTTTTCACGGTTGTTCCTTGGCAAAATTCTATCGCTTCTTTATAACTTATCCCTATCGGAACCTTGATAGTGGAAGGTTTTTTTACCGCTCCCGTAACGGTTATAAACTTTTCGACCACCGGCGTTTTGTTTGACAGAGATATATTGTAAACGGTTTCCACATTGTTAACAACGCATCCTACGCTTAAAGGAATTTCTCCGGGAGGAATTATTCTTTTCGTCGTTTCGTACACCAGGCAAAATTCGTCTCCGGCGGGATAAAAATCTCCCAATTTGAAAACCGATATGTTTTCTTCTTTTCGGCATTCCTTTTCCAATTTTTCTATAAGCTTTTCGTGTTTTTTCTTTATTCCTATTATTCCCTTTTTTGCTCCTACGCTTTTCATTAAAAGTTTGATTCCGTTTATTACTTCTTCCGTAAAAAATTCCATTATTATCTGGTCTTTTCTCAATAAAGGTTCGCATTCCGCTGCGTTAAGTATGACTATTTCGGCTTGAGAGTTTGCTTTTACGTAGGTTGGAAAACCGGCTCCGCCCGAGCCGACTATACCGGCTTTTCTTATTTGTTTTACAAAATTTTCTTTGTTAAATTCCATATTTGTCGTTTGATTTTATTATATAAAAAACAAAGATGTAAACAAAATAAAAAAACGGTTTAAAGATAAATTTTTATATGGTTTTAAGAGATAGACGTTTTCAATTGAAAATATTTATTTTCATTTGAAAATATTTGAGTGTTTTTAACGGGGCTAAATAAATAGATTTTGCTATGGAGCTCTCGATTGGCGAGTTTGGCATAAAAATTGATACTAATTGTTTTTGCGACTTAAAAAATCGCAAAAAAAGGAGGAGTAATGAAAAAAATACTAATATGTTTAATGTTGATTATACCCGAGATAACGTATTCTGAGACGTTTTCCTCGGTTTTTGACGGTAACGGGGTTTATAGATTGTCTGTTTCGGACGAAGATTTAAAAATAAAAAACCCTTCCATCTCCGTCGTTAGAACTTCTTATGATGAAGAAGGGCCGGAAAATGCTTTTTGGAAGAACGCGAAATGCATTGACGGCTCTTGCGAAACCGGACATAACGGTTATTATTGTAATTTAAAAACCTGCGGATTAAGCGTTGGTGGAGGATATGTAAACGAAAGAACGACGGTTAAAATGAATTTTACGGATAAATTTAAAAATATCATAAATAATTTATCCAAACTAACCGTTAGCGATAAGAAAAAAATAATAGATAGTTTTGAAATAAACGAAAAAGGGGAGATAAAAAATATAGATATGAGTCCAATTTTTAATAATTATGGAGATCTCGTTGTAGATAATATAATGAAAGAGTTATATCCTTCCCAAAAAAAATCTTACGTTGGAGATATGGACCATTCTTCAAACGATGAACCCGACCCTTCTTATATTCCGGATGATTATATTAAAAACGCAAAATGCGTTTCTAAAGGAACCTGCGTCTCTGAAAACGGTTATGTGTGCGGTTCGGGATGTTAAAATATTATAAAGGGAGGACGGGCGAAGATTTTCTTCGCCCGTATAAAATTATGAAAAAAGTTTTTATATATTTCGTTTTTGTCCAAAATTTATACTGCGCTTTGGATTTTGAAAAATCCATAAAAGAACTAAAAAAAGTTCCTTTAAAAGAAATATCGTATGAAGAAAAAATAAAGGAAGTGGAAAAATTAAAACCCGATTTTTTATCCGCTATGGGTAAAGTCGATTTAACTAAAAAAAACTGTCCCGAGCTTTATAACTTATCGGATTCTCTTTACAATATAATAACTTTTTCATATTCGGATAAAGCGGTTGAGCGTATGGAAAAAGTTTTTGAAAAACTTTTAGAAAAAAGGTGCGAAAGGGTTTACGATATATCCAATATTTACGACGCTCTAATAATATCGGGAAACTTCGATAAAGCGTACGAAGTTTCAATCAATTACCTCTGGTTTAACTCGGTAATTTTAAATAAAAAATACGAAGTAGTAAAAGACTCGGCTTCCTCTTACTTCTATCCTTATTACGAGATAACCGTCTCTTCCGTTGTATATAAAGATTTTGACCCCAAAAAATATTCTCTTTTAATATTCGCTTCTCCAAATTGTCATTTTTCAAAATCCGCGCTCGATTTTTTTGAAAAAGATCCGTTTTTTTCGGCGATTTTTTCAACTTCGGATATTTTTATCTATACTACCGATACCGACATAAAAAACATATCCGGCTGGAATGAAAAACATAAATTAAAGATTAATTTTACGAGATACTCCGGTAACTGGAAAAATTTTTTAGCGTCTTCGTCTCCGACCTTTATTTTTTTGGAAAACGGAGTTCCCGTTTTGATAGAAAAAGGATGGTTTAAAGATAAAACTCCCGAAATTTTAAAAAATCTTTTTTTAAAAAAAGAAAATTTTTTAGAGTACGGCTCTAAAAAACTGTTATCGTATTATTTCTCCGAAGAGCCGGATAGGAATCTGGTCAGGAAAAATTACGCCGAAATTCTTCTTTTTATAAAAAATCTTGTTATCGAAAAAGGCGTAGGAAACTTAACCGACGAAGAACTTAAATCTTTCTGGAGGGTGTATTATATTTACCTTTCAAACGATAAGCCCGAAAAAGAGTACGATTTTTTCAAGAAGGTTTTAGGCGAAATAAAAAAAAGGAATTTGCTTTCGGCTAAATTGACCGCCGAGGCTCAAGAGATAGCTTTTGTTTTCGAAGATTTGTTTTTAGCCAAAGAGTTGTACGAATACGATAAAAACGCTCGAAATGTGATAAAAATAAACGAGATTGTCGACAAATCCGGCAGAAACGGGAGAAAATTTTATTTCTTTGACGAAAAAGACAACATAATAATAAAAGATGCAAACCTTAGAGGCGATAAAATAATATTCGGCGGAATATGTCATATAAATAAAAAAGCGTATCAATCCATATACGCAGACGATAATCTTTCGAAATATTTTAAAAAATACTCCGTTTTTCTTACCGATAATCCATATAACGCATATGCCTGGAATAAAAAGAACAAAGATAAGTTTTATGTCATATACGAAAAAAAGAATTGGAGCGAATTCGATTTTCGCGCGACACCGGTTTTTTACTTTTTAAAAGACGGCAAAATAATAAATAGTTTTACCGGATGGACCGGAGACGAAGATAAACAAAAGATAGTTTATTCATTATGGGTTTTAGGGGTATTGTAAAAAACACGGCGATAGAAGAATCAATTATAATATTCTTTCGAGAAATTTAAAAATATAGAATATATAAAAGGCGTTATTTACAAAGCCCCGCTTTTTTAACTGATAACCGTAAAACGGAGGTGTTATGGGAGTTAAAATTTTGGCTAAATACATCGGAGACGATAATGTCGAGCTTACTCATACGCCGAGCGGAAATAAAATAATAACCGATTTGCCTTTGGATAACGGAGGCAAAGGAAGAACTTTTTCTCCAACCGATCTTCTGGCTTCGGCTCTTTCTTCATGCATACTTACGATAATGGCTAAAATTGCGGCCAAGGAAAATCTGGATATTAAAGAAAGCGAGATAGAAATAGAAAAAATAATGAGCGACAAGCCCCCAAGAAGAGTCGCTAAATTTGTCGGCAGGATAAAACTAAAAGGAGTTAGCGAAGATAAAAAATCGGTTTTGTTAAACGCCGTAAAAACCTGTCCGGTTACCAAAAGCCTTCATCCGGATATAGAGATATCTTTTTCGGATTGATTTGCGAAAAAGGATTTGGAATTGTTTGAGAATTTTTCTCTTTCTTTTAAGTGGGCTTTTAAGTCGACGCCTATTTTTATAATTATAAAAACTATCAAAAACGCCACGTTTGTTTTTAAAGCCATCATTAAAAAAGCCCCGGCGAGTATGGTTATATGCATTACGACTATTCTCGGATAAGGGGCCGCAAATAACTGTTCTATGGACGCTGTTTCCTTTTCTTTCCCCATTATGTAGTTTGAAAAAAAAGAATATCCGTGGCTTATAAAAAGAGCCAGAATTCCGAATCTGACGTTTTCTATATAAGACCAAAAATTGGAAAAAGGAGAAGAGGCGTTAAATCCTCTAAGGACAAGTCCGAATAAAAATACTGCGTGTCCGGCCATAAAACCGCCGAAGTGTACCGTAAAAAAAGCCGCAAAAAAAATTTTTATCAATAAAAATACCGTATCGTTTTTAAAATAATCCGGAATTTGTCCTTTATTGGATAATGTTTTAAAGCTTTTTGAAAGCATTATCTTAAAAATGTTAAAAAAACCGATTATTCCGCTTTCGGCCCAGTATAAGACTAATATATCCGAAATGGTCCAGCCGCCGTATATTATCATAATCGCCGGTATCAGATTGGATATTATTAAAAGATAAGAGGAAGAAGAAAGGTTTAAACCCATATAAAGATTATACAAATAATTTTTATATAATTGATTTATGAAATATTCTTTTTTTCTTGCGTTCTTTTTTCTAATTTCTTGCGCTTCGGTTTCGAGAAACGTCTGGCTAAATAGATTCGAGGTTTGTTGCGTGGTAGAGCATTCCCTTTTAAGAAACGGCGATAAGGTTGAGTTTAAAGAAGGGTATTTTGAAGACGAGTATTTAAAACTTAAGTCGGAGTTTGACGTTATGGAAGGGATAAAATTGACATTTCTAAACAAATGCGGAGTTAATTCTTATATAAACTGGGATGATGCTTTTTATTTGGACGAATCCGGGAATTCTCATAATGTTTCATTTTCCGAAATTAGTTCAAATCTAAAAGAAAAATCGAATATCTCTATACTTCCGCCGTTTATCGAAATAGCGGCGAACATAATTCCAAAGGATTACATATATCGGAAAAACGATATCTGGATGAAAAAAACGATGTTTGATTTTTCTTTTCATCCTCAGGATTATCTTTTTAAAAAGCCATCCCTTAATTTTTATTATAAATGCGGATATTTGAATTTAAAATATTCTCTGTTTTTTTATATAGATAAAAGATATCCTAAAAACCAGGAAGCTACCGATCAGGTCCCAAATTGAATTAGTCCGTTTTTTTGAGAAAAAATTCCCTTAGGTCCCATATCATCCGAGTCTAAATTTGGTAAAAAATAATTATGAGGGATTTAAAATCCGTTTCGACAAAGGAGGGAAAAGTGATGTTTTTAATCTTACTTTTAGCTTTTTCTTTTAACTTAAAGGCGCAAGAGCTGAGTATCGACGTTTATAACTCGGAATTTTTAAAAACAAATAGCGATTTTAGTTCAAAAAAATACGGAGTATCCTACTCTCTTAAAGGCGTAATTAAAATAAACGAAAATAAACCCTATTTTTACACTTCGGACGGAAGAATATTTATATTGGATATGAAGCTCGAAGAAGCCAAAAAATACCAAAACAAGTCGGTGGAGATATATGCGAAAGCTTTACAATCCGATAAAATAGACGTTTTAAAACCTTCGGATATAAAGGAGTACGACCCTTCGGTAATAATAAATCTGCCGGATTATCAAAACAAAAGGAAACCGTCCAGAATTTTATCCAGATACGGAGATGTATACGAAATGGAAAACATAAGATGGGAGCCCAAAGCTTTTGATGAAAAAAATTACGAATGGCGTAATTTTAAAGTCGATGTTTCAAAACTAAAAGACGTTTATTTTGTCAAAAAACCTTTTACTCCCGAGTTTATAGCCGCGCACTCGATGCTTCTTTTTAAATTCGATAAAGGCGGGGTAGTTAACGATATGGGCGAAGAGACCGATTCTTTTGTCCTTTCCATAGAGGCCTATTTAAGAGAAGGTCAGAGCTATTCTCTGGTCGACGGCATGAGAGATAAATTCAATATAATATGGATTTTTGCGACCTGGAAGGATTATTCGTACAGAACTATGCTCTACGATATGGACTCAAGAAGCCTTATTTTATACTCGGTAAAACTGAGCCTCTCGCAAAAGAAAGAACTTCTTGAATACGCTTTGGCTCAGGCGTCGGTTAACAGAGAGGGAGAGTATTATAACACCATTACGAATAACTGTACGAATAACCTCGTAATATTGATAAACAAAACCCTTCCCGAAAATAAAAGAATAAAATTATGGGAAATACCTTATCTTGTTTATAACGTAAGAGCGACGATGCCCAATTTGGTGGTGGATTATTTACAGGGAAAAGAAATACTTGGTTCGGAATTTAAAAAGATAACTCCCGAAAACTACACCGAGCCTTTGCCTTAATTGTTTAAAAAATCATCTTTTGTTATAATATTTTTAGTTGGTTTGAATTATTTTTTAAGGAGGATTTATGCCGGTTAATTTAAAAAATAGACATTTCTTGAAAGAAATAGATTTTACCAAAGAAGAGATACTCTTTCTTTTAAATCTTTCAAAAGAACTTAAAGCCGCAAAATATGCCGGAACCGAGAAGCCCAGGCTTACTGGCAAAAATATCGCTTTGATATTTGAAAAATCTTCAACAAGAACAAGATGCGCTTTTGAAGTCGCGGCCCACGACCAGGGGGCTCATGTGACGTATTTAGAGCCCACCGGAAGCCAGATGGGTCATAAGGAAACGATAAGAGATACGGCCAGAGTTTTGGGAAGAATGTATGACGGAATAGAATACAGAGGTTTCGGTCAGGAGATAGTGGAAGAGCTTGCGAAATACGCCGGAGTTCCCGTATGGAACGGCCTTACGAACGAGTGGCATCCCACTCAGATGCTTGCGGATGTTATGACTATGATCGAACACTCATCTAAACCAATAGAACAAATTTCTTACGCTTATGTCGGGGACGCGAGATTTAATATGGGAAGATCGCTTCTCGTAATAGGAGCCATTTTAGGTATGGATGTTAGAATCGGGGCTCCCAAAAACTTACAGCCGCCGAAAGAGGTTATCGATATAGCAAACGAAAGAGCAAAAGAAACCGGAGCCAGAATCACCATTACGGACGATCCCGTAAAGGCCGTAAAAGGAGTCGATTATGTCCATACGGATGTCTGGGTTTCAATGGGTGAATCCAAAGACGTATGGGCGGAGAGAATAAAACTTTTAAAGCCTTATCAGGTAACGCCGGAGCTTATGAAAAAAACCGAAAATCCGAATGTTAAGTTTATGCATTGTTTGCCGTCTTTTCATAACGACCAGACCAAATTGGGAAAAGAAGTGAGCGAACAGTTCGGTCTTAAAAACGGGATAGAGGTTACGGAAGATGTTTTTGAGTCTAAGGCTTCCATAGTATTCGACCAGGCGGAAAACAGAATGCATACCATAAAAGCGGTAATGGTCGCAACCCTTGCCTGATTTCTTTCCCCCGAAGTTTTTAATCTTCGGGGGATATGTTTTTAAAAATGGGAAAAATAAAAAAAGAAATTTTAAATAAACCGAAATTTCGTTTGGTTTTGCTTGTTTTTTTTGCGATAACTTCGTTTTTAAAGGCCTCAGAAAAATGGGACTTTAGAGACGAAAGCATATATTTTGTAATTACCGATAGATTTGTGGACGGGGACAAAAATAACAACGATATATACGGCGACGAGTATCAAAGAGGGAATTTAAGATATTATCAGGGCGGGGACTTTAAAGGGCTTATAGAAAACTTAGACCACATAAAGGATATGGGATTTACCGCCATATGGATAACTCCGCCGGTAATGCAACCTCCGGGAAGATATATCAATTCTTCAAAAACATACGATGCGGCCGGTTATCACGGGTACTGGGGTTGGGATTTTTCAAAAATAGATCCTCATTTACAATCTCCCGGTTATACTTACAAAGATTTAATAGATAAAGCTCATAAAAATGGAATTAAAATTATTCAGGATATAGTATTAAATCACGCTCACGGCGGTGATGTGGACGTAAGCGTGAAATGGTATAACGATAGAGGAAAAGTATTTGGTCTCGGAAAAATGTTCGATTACTTTAACGATAAAGAAAACTGGTTTACGCGCGAAGGGCCGGTTTTGTTCGATCTTTTGGATTTTAACGACAAAAACCCATATACCCGCAGGTGGCTTATTGATATTTACAAAGAATATCAGAATATGGGCGTGGACGGTTTCAGATTGGATACCGTAGTATGGGTTAGCACCGATTTCTGGAAAGAGTTTTTGACCGAGATGCATAATAATAAAAAAGATTTTTTTATATTCGGAGAAGTCTGGACCAACTCGGATTTCGATTTAATATCGTCTTATACCAAATTAAACGATTGCGACGATATGATGAATTGCGATATGAGCGTTTTGGATATGCCGCTTTCTTCAATGGGAACATGGGGGCCCCTGGAGGAAGTTTTTAAAGGCGGAGATTACAGAAAGGTGAACGATATAATAAAAAACGATTATAAGTATAAAGACCCTACATATCTTGTAGTATATCTGGATAACCACGATAAACCGCGTTTTAACGGCGCAAACGGTCAAGGGAGTTTGGCTACGAAAAACCAGTATATAGACGCTTTAAATTTTTATTTTACGGTACGGGGAATTCCTTGCATATCCTACGGAACCGAAGTGCAGATGCCGGGAGGTGAGGATCCGGATAATAGAAGATATTTAGGCGCGGATGGAATAAAAAAATCGAAAAACAATCCGGTATATAAACATATAAGAAAACTTAACGCGATAAGAAAGAAGAGCGTCGTTCTTCGTAAAGGAGTTATGTCCGTCGTTTATTCCGATAAAGATTTGTATGTTTTTAGTAAAGAGTATAAAAACAAAAAAATATATGTTTTTTTGAACAAATCCGACAAAAAAAATACCGCGATCTTAAAAGAACTGCCGGGATTAAATTATACCGAATTATGGACCGGATCGAAAATTTCTCATAAAGGCGGAGAGTTTAAAATCGCTCTTCCTCCTCACTCCGTTAGAATTCTTTCGGATGGCAATTAACGATTAACTTAAAAAATATTTGGGACTTTTTTCCCATTTTTTAATGGGTAAAAATATTTTTTTAAAATAAAGCCTTAGGGTATTTCATTTGGTGCTAAAATTTTGGAAAATATATATATGATAGAGGAGGGAAAGATGAAATTCAAAATTTTAGTATCCGTAATTATATTGGCGACAAATCTTTATTCTCAAAGTATGGAAGAAATAAAGTCTAGTTCAGAAAAAATATCTCTGGTAAAAGAAGAAAGCTTAAATATAACGATACCCGGTTTTATAAAAGACGCCAAATATAATCAACAAAACATGGCTTTAAGTAAAATAAAAATAAACGAAGCGCAACCAGATATGGATAATACGGTAATATTGAAGCTTCAAAAAGGCGATATAGATTTTTATTTAAAAGATTTAACAAAAGACGGTTTTGAGGTAAAAGCCTATACCGACGGAATCGGTTTTTACTTTATAATGGTCGACCTTACCGGTAGAAACGTCGCGTCGGATGCCGTAGGGCTTGCCAAATATTATTATGTAAGAGAGGTTTTAGTAAGCCAAAAAACATATAACGAGCTTTTCGGCTCGAGCTTAAAAAGATCCAAAATTTCGTATGCGGCCAGAATTGGAACAATAACCGGCGGTATTAATTATTCTCCCGTAGATTTAACGATAAATAAAATCGCCTGGACAATAAAAGGCGGTATAAACTCCTCCCCTATAGATTTAACGATAAATCACGACGAAAAAACCATAAAAGGCGGGGCTAATTTAAGTCCGGTGGAGCTTAAGTTCGACTGGAGTGTGGAAGAGGTGAGAATCTACGGCGGAGCAAACAGAAGTCCGGTGGATTATACCGTTAACTGGAAAAAAGGAATTTTGGAAGGATATTCAAATCATTCTCCGGTAAAAATAGAATTTGATATGAAGGAAAGCGTAGCGGGAGATAATATAGTGGAGATTAAAGGATATGCGAATCACGCTCCCGTAGAGCTTAAATTCGATAAAGTTAGCGGGAAACTTACCGGCGGAATGAACCATTCTCCGGTAGATTTGAAACTTACCAACTGCGATTTATACGATTTCTTGCAGTATATATTTGTATTCTTAAAATGATTTAAAAGTAAATTACGTCCTTATCGCTTTCGGTTAAAAACATAAGCATATATTCTTTTATGTGTCTTGTTATTAGAAAATTTTCTTTTACATGTTCTTTCCCGTTTCTTGCGAGATATTTTCCATATTCGGGATTTTCTATTATTTGTTTTATATAATGAGCGGTTCCTTCTATCGAATTGCTTAAAAGACCGTTATATTTATGGGTTATCTGATATTTTATGCCCCCGACATTGGATGCTATTACGGGTTTTTCTTTCCATAACGCTTCGGATATCGTAAGACCGAATCCTTCTTTCAACGATTTCTGGAGTATTACGGTGCTTCCTCGCTGAAGGGCATTTATTATAAGATCGTTATGAGGCAACATCAGAATGTGAATATCCGGATCGTTATTCCTTTCTTCAAGAACCTCTTCGTATACTTTTACTCCTTCGGGATCGTCATCGGCTCCTCCGCCGGCAAGTATGAGTTGACAATCTATGTGCTTTTTTACCATATTGTATGCTTTTATAACCCCTACCGGATCTTTTAATCTGTCAAATCTCGATATCTGGGTTATAATCGGTCTTTTAATATCTATTCCGAAATCATAAAAAACTTTTTCTATAAATTCTTTTTCTATTTCTTTGTTTTTTTCTCCTAGCGGATCTATCGAAGGGAATATGAGATACTGCGGTATTTCTATATCCGTTTTTGAAAAATAAGGGCTTGAAAAAACGCACCCGTCGTATTTTGGTATAAATTGTTTTAAAAAATCGTAAACTCTTTTGTCCGAGTTTGTAAGATCTATATGACATCTCCAGAACCACTTGTTATCCTTTTTGGCTTTGATAAGTCCTATCGGTTGAGGGTCGTGAATAAATACTATATCTTTATCCATATCTATTTTTTCAATATTCGAATTATTGGTTTCAGTAAATATTTCAAAATCTTTTTGTGAAAAATCTTCTTTTACGCCGTGAAGCGCGTTATGAAATTTCTTTGTAACCTTGTAGAATTCTTCGTTTCCTTTTATGATTTCCCATTTTATATTTATTCCCAAACTTTCCATTATGGGAATCATTTTGGTTAATATTTCCGCAACTCCTCCGCCCTTAAATGTTGAATTTACGTTTAAGATACTCTTGTTTTTAAGCTTTTCCGCTATTATTTTTAGCTCCGAAACCTTTCTTTCTCCTATTATATTTTTATAATTTTCTATCATAAATGCTTTTCTATTATGTTTAGAATTTTTCTCCTTAAATTTTCCACCGTCATATTGTAAGGATCTATTTTGCCTATTTCCTCGGCCACGGCGGAATAAGAGTTTTCGTTTAGCCATAACTGAAAATCGTTAATCTGCGAGTCGATTCTTAATCTTGATTCAAATATGTGAAAATAAATGGATGAAGATTCTATGATCTTGAGCTTTTCATAAAACTCGGGCAGATTGGAAGCCGTATCTCCGGTAGGTATTATGAATGTTTTGCATCCCATAAAAACAAATTCTTCGTTTTTATTGCATTTTTTCTTTCTTTCGTAAGGTATTGTGTTTTTTTTGATTACCTCGATATATTTGTTTTTTAATTCCCAAAGCTTATTGAATTCAACTATATTTACGCTCGCCACTATTTCGGAGAGCTTTTTCATATTAAGAGCTTTTTCTATCCAGTAGGCGAAATCGTTCGGAGGTTCAGGGGATATCGATTGATGTTGTTTTAAAAATCTATGCGTATGATAATATACCGAATTAAGCGGTATTTTTTTTAATCCTTCTATAAGCTCGTTTATATTTGTAGCTTTTAAATTCAATATTTTAATAAGATGAATGTTTTTTTTAAACTCAAAGGTACTCATTGTTAATTATCTTTTCCCGTTAATTTTTTTAAAATATTCCTGAATTCCCTTTTATTTTTTATTATATATTTTGCCGAGGTGTTTTTGGAATATCCGACTTTTATGGTATGCGCATTTTTGTCTTTTAGAAACGCAAAGACATCCTCGTCGGTCGTATCGTCTCCGGCGAAAAGTATGAAATCGTAGCTTTCTTCCGACAAAAGATGAGAAACCGCGGCTCCTTTATTGTTGGAATAGTTTCTTATTTCCACTACCTTATTACCTTTAAGTATCTGAAGATTCATGTTGGCGGTATAATTTATTAGTTCGTCTATCATTTCGTGTATTCTTAAATTCGCCATTTCCGGGTCCGATCTTCTGTAATGGAACGCTATGGAAAAGGATTTTTCTTCTATGGCCGAATTAGGCAATCTGTTTTTATATCTTTGCATAATCGGAAGTATTTCTTTCTTCCAATCCGTATTTTCCTTAAAGAGTTCGTTCCATGTTCCGTTGGGTTTTTTTATCCAGCTGCCGTGTTCGGCTATAATGCCGATGTCGATTCCTTTAAAAAACTCGTCTATTAATTTAATGGGTCTTCCCGTGGCTATAAAAAAAGTCGAAACTTCGCAAAGTTCTTTTATCGTCTCCGTTAATTCTCTGTCCGGGGTTCCGAGATTGAAATCCTTTATAAAATCGATAAGAGTTCCGTCGTAGTCGCTTATTATTATCCTTCTGGTCGCTTTTTGAAAATCTTTAATTATTTTAGATAAATTCTCTTCGTTTATAAATACAGTTGTTATTTTGTTGTTTTCTTTGTATATGTTTTCGATGTTTTCTATAAAATCTTTGGCCCAGGATATTACATCGTATTCTTTAAGTCTTTTTTGCATATCGATCAATCTTTGTTTTTTCTCGGGTTCTTCCATCGTTAGCGCCTTTTTTATGGCGTTCGATATTTCTTTTATGCTGTTAGGGTTTATTATCAACGATTCTATAAGCTCCTTTGCCGAGCCGGCCATTTCGCTTAGTATTAACACTCCCTTAAAATCGGACTTGGAAGCTATATATTCTTTGGCTACGAGATTCATCCCGTCCCTCAGAGGAGTTATAAGACAAATATCCGAAGCGAGATATGTGGCCACAAGCTCGTCCATTTGAATGTGTTTCCATAGATAAATTATAGGTTGCCAATCGATTGAGCCGTAGGTGCTATTTATCTGGCTTATTTTTTTGTCTATTTCATCTTTCAATTCTTGATATCTATCTATAGCGACTCTTGAAGGTACCAGAAGGAGATAGAATGTGATATTTTTATGATATTCCGGATTGTTTTTTATAAAGTCTTCAAAACCCAATAATCTATTGATTATCCCTTTGGTATAATCCAGTCTATCGACTGAAAATATTATCTTTTCGGCCTTTATTTTTTCTTTTAATTTTTTTGAAATTTCCTGTATTTCATTTTTTTTGCTGAGCGCGTTGAATTTTTCGAAGTCTATGCCCATGGGGAAGGTATCGATTTTTATTATTCTTTCGTCCCAATATATTTTACCTAAGTTATGATCTGTTCCCAGAATTCTGAGCACCGCTCTCAAAAAAGAATATGTATATTCGTTTGTGTGAAAACCGATAAGATCGCTTCCCAGTAGTCCTTTGAGTATTTCTTCTCTCCATTGAGTGGGAAGAAGTCTGAATACTTCAAACGATGGAAAAGGTATATGCAGAAAAAATCCTATTTTAACTTTTCCTCCGAGTTTTTCTCTTACCATATTTGGAACTAACATCAAATGATAATCGTGTATCCAGACAATATCTCCTTCCTGGGCTATTTCGCATATTTTGTCCGCAAATATTTGATTTATTTTTTTATATGTTTGATAATGTTCTTCTTTATAAGTCGTATATGCTTGAAAATAATGAAAAAGCGGCCATATTGTTTTATTGCAAAACCCCTGATAAAAATCCTCCATCTCTTCGTCTTTTATAAAAACTCCGACCACATTTTGCTCTTTCGCTTTGGACTCGAATTTTTGTCTCATTTCTTCGTTTATAAATACTCCCGGCCAGCCTATCCATACATATTCGAGAGAATCTATGTTTGAGTTTTTAAGATAATCGAGATAAGAACTTATTCCGGATACGAGCCCTCCGGAACTCGGGGTAAAAATAAAATCGTTCTCTTTTAATTTTAGAGTAAAAGGAAGTCTGTTTGATACCACAAGCAGTTTCATATTAAGATTATAACAAACTTTTTAGAATAATTTTTTTATTTTATAATATATAATTATATGTTTTCGTTTTTTTAAAAGAGGCTTTATATGAAAGAATTTAACTGGAAAGTGATGATAATAGGTTTTTTTCTTTGCGCGATAGCTTCGGCGGCGACTCCTTATGTCACTTTAAAATTGGGTCAGAGCGTTGATTTGACAATGGCCGGAATGTTTTTGGTGGCGTATGTTTTCGCTCACAGAATGTCCAAAAGCGAACTCGCCATTCAGCTGAACATCGTTCAAACGATGATAGGTCTGGTTTCCGGAATAGCTTTTATGGTCGTAATACTCTCGGCCTTTTTTTACATACAAAATATATTCGGTAGAGATATCGGTTTTAATTTGACGACCTGGCAGATGTTTTTATGGTTATTGGTTTCGGCAAACTTAGGTATTTTTATGGGGATATTTCCAAGAAGCTCCATACTAAAAGATAGAACCCTTCCATGGCCGGCAAGCAAAGCCACATTAAGCGTCGCTCAAACATTGTCGGACCCCAATGCGAGCGAGATAACCCAAAAAAGAAGAAAGATACTTATGATAAGCACAGGCTCTTCCGGATTTTTAACTTTCCTGAGAGACGGCATGGGAGTTTTGCAGCCGATAGTCGGAAATCAATCCTTGAATATAGCTCTGGGGCCTGAGTTTGCGGCGTTTGGAATAGGAATGCTGGTTCCGCTTTCGGTAGGGCTTTCGGGGTTGCTTGGAACATGGATAGTAAGCGCTTTCGGAGATGTGGTCGCAAAATATGCGGCTTTATCCGGAGTAAGCGGGGAAAATTTTAACCACTGTCTTAATATGTTAAACTCGTATTCTTCCCTCTCGGGCCCGGAACAAACGAAAGTCCTGGAATTTTTAAACGCCAACTGCTCAAAGGCCGGAGAGTTTGTTAATTCTTCTTCGCATTTTAAATACGTGGTTCAGTGGATGATGTGGCCCGCGACCGCCATGATGATAGCGGCTGCTTTGACAAGCGTTTCGATACCCGTTATAAAACATTTTTTTAACAGAAATAAAATGGAAGAAGAGCCGAAGATACAATCTCTTGCGGACGAATACATACCTCTATGGTGGACCGTTAGCGGAATAGTAATAAGCGTAATTCTTCTTGTATGGATGACCGGCAAGTGGTTCGATATGCCATGGACCGAGGTTATGCTTGCGGTCGCGATACAACCTATATTGATAGTCGCGGGATTAAGGGTGCTCGGAATAACGGGTTCCGGCCCGGTTTCGCTTATGGCAAACGCAACCCAGTTTTTATACGGCCTTATCTGGCCGAGCCAAATAAGATCTAACCTGACCGCCGCATACATAAGCGCAAATCCTCAGGCGACAAGCGAAAATGTGGTTCCTTCCTTCTGGGTTGCTCAAAGGTTAGGAGGAAAATTCAGAACATTAATAATAGCCCAGTTATTCGTAGTCCCGATAGGAGCTTTTCTTACCCCGGTTATGTTTAATATGCTTGAAAAAACTTACGGCATAGGATTAAATCCCGGTCAGCTTTCGGCTCCGACGGGTCTTAAGATAGCGACATTAGCCATAGTTATGGAAAAAGGGCTTTCATATCTTCCTTACGGCGCTTTGAAAGCTTCGGTAATAGCGGTTTTTATAGGCATATTTTTTGAGTTGCTTTTGTCTTTTAAGAAAAAAGACGAAAAAGGCAACGAGATAACCCGTTTCTGGTGGGTTCCGATACCGGCCGCTTTGGGTTTTGCCCTTATACTTCCCGCTTCTTTAAACATAGGCATAGCTTTAGGAAGCGTATTTGCGTTTGTCTGGCACAAATTTTCTCCGGGTGAAGGCAAATCGTTTGACGTTTACGCAACACCTATGGCCTCGGGTATGATAGCGGGAGAGGCTATGGTAGGCTCGTTGCTTTTACCCGCTTTAACGGCTCTCATAGAACTGATAAAATAATAATTCTTTTACATTAAATTTACATCCGTAAATTATATAATTTAATTATGGAACCACCTAAACATTCAATATCGTATCGTTTTAGAAGGGCTCTCAACTGGGTGCCCTTAGGTTTTGCCTACGCTTTTATGTATATGGGCAGGTATAACCTCACCGTTAGCAAAAGCGTTTTCGGCGATAACATAATGACCAAGGCGCAGTTTGGAGAAATATTCGCCGTGGGCGCGTGGGTTTATTCTCTTTCTTTTCTAATAACCGGACCTTTAACCGATAAAGTCGGGGGAAGGGCTTCAATGCTTATAGGAACCGCGGGCACTATAATGGTAAATTTTTTAATGGGGCTTGTGGTTTACGGAATATATAACTGGCATTGGAATATATCCGTGTTTCACTCGTTTTTAATACTCTACGCTTTGAATATGCATTTTCAAAGTTACGGTGCCATATCAATAGTCACCGTTAAAGCTCCGTGGTTTCATGTAAGAGAAAGAGGGACTTTTTCCACGATATTCGGCTCTATGATAGCTTTCGGGTTGTATTTCGCATTCGACTGGGGGTTTGCGGTAGCCGAAGCCTCGAGAGCCGTTAGAGGGGAAAATCCTTCTTTTTTCGCTAAAGTTTTCGCTTATATATTCGGTCTTGGCGGAACGGGAGTAAATCAGGACTGGGCGCTTTTTTTTGTCCCGGCGGTAATACTTTCGGTATTATGGATTATAATGTTTATATTCTTGAAAAATACTCCTGCCGATGCGGGCCACAATAATTTCGATACCGGCGAAGATTCTCTATCCCAAACCGGAGATAGATTACCCATAAATCGTGTTTTTATTAAAATACTCACACATCCCGTTTTGATAATAGTATGTTTTATCGAGCTTTCAAGCGGAGTTTTAAGAAACGGTATAATGCAATGGTATCCTATATTCGCTTCCGAGTTGGGATTTAAAAACAGTTTCTGGGTGACAAAGAACTGGGGGCTTGTGCTTTTGATAGCTGGCCTTTTGGGTTCATTTTTAACCGGCTGGTGCTCGGATAAATTTTTTAACTCAAGAAGAGCGCCTATGGCCGCGATACTCTACGCCGTTATGTTTTTTTCAATTTTAATTATGGTTTTAAAACTTAACGGAAACCTATGGTGGGCGGGGGCTTCGGCTATGGTTTTATCTATGGCGGTAACCGGAATACACGGTATACTTTCAGGCACAGCTACCACCGATTTCGGCGGTTCTAAAAACGCGGGAGCCGCAACCGGAATAGTGGACGGTATGGTATATCTGGGAACCGGTTTGCAATCCATAGTTATAGGATATATAACTCCGGTAGGAGAAGTCGCTAAAGACCCTTCCAACTGGATTAAATGGCCTATATTTCTAATACCCTTTACAATTATAGGATTTATTTTGTCTTTAAAAATCTGGAACGCCTTGCCTTCAAAAACAAAGACTCATTAATAAGGAGAAAAAATGAAAAATATTTTAATTTGTTTTTTTATTTTTTTCGCCCAAAATTCTTTTTCCGCCGATTGGCAGTATTGGTCCGAAAATTTGGCTTCTCATAAAATTTCGGATAAAGAAAACTTGGGCTTGGGGTATTATAATTATTTTTCAAAAACCGTATCTGATTCTTATTTTCAGTTTATAACCGTAAACTATTCAAATAAGTTTTATAAAAACTTCGGCGGCTATCTGGAATTTTATTCGGAGTCCTCTTTAAAATCTGATAAAACCTGGAAGGGTTCTACCTATATCGTTCCTGGCTTTTTTTACGATATTGTCGTTTCGGATAATTTATCTTTTAAAATTATGGACAGATTTTATTATTTTTTAACTTCACCGTCCAAATTCGATTATCATAGGCCGAGAATATCGGTTTCTTTAAAAAACGGTAAAAATGTTTTTTTGATTTCCGACGAGCTTAGAATGGACCTTACCGGCTCAAGGCCGTATAATTTTTACAGAAACAGGCTTTTCATATCCGGTTCCAGAAAAATATCTTCAAATTTGACTTTGGGTTTAAGTTATATAATTCAGGAAGACAAATCCTCCAAAGCCTGGGAATCGACAAATATAATCCAATCCTCGATAAAATTGGATTTTTAAAGATATTATAAGAAAAAACTTATCTTAATTATAAATCGCTTTTACAAATAAAATTTGACATAATCGTTTTTTTTTTTTTACAATATATAAGTGGGAGGAGTAATGAAAATCATAATAATCGTTATAGGTCTATTTTTTAGCTCCAATGTTTTTTCCGATGATAATGCGGTTAGTAAGGAGGTATCCATAAACCCGACGCAAAGCGCCGTAAAAACCGATACAAACGAATATATAACTCAGTCTGAGTTTGAAAAGATATTAAAAGAAGCCGAAGATAAATTAAAAATGGAAAAGGACAAAAACAAAAGACTTAGAGATTATGTTTTTGAGCTTATAAACATAAAGCGTGAGATGTATCCGCATGAGAGAGTAAAAGCTGGTCTTGCGCTTGAAGAGATGAAAGAGAAGTATCCGGATATGGCTATAAAAATATTTTCAAAAGAAATAGAGATGAACGGCGGAAATAAAGACGCATATTTTGAGAGAGGGGAGCTTTATACGAGAATGTGTTATAGTAGAAATGATAAATCTATATGCGAAAAAGCGGTGAGCGACCTTAAAGAAGCGATAAAAAACAGTAAAAGCGATAAGGATTTAGATATATGGGGAATCCCGTTTAGAATGCAGGTATATGATAGGCTTGGGTATATTTATGAAACTACTGTTATTAAAGATTTAAAGTTAGCCTTAAGTTATTACACAAAAGCGATAAAATCCGATACTTTTCAGCCAAGCGCCGAATATTTTGAAAGAGCAAGAGTATATAGAATAATTAAAGAATACGATAAAGCCATAGAAGATTTAAAACAATATAAAAAATGCACTACTAACAGTAATTCGGATAAAGAACGTAAAGTTTACGGTTTATGTTATGATTTGTATCGACAGAGCGGGAGAGAATTTATAAAAGAGTGTCCTACAAAAGAGGAAATTGAAAAGAAATTAAACGTTAAATTTAAAGAGGAGGTAAAATGAAAAGAAGGTTAAGTATTTTATGTTTATTTGTTTTCTGTTCTTTTCTTTATAGCGAGTGTTTATGGAGAGTTATTGAAAAAAAGATTTATACAAAATCCTGTGATACGAGATGCGCTAAAAGCGAAAACGGCAATTGTTATCAATGGGATATTATTTATTGCAATTCTACTGAAAATAGCGATGTTTGCAAAGAAAGTTGTAATTTAAAGGAATGTAAAAATTGGGAGGAAAAACAAAATATAGAAAAGCCGCACAAGTGCCAGTTGGCAACACATTGTAACGCTTTTTCCGGTCCTGATTTGGGGTCGCCTTGTATTTCATGGTATTGTCCTGTAGAATTAACAGAGATAAATATATACGAGAAAAAATGTAAAAATGCGATTTGCGGTTAATTGAACTATATAGTTTAATATTTATAAAATAAAAGTTTCTACTGGACTATCAATTTATAATCTGTAATATATTCATTAAAATTAAAGAGATTATACTGTATCTGAAATAATAAAATAATAGTAAGCAGTAAACGGTATTGACATCTATTTTACTATTTTGTAAAATAGTTAAAGACCAGAAAGCGGTCGTGGAGAATATTTATGTACGAGCCGATAAAAAAAGAACAAAAACTAAACGCCTTGATTTTAAAAGCCGTTTCAAATCCCGTAAGGATATATCTTTTGGAAGAAATAAGAAACAAAAAGATATGCGTATGCGAACTTGCCAAAAAACTTAATATGAGTTTCGGCGCGATATCTAAACATTTTTCCGTTCTTAAAAATGCCGGGCTTGTTTATGAGGAAAGAGACGGAAACAATATTTATTATCGTCTTACCTGCGAGTGCATTTTTGATTTGGTCGAAACCTCAAAACAGGTATTCGATTGTATAAACAAAAAAAGGAGATTATGAACTGGAAAGATGAATTAAAGCCGTTTTTTTATATTTTTGGCGCTTTTTTGACTATTTATTTTCTGCCTGTCGGTTATCAGAGATTTAATAATGCGATTTTTGAGGGTCTGTATCTTGTTAAGTGGTATGCTCGAGAACATTTTCTTTTATGTCTCATTCCGGCTTTGTTTATTGCGGGTGCGATAGCGGTTTTTGTCAGCCAGGATTCGGTTTTAAAATATTTCGGCTCGGGTGCCAATAAAATTCTTTCTTATTCCGTAGCTTCGGTATCCGGAACCGTTCTTGCGGTTTGTTCATGCACAATACTTCCGCTTTTTGCGGGTATTTATAAAAAAGGCGCGGGTATAGGTCCGGCCGCTACGTTTCTCTATTCCGGTCCGGCTATAAATGTTTTAGCGATAGTATTGACGGCAAGGGTTTTGGGCTTTGAAATGGGAGCGGCAAGGGCTGTTTTTTCAATAATTTTTGGAATAATAATAGGTCTTATAATGAGTTTTATTTTTAAAGATAAGAAAGAAGATGAAAAAAAGGATAATACCGCGGTTTATTATAATACAAGGCCTTTATATCAAACGGCCGTTTATTTCGCTTCGCTTGTAGGTATTTTGGTTTTTACAAATTGGGGAAGGCCTATAGAAGAGGATGGATTGTGGTATTTTGTTTTTTTAAATAAATGGAAGATTACTTTATTCTTTTTTCTTTTGATGTGCTATTCTTTGTATAAATGGTTAAAAGCCTCGGCTGTGGAAATATTTTTTATAATATTTGTTCCTTTGTTATTTTGGTTTACATTCGGAAGTTATGAAGTCGCTATGACTGCCGGTATTTTGGTTTTATCCGTTGTCCTTTTAAAAGAGAAAGACAACGAATTGGGTAGTTGGCTTGAACAGACCTGGTCTTTAGCCAAAATGATAATTCCATTGCTTTTTTACGGGGTTTTTGCCGCCGGATTTTTTTTAGGAAGGCCCGGTTATGAAGGAATAATTCCGTCCGATTGGGTTAAGTTTGCGGTAGGCGGTAATTCCATATTCGCAAACTTTTTTGCGTCTATAGTCGGCGCTTTTATGTATTTTGCCACATTAACCGAGGTTCCCATTTTACAAGGACTTATGGGAAGCGGTATGGGTAAAGGGCCGGCGCTTGCGTTGCTTCTTAGCGGACCTGCGTTATCGCTTCAGTCCATGCTTATATTAAACAAGATAATGGGCAGCCGAAAAACCGTCGTATATGTCTCTTTAGTCGTTATTATGTCTAGTGTAGTCGGTTGGTTTTACGGAATGTTTTTTTGATTATACCGGAGGATAAAATGAAAATAAAAATACAGATACTTGGAATGGGTTGTCCGAAGTGTAATAAGTTATATGAAAACGCAGAAGCCGCGGCGAAAGAGTTGGGTCTTGATTACGAGATGGAAAAAATATCGGACATAAATAAAATATCGGATATGGGAGTAATGATGACTCCGGCGCTTGCGATAAACGGAGAGGTTAAGTTTTCCGGAAGAGTTCCAGGCATTGAAAGTTTAAAGGAAATATTGAAATAATCTTTATTTTTAATTGTTGATTCTAATCATATATCGTTGATAATTTTTTTTTATAATATCTTTTTATGGTTAGGGATTTTTTTGTAAGTTTGTTTTTATTTATATTCTTTTCTTTTAATTTGTATTCCTCCGGCTTTAGGCTATCCGAACAAAGCTCCAAAGCCAACGGCATGGGCAACGCGATGACCGCAATAGCCGATGACGCTTCGGTCGTGTGGTATAATCCGGCGGGTATGAGTTTTTTAAAAGGAAACCTCGTATCTTTAGGAACCGTTATGATTTACCCGTCTATGAAACATAATTATAACGGGGGCGAGGATGAGATATCTAAGGTTTTGCATATACCTCCTTATTTTTTTGGAGTTTATAAAATAAACGAAAAATTTTCCGCGGGTTTAGGCTATACGGTTCCTTTCGGCCTTCAGACCGATTGGGGTTTGAATTCCAAAACTTCCAAAATAGCCACTATCTCCGATCTTGTTGTAAATAACTATAACTTAAATCTTTCTTATCTTTTAAACGAAAAAATTTCTTTGGGTTTCGGAGTTGATTATATTTATATATCCAAAGCGGTTTTAAACTCAAAACCCAATGTGGAAGTTAAAATGTCGGCAACCGGAGAAGGATGGGGGTATAACCTTTCGGTTTTTTATAAGTACGACGACAATTGGAATTTCGGTTTAAACTACAGAAGTAACGCCAATGTAAAAGCGGATGGAAGCGTGGAGTATGTAGGAATATTAAAAGAAAAAGCTTCGACCGAGATAAATCTTCCGGATACCTTTCAGTTGGGCTCTTCATATAAATTTAGGAAATGGCTTTTTTCTTTTGTCTTAGACCGCACTAACTGGTCGAGGTACGATAAACTCGTAGTTAAAAAATCTTCGGGCGATATAACATATTACAAAAGGTGGAAAAGCGTATGGGCTTACAGGTTTGGAACAGAATACGATTATAAAGATTATTTGAAGCTTAGGGCCGGTTTTTTCTACGATAAAAATCCGGTTCCAGAAAAACATTTCGACTCCAGAACCCCCGATTCGGATAGAATCGCTTTTTCTTTGGGTTTGGGTTGGATTAAAAATAATATTTCCATGGATTTTAGCTATTCTTATATTCTTTTTATCAAAAGAAAAATCGACTCGAGTGTCGAGGACGATTTGTTCGCAAACGCTTTAAACGGAGAGTATAAGTCTTTCGCTCATATGCCGTCTTTGGGAATAAATTATAAATTTTAGAGTATTGTTACTTGAAACCTATTATTTCTTTAAGTCCTTTTTGGATAGCATTTTTGCTTGCATCAATTACTTGGTTTTCAGCACGTTCGGTTATCTGATTTTTAAATTGATTTATAATAACGCTTGAGTCAAAATTTTTTTGATACTCTTTCCATATGTCTTTGTTTAATTTGGAATAATCGCGAGGAAGTTCGAAAATGTCTTTTGGATTTTCCTGAAATTTTACCGATTTAACCTCCGTGTTATAAACTATCTCTTCGGCTTTCGATTCGAATTTTAAAGAAACTCCGTTTGTTTTGGATGAGTTTGTTCCCATGGCTTTTAACATATTATTATAAAATTCGGTTATTAATTTTAATTTTGTGTCTTCGGTTATCCATGCTTTGCCTTTTTCTTTGTCTTTTTTGAAATCGTATTCCGTAGTTAAAAATCCGGCTATTTTTTCCGTTTTATCTGTTTTTTCAAACTTCATGTCTTTTGGGATTTTTACGCCTTCCGGTATCAAATTGGATCCGGAGTTTGCATATTTTTTGAGCTCTTCAAAACTAAATTCGCAGTAACCTTTTTGCTCCGGGATTATCGTCCATATAAGTTTTTTGTCGTTTCTTATTATCACTACGGAATTTTGTTCTTGTTTTCCTTTTTCGTCTTTAAATTTTACTTTTGTTTCGATTCTCGAATAATCGGCTTCGAAATACTGAGTCGTTTCTATTTTGTTTTTGTCTTTTTCCGTTTTGTATTCCGTTTCCGATTTTAAAACTATTCCGCAGTATGCGGAATATGTCGATAAGGTTAAAAAAACATAAAAAAGAATAATTTTTTTCATTTTCCCTCCGAAGATAATTCTATCAAATTTTTAATGTTTATGCATAAACGATAGAAAAATCGCAAAAAATAAACCCATTAATAAAGCTAATATTGAATGTTTTTCCTTGCTTTCTCTTGCCTCGGGTATGAGGTGAGATGCGGAAAAGTATATTAATATTCCCGCAGTAAAAGAAGTTAGTAGTTGTATTATGGATTTATCCAGATTAGATACGAAAGGATAAACTATAAAAGCTCCTATGGGCGTGGTTATACCAGCGACAAGGAAAGCGTATACGGCCGCTTTTTTAGGCGAAAAACCGCCTGCCAAGAGGAAAGTATATGTTATTACTCCTTCGGCAAACTCGTGAGCCACAAGACCGGTCGCCGACAAAACTCCTATTATGACCGATGCGGAAAAAGTTATGGTATATATGACTCCGTCTACGAAAGAATGAAATCCTATGGCTATGGCTCCGGTTATACCGAAAGAAAAATTTTTCTCTTCGCTATGTTCCGATATAAATCTGTTTATTACGAGCATAAAAAGAAATCCGGCCAAGGCGAAAATTCCGGCTTTTTCGTTGTTTTCCATAGCGTGAGGAAGACTTATAAGAAGAGGGGTAGAGATAAGAACTCCGGCCGCAAAGCATAAAAAAAAGTTCTTAAATTTTTCAACCCATTTTTTAGATTTATATATCATATATATGCCGATTCCGTTTACCAATGTCGAGGCCACCGCAAATGCGGCTATCCATTTAAATGTTTGATTCATAAAAACCTCCTTGAATTGAGCTTACCGCCGTCACATCTATTATATCGTCAACGGAACAACCTCTCGAAAGGTCGTTTACCGGCGGATTTAGTCCTAAAATAATCGGCCCTATTGCTTTTGCGTTCGCCAGCCTTTCGACGAGTTTATACGCTATGTTTCCGCTGTTTAAATCCGGAAATATCAAAACATTAGCCTTTCCCGCAACCGGGCTATTGGGAGCTTTTTTTTCTCCTATCCAATCTATTATCGCCGCATCCGCCTGCATCTCTCCGTCTATTATAAGGTCCGGAAATTTTGATTTTGCGATCTCGAGAGCCGTTCTTACTTTTTCGACGGAGGGAGAATTTGCGCTTTGTTTTGTGGAAAAAGATAAAAGCGCCACATAGGGTTTGATATCCAGAATATTTTTTGCCGCTTTTGCCGCCGAGTTTGAAATTTGCGCAAGCATCGCCGGAGACGGTTCTGGGTTTAAAGCGCAATCCGAAAAAACAAAAGTTTTATTTTCTCCGTTTAATTTGGTTTCCATAAAAAAACAAGAAGTTACGGGCGGCACTCCCGGATATAGTTTTCTTAAATATAAAGAAGGTTTTAATGTGTCCGCCGTAGACGTATTAGCCCCGGCCACCAGAGCGTCGGCATATCCCAAATAAACGAGAACCGTGGCGAAGTTTATTTTGTTGGATATGAAAGATTTGGCTTCCTCTTCGGATATTTTTTTTGTTTCTTGTACGAAACAAACGGCTCTTTTTTTCATCTCCCCGTCGTTTTCGTCTAAAGTATCGAGTCCTTCTATTTTTTTATCGGATAAGAGTATAGGTATCGCTATTTTTAAATTGGATATCTCAATAGCCGCTTTTATTATTCTTTCGTCATCAGACTCAGGAAAAAGTATTCTTTTAGGTTTTAAAGCCGCTTTTTTTCTTAAAAAATCGGATATAGTCATAATTTTAATGACAAGTATGCCCGTGATCGTGATGATTCTCTTTGCAAATATCCATAGGCTTAAGATTGTCGTTTATAAAGTTTTCTATTGCTTCGTTTGCTTTTCCATCGAAATAAAATACCTTAATACCGGAGTTTTCGAGTTTTGTTTTTGCTCCGGCTCCCATGCCTCCCGATATTAAATATTTTATATCGTAAGATAACAAAAACGGAACGGATTTGCATCCTCCTCCGCCGTGAGCCGATTTGTTTTCTATAATCTCGCTTTTTTTGATTTGTCCGTTTTCTATTTCCGCAATCATAAAATACCCGCATTGGCCGAAGTGCATCGATACCTTGCTTTCAAGCCCTTTATTTTCATCAAGAGTAATACCTATCTTCATAATAACCTCCTTTTTTAAAAGAAAACCAACTTTAGCTTATTTTTCTATTTCTTCTATTCTTTTATTAACTTCGTTAAGCTCTTGTTCTATGGCTTCTTTTTGTTTTTTTAATATATTAATCTCATCTTCTTTGGAAAATTGATAATTTTCTCGATATCCTCTCCCATAGCCGCTCATTCCTCCGTATGCATATCCTCTTCTTAATCCTCTTCCGCAAGGGCCTCTTCCAAGCCCTCTTCCTCTTCCGATACCCATAGGTCCGGTTCCATCTCCGTATAGCATAAATACCT
Source organism: Elusimicrobium minutum (assembly GCA_020723765.1). Classification (GTDB taxonomy): domain Bacteria; phylum Elusimicrobiota; class Elusimicrobia; order Elusimicrobiales; family UBA9959; genus JAAYVG01. The sequence continues at coordinate 88,999 of DYIF01000007.1, forward strand.
CCTTTTAATTCCCTTGTTTTTTAATTTCGCATTTATGGCATAATCCGTAGAAATATAGATTATGCCCTTCTATTTTAAAATTATGTTTTTCCGACAGCTGTTTTTCCAATTTTTTAAAAAGAGCCGTCTCTTCGTCTATAAAATCGTCGTATTCTATTATTTGCCCGCAATTTTTGCATATTAAATGATGATGATGTTTTCGGTTTTGATGTTCTTCGGATAATTCGTATACCGCTTTTCCTTCTCCAAAATCGAATCTCTTTAAAATTCCGCTTTGCCATAAAGAATTTAAAGTTCTGTAAACCGTGGCTAAAGATATGTTTAAGTTTTTTTTATTAAGCGAGTCGTAGATTTCTTCGGCCGTAAAATGCCCTTTGTTTGAATGTAAAAAATCGAGAATTAATCTTCTCGGAAATGTTAATCTTCCACCTTCTGAATTAAAACACTTTCTTAATCTTTCTTTTGCGCAACATCTAAATCTATTCATAGTTATTGAGAATTATTCTCAATAATATTTTAACAAATATTAGCGTTTGTGTCAAATTTTATAAAACAGGTTTTGGTTTTTTTGTTAAAAAAAGTAAAATTTATATAACCCTATGGTTATATAATTATGAAAATCGCAAATATTTTAAAAGTTCTTTCCGATAAAACGAGACTTAGAATAATAAATCTTTTATATCGAAGGGAGGTTTGTAATTGCGAGATTACGGAAATTTTAAACATATCTCAACCGGCGGTTACAAAGCATATAAAAAAAATAAAGAAAATCGGGATTTTAAACGAAAGAAGAAAAGGTTGGTGGAGTTATTATTCGCTTAATCTAAAAGATGAAGAGTTTAAAAAAATAATTTTGGATGTTTTGAACGGAATAAAAAACGAAAAGATAGCGAAGAACGATTTAGAAAAACTTGGTTTTACCGCCTGCGAAAATAAAAGGAGGAAAAATGAAAGATGTAAGGTTATCGGTAAAAAAGGCTTATTCAAAAGTCGCAAAAAATAAGATTTCTTGTTGTTCGTCTGATTGCGGATGCGGAGAGAGCTCGAGTCTTCTTATCTCGGAATCGGATTTGGGGCTTTCATGCGGCAATCCGGTCGCTTTTTCAAAAATAAAAAATGGAATGACGATTGTCGATCTTGGGAGCGGCGCCGGTAAAGATGTTTTTATAGCCGCTCAACTCGCCGGCAAGAACGGCAAGGTTATCGGGGTTGATATGACCGAAGAGATGATAAAATTGGCAAAGAAAAACGCTCGAAAATTTAAAGAAAAAACGAGGCTTAATAACGTAGAATTTAAAAAAGGGTTTATAGAAGATATTCCGGTTAAAGATAATGTCGCGGATCTGGTCATATCCAATTGCGTTATAAATCTTTCTCCCGATAAAAAAAAGGTATTTGAAGAAATTTATAGAATTTTAAAGCCCCGCGGCGAAATGGTGGTAAGCGATATCGTCCTTGATAAAAAATTGCCGAAAAAATTAAAAAACGATAAAGACCTTTATTCCGCCTGTCTTTCGGGGGCTTTATTAAAGAAGGATTATCTGTCCGCTATTAAAAAAGCCGGATTTAAAAATGTAAAAATACTCGTTTCAAAAAAATACTCTTTTTCCGGCGCAGGTTGCGATCATATAACTTCCGGAAAGGGAAATCGGCTTAAGTTTTTCGCTTCAAGCGTAACCGTTTATGCGCAAAAAGGATATTAAAATGAAAAAAATACTTTTTTTATGTACGGGAAATTCCTGTAGAAGTCAGATGGCGGAGGGGTGGGCTAAAAAAATACTGCCCTCGGAGGAATTTGAAGTATATTCGGCGGGGACAAAACCTTCTTTTGTTGATCCGAAAGCGATAAAAGTTATGTCCGAGGCGGGTATAGACATTTCAAACAATAGGTCCAAACATGTCGACGAATTTAAAGGAATCGATTTTTACGCTGTAATAACGGTATGCGACAAGGCGAAGGAAACCTGTCCCTTATGGTTTGGAAAAACGGTTTTAAAGCTTCATCATAGTTTCGAAGACCCTCCCGCTCTCGCCAAAGACTCTAAGACCGAAGAAGAAGCTCTGAATCATTATAGAAGAATAAGAGACGAAATAAAAAAGTTTATAGAAGAACTGAATATTTAATAAGAGGAAGTTATGGAAAAGAAAATGAATTTTTTTGAAAAGTATTTGAGCGTATGGGTAATTTTGTGTATGGTAATAGGCGTTATTCTGGGGAAAAATTTTCCGGTTATGACCGATAGTTTGAGAAGGCTGGAATTCGGCAAGGATTCTCATATAAATATACCGATAGCCGTCTTATTATGGCTTATGATTTATCCTATGATGTTAAAAGTAGATTTTACGTCGCTTAAAAATGTCGGTAAAAAACCGAAAGGGCTTTTAATTACCATATTTGTTAACTGGTTTATAAAACCTTTTTCAATGGCTTTTTTCGGCTGGTTGTTTTTTAAACATATTTTTGTCCCGTGGATAGGTCCAGAGGCGGCGCAACAGTATATAGCCGGGGTTATTATTTTGGCGGCCGCTCCCTGCACCGCTATGGTTTTTGTATGGAGTTATCTGGTTGATGGGGACGCCGCTTATACTCTGGTTCAGGTTGCATTAAACGATCTGATAATGCTTGTCGCGTTTGCTCCGATAGTAAAGATTCTTGTAACCGGGGCATCCGCTCTTACCGTTCCTTTTAACGTTCTTTTGTGGGCCGTTTTCATATTTGTTGTTATACCGCTTTCCGCTGGATTTATTACGAGAAACATTTTAATAAAATCTCACGGAGAAGAGTGGTTTAATGTAAAATTTTTGCCGAAATTCGGTCCGGTCGGAATAACGGCTTTATTGATAACCCTCGTTTTTATTTTCGCTTTTCAGGCAGATAACGTTACGTCCAGATTTTTTCACGTAGTTTTGATATCCATACCCATACTTATACAGGTTTATTTTAACTCAACTATTGTTTATTGGCTTATGAGGAAATTTAAGGTTGAGTTTTGTGTGGCGGCTCCTGGAGCTTTAATAGGAGCGAGTAATTTTTTTGAACTAGCGGTGGCTACCGCGATAGCTTTGTTTGGAGCCGATTCTGGTGCGGCGCTTGCTACGGTGGTAGGAGTTTTGGTTGAGGTTCCTGTTATGTTAAGCGTGGTTAAGATTTGCAAAAAAATAAAAAACTGGTTTTGTTCTAATTAGTCATCATCTTTTCATGCTCTGGGCATTTCCCGCATTTTTTGCTTTTATTTTTATCTTCTTCTTTTCCGCAGTGTTTGATGTTTTTTGTTTTTGAAGTTTTTACGATATATTTATTTGGATCTTTTTTAAATTTTTCCACGCAATCCGGGCAACAAAAATAATAAGATTTTCCTTTATATTCGATTTTGGGGGAATCTGCTTTAAGAACAAACTCAGTTTTCATTACAGGACATATTAGTTTGTTTCCTATTAAAGAATTTTCGTCGCTTCCTTTTAAATATTTATCCGTTTCTTTTTTAAATTGTTCAAGACACTTCGTGCAACAAAAATAATATGTTTTATCGTTATATTTTAATCTGGGAGTATCTTTGTTTATTTCTATTTTTTCTCCAGAAACCGGGCATATAAATAGGTTTCCTATGTTGTACGATAATTCCGTTTTTTCCCGTTGGTTGTTTATATTCTGAGCTTTTATATAAGAGTTTAGAGTTGCAAGAGTTATTAAGCTGGCTATTAATATTTTTATCTTTTTCATTTTATTACCTCTCTTCCGTTTTCTTTTAGTATTAGGTTTATTTTATTTAGGTCTATTATGTTTTCATCATATTTTATTTTAACCGTTTTTGTTATATGTGAAGGTTCTACCGAAATTATTCCAGCTTTCCCTTTAAATGCTTGTTTTATGGAGTTTTCGCAACCGACGCAAGATATCGGAGTAATTTTTAATGTTATTTCTCTCATATCAGTATTTCCTGTATATTTCCGTAAGTTCTTTTATTTTTTCTCGTATTTCTTTTTCATTTTTTGATGCCATAGCATTTTTTACGCAGGTATTTAAATGATTTTCAAGTATGAGTAGATTTACGCTTTTAAGCGCTCCTATTGCGGCGTATATCTGCTGGAATATGTCTAGGCAGTATTCCTTATTTTCTATCATTTTCGATATTCCGCTTATCTGTCCTTCTATTCTTTTAAGTCTCGGTCTGAGTTTTTTAATAAGTTCATCGTTTATCATAAGAATATTATACTATATAGTAGTATAGTTGTCAATAGGGTTTATTTCTGC